>NZ_JBHKFI010000009.1:0-178477 GCF_042263505.1 Cytobacillus sp. Hz8 | reverse complement strand
TGTATGCCCCTAAAATCTTGGGCGCGGGCCACGTGCTTATGCTTGGCGATGTCAATTCCTACAATTAAGGTATTTTCTGTCAGTTGTAAAATCTTTTCATTTTGTTTATACTTCATTTGAAGTCCTCCTTGGTCAAATTAAGGGTCCTGTCGACTGGACACCTCGTATCATACCAAGAGGGCTTTTTTTGTTCAAACCTCATTTTGCTTTAATACAGGAATGCTTTCTTAAAGTGCAAAAAAGCCATCCTCACATGAGAATGGCTTTTAAACTGTCAGTGTATTATTTTAAGTTTTGTTTCGCAACTGTTGCTAATTCTGCAAATGCTTTTTCATCTGCAATTGCAAGTTCAGCTAGCATTTTGCGGTTTACTTCGATACCAGCAAGCTTTAATCCATGCATTAAACGGCTGTAAGAAAGGCCATTCATGCGTGCAGCTGCATTGATACGAGTAATCCAAAGTTTGCGGAAGTCGCGTTTTTTCTGACGACGATCGCGGAAAGCATATTGTAATGATTTCATTACTTGTTGGTTAGCAACTTTATATAATGTATGTTTTGAACCGAAATAACCTTTAGCTAATTTTAAAACTTTTTTACGACGTTTGCGAGTAACTGTACCGCCTTTTACACGTGGCATATGTTTTCCCTCCTAGAATCGGATATTACTTAAGATTTACTAATAAATTACGGATACGCTTGTAATCACCAGCAGATACAAGAGTTGCTTTACGAAGTTTACGTTTTTGTTTTGTTAATTTGTTAGCGAATAAATGGCTTCTGTATGCATGAGAACGTTTAAGTTTACCAGAACCTGTTCTCTTAAAACGCTTTGCAGCGCCACGGTGAGTTTTCATTTTTGGCATTAGGGATTCCTCCTCATTACTTATCGTTTTTAGGTGCTAGAGTCATGAACATGCTTCTTCCATCCATTTTTGGATGAGACTCAACCGTAGCAATCTCGCTACAGCTTTCAGCAAATCTGACTAAAACACGTTGACCAATTTCCTTATGCGTAATGGCACGTCCTTTAAAGCGGATAGATGCCTTTACCTTATCGCCTTTTTCTAAGAACTTGATGGCATTACGAAGCTTTGTATTAAAGTCATGCTCATCAATCGTTGGGCTAAGGCGAACCTCTTTAATATTGATAACCTTTTGATTTTTGCGTGCTTCTCTTTCTTTCTTTTGCTGTTCAAATTTGAATTTACCATAGTCCATAATACGGGCTACTGGTGGTTTCGCATTTGGAGCGACTAGAACAAGATCAAGGTTTACACGAGCTGCTATTTCTAATGCTTCGTTTTTGGACTTGATTCCTAATTGTTCCCCGTTTTGATCAATTAGACGAACTTCCCGGGCACGAATTCCCTCGTTTAACAACATGTCTTTGCTAATAGTTAGACACCTCCGGTTTTTTACGAATACAACGTTTCGGTCAAGAGCGGGAAAACAAGTGATTGGATCACCTTGTTCACTGAGATAGTGAGCTAGCAATTAGTCTTCCTCCGCTTATCTTTCAAATCATGACTCAAAATGGAATCGCAGGTTTTTTATAAAGCTCTTCTTTAAAAGAAAAACTAGGTTTATACAAATAAAAAAGTGCGGATGAAATCACCCACACTTTACGAAAACCTCATTTTAACAAGAAAAAATGCTTACGTAAAACCTGCTAACAGCCTTATGCGTCAATCAGGTGAGAAGCGGGTGCTTCTTCTTTTACTAACTTGTATTCAATTTACCTTAGTTACTATATCACATGGATGACATGGTGTCAAACAGATATTTTTCTAATCAACGATAAAGATTTTATCACAAAGAATCATTGAATTGCAACAGTTTTATTTTTACATCTTAAAATTAACGATTTACTTCCGCTTTAAGAGATGCAAGGAATTCATTAAAAGCAATCGTTTCTGAATCCTGGTGACCGTATTTACGGACATTCACTGCCTCTTCTGCAACTTCTTTGTCTCCTACTACAAGCATGTACGGAATCTTTTGCATTTGTGCTTCGCGGATTTTGTAACCAATTTTCTCATCACGAGAATCGAGTTCAACACGGAAGCCCTCTGCTAAAAGTTTCTCTTGAACTTGCTTCGCATAATCATGATGGATACTTGGAGCGACAGGAATTACTTGAACCTGAACTGGCGCTAACCAAGTTGGGAAGGCACCCTTATATTCTTCAATTAAGAAAGCAACAAAGCGTTCCATTGTAGAAACTACCCCACGGTGAATAACGACTGGGCGATGCGGCTTGCCATCTTCTCCAACATAGGATAAGTCAAAACGTTCAGGAAGCAAGAAATCCAACTGTACAGTGGATAGAGTTTCATCCCTACCTAATGCAGTTTTCACTTGAACATCAAGCTTAGGGCCATAAAAGGCTGCCTCTCCGTCTGCTTCATAATAATCCAGCCCCATATCATCCATCGCTTCTTTTAACATGCTTTGTGCTTTTTCCCACATTGCATCATCGTCATAATATTTTTCAGTATCCTCTGGATCCCTATATGATAAGCGGAAGGAGTAATCAGTTAAATTGAAGTCTTTGTATACCTCCAAAATTAGATTAACAACTCGTTTGAATTCATCTTTAATTTGGTCCGGACGAACGAAAATATGAGAATCATTCAGAGTCATCCCACGTACACGTTGAAGGCCAGATAAGGCTCCTGACATCTCATAGCGATGCATCGTTCCAAGCTCAGCAATACGGATTGGAAGCTCACGATAGCTATGAATTCCATTTTTATAAACCATCATATGATGTGGGCAGTTCATCGGACGAAGAACTAATTGTTCATTATCCATTTCCATGATAGGGAACATGTCTTCTTGGTAATGATCCCAGTGACCAGAAGTTTTATAAAGATCCACGCTTCCTAAAACAGGAGTATACACATGTTCATAACCTAAGCGCACTTCTTTATCCACAATATAACGTTCAATAATACGGCGAATCGTTGCACCCTTAGGAAGCCATAATGGCAAACCTTGACCTACCAATTGAGAAGTTGTAAACAGGCTAAGCTCTTTTCCAATTTTACGATGATCGCGCTCTTTTGCTTCTTCAAGTAAGCGCAGATGCTCTGCCAAGTCTTCCTTTTTAAAGAAGGCTGTTCCGTAAATGCGCTGAAGCATTTTGTTGTCGCTATTCCCGCGCCAATAAGCGCCTGCAATACTTAGTAATTTAAATTCTTTGATTTTACCAGTTGAAGGTACATGTACTCCACGGCATAGATCAATGAAATCTCCTTGTTTATATAAAGTAACGGTTTCATTTTCAGGAATCGCATTAATCAATTCTAATTTATACTCATCGCCAATTTCTTTATATAATTGAATCGCTTCCTCTCTTGATACTTCTTTACGAACGACTTCAATATTTTCGTTAACGATTTTTTTCATTTCTTTTTCAATCAAAGGCAGATCCTCTGGTGTAATCGATTCTTCCATATCGATATCGTAGTAAAATCCACCTTCAATAACAGGACCAACACCAAGCTTTACATTTTTATAGAGCCGTTTAATTGCCTGAGCCATTAAATGAGCAGTGCTATGGCGCAAAATTTCTAAAGCTTCCTCGCTATCTGAAGTGATAATTTCGATTGAACCATCCTCTTCAATCGGACGGCGAAGATCATACATCACGCCGCCTAATTTACCAGCTAATGATTTCTTTTTTAAACCTGGGCTAATGGATGCTGCAATTTCTTCTGTTGTCGTTCCTTTAGGAAACTCCTTCATATTTCCATCAGGAAACGTAACTTTAACCAATTCTGACATGATAAATTCCTCCTTTTTTAGTTTAATCATCAGGGCTGATTTAAGGCAAAATAAAAAACCCGCCCCGATACAAGGGACGAGTTATATTGATTAACACGTGGTTCCACCCTAATTTTCATTTTACCTCAGGAGGTGAAATGACTTAATTAGTTCGATAACGGTTTCCCGTCAACCAATAGTGATTGAAAAAAAGCATACGAACATTTTTTCAGCTTTCATGGTTGAAGTTTAGAGGTGGTAAGTACTCTAATCGTATTAGGAAGGTTCCAGCCTTGCCTTCCCTCTCTAGTAACCGTAAAGGAATACCCTTGTCCTCATCATAACTTTTTTCATATTTCAATGTTATGTACGTAATTATAGAGCCTTAAATTTTGAAAATCAAGGGCAACTTACAATTTTTCTTCAATTTCACTTTGATCATGATAAAAAGCTGAGATAGGCATTATTTCCACCCGTTCTTCAAAAATATTTTGGATGGTGCGGATTAATGGCTGTTCCACATCATTTGTATAAAGATGAATTTGCTTTGGCGCAATCGATAAGAGAGGTCCAATCGTAACAGAATCAATATAAACCGGATGATTCGAGATCAGCTTTCGATCAATCATCCGCATCAGCTCTTTCCTTTTGATTTCTTCATAGCTCTCGTCATAAAACGTTATCCCCTCATCAAAAAGTAAATGCAAGTCATTCACCTTTGAGTCTTTCACGGAAAGAAATTCCCTCAAGGTTTGAATAAATATTTGATATTCTTGTTCCATTTTGTATTCATCAATCGAAAGCTCTACATAAGAAATAAGTTGATCCATGTAGGGTCTTAAACGGAAACGTACAAAGGAATCAAATGAGAAAGAAACTTGATTCTTAAACATATCCTCAATTGTTTCTCGGACACTCTCTTTATTGATTGCTTCCTTAATAAAGACAGATAAATCCTCCCGCTTTCCTTCAAGAATAGATTGGATAATAGCTAAAATTTGCTGTTGCTCGTCCTCATCCTCATAATAATACTGCTCACGCAAAATTCTTTTGAACCAATCCACCTGTTTAATATTCAATATAAATTGATAAAAGGTTTCACTCAATATGTGTTTCGACTGGTTTAAAAAAGTTTCAAAACGAACAATTCCTCTATTTTTATCTTCTTCGAGAAGAATTTCATTCAACTCTGTTTTTGATTTAAAAAAGCCGAATAATCTCTTTGCATCTTCTTTATTTTGGAATATGATTTCAATCAATCAGATCCCCCCTTTTTTAGAAATCCTTGTCTCATGTATATGGGGAATTTGACCAATTTAGAAGTATTAACCGATAACTCATCCTCCTGATTAAAATAAAAATAAATCGACTCCATTTTCAGCATGACTTTTCATTCATCAAAAAAAAGCCAACCCATTTGGATTCGCTTTTCTTCATAATCTTATTTACGGCGATTTGGTCCTTGAACTAAAATTTCGGTAGCTAAATACTTTATCCGTTCCATAATCCGCGCGGCCTTTATCGCCTCTTCTTCTCCACGTTGACTATAAGTTAAATGCTGCTCAAGATCTTTAAAATTAAAATTAGAGGTAAAAAAGGTCGGCAGTTTTTCCATCATCCGAAATTGAAGGATGGTCCCTAATATTTCATCTCTCGTCCAGCTCGTCATGGACTCAGCACCAATATCATCCAGCATCAAAACAGGGGCTTTTTTGATTAAATCAATTTTTTGATTTAAATTGTCCTCACCAATGGAGCTCTTTATTTCCCTTAGAAATTCCGGAACATAAACTATAAGAGAAGAAACCTTTCTTTCAGCTAATTCATTGGCAATCGCCCCTAAAATATAGGTTTTACCCGTTCCAAATGGGCCATGAAGGTATAAGCCCTTCATCCACTTTTCAGGATGATAATTCTTGACAAAATCCTTAGCAAATTGGATGGCTTTAAATCTTCCTTCGTCAATATCCAGATTCGAAAATGTGGCCTGTAAAATCTCTTTTGGAACATAAAGACTATTAATGAGCTTCTCATGCTTTTTATGTTCTTCATCCATGATTTTACGTGGACATTTTTCATATTGAATATCAATCATTTGATTTCGAATCACAAGGACAGGGCTGTAGCCTTGAAGCATATTCTTACACTGCTGTAAGCTCGGACAATCATGGCATTCTTTGCTTTGCGAAATAAATTCATAAAGTTTGTTTAATCCTCGGTCTATGATTGCTTGATTTAATTCGTCCCGATGTTCCTGGATAAAATTCTTCACGTATGGGTCGCTTAGAATTTGGCTACGTAATCGCTCATGCCTTTTTTGAAAATCTTGATGATTTGAAAGCCGGCTGATGGTATCGCTAATTCTTTCCACACTCATCACCTCTCTTTTCTAAACTGTTTTAATTCCTCTTCCAATTTTCTTTTCTCTTCTTCGAAATCGAAATCCTTTTCAATCTCGGTATTTTGCTCTGCTTCTTGATCTTGATTCTTAAACCAATCAGGGATGACTTCCGTTCTTATCGCTTTTCTTTTATAAGTATTGACCTTTTGTGAGCGATTGGCTGCATATTCTTTATATTCTTTATCCTGATTCCGTGCAAATTCAATCGCTTCTTTAGCCGTTTTAATATTTTTTCGTGCCCAATGGGAGGCAATCTTCCCGATATAACTTTTATTTAATTTCATATCCTGCTTGATCATAGCAAACTCTATTAATACATTCATAACCCCAGGCTCGAGCTTTTGCTTTGTCATAATGTCTTCGATTAATTTCAAATCAGCTAGGGATGGCTCTGCCCCACCAGCTAATTGTATTAAAAGTTGTCTTGACGAGGTAGTTTCTAAGTAATATATATGCTCTTCTTCTTTATTTTTGGGTGGTTCGGAGAGTGAATGTAGCATAGGGGGTTGTATTTTATCTACTAGTAATGGCAATTTATCATTATGATTAAATTGATACCAAGTTTTTGTATTTTCCTTTAACTCATCCACGTTGATTTCATCCGTGTTCGGTTGAAAAGCATCTAGTACGAGCTGCATCATTTTGATGGCATCGATTCCATAGACAAAAGCAAGAATCCCCATTGTCTTTTTAACGAGTGGTGTAAAGGCTTCAGGTGGAATCATTTTCGATTGATTTATAATAAAATCAATATCGATGAAAGCTTCGGCATTTGTAAATATCTTAGGCGTTTCTCCACTGCCAATAAACCTTCTATCTGATTGAAAATCCATTTTTTTTTCTAATTCAATTGATTCCTGTAGGGCTTTATCAGAAATAGAAGTATATATTTCCTCAAAAGGGATGGTTTCTTCAGTAAATCCGTTTTTAGAAATAAGCTTATCACTAAAATATTGTTTCAGACGGAGATATTGTTTTTCACCAACCTTACGCTCCAAATAAATATTTAACGCCCCACTGTTAAAAAAAAGTTCTGGAGATGGCGGCGGCTGTAATTCATAGATGATAAGGCGCTCCTCCTCGGTTTCCTTGACAAATGTCTTCAATAATCCAATCCCTTCAAGCTTGGTTCTCCACAAATAAATATTGCTTAAGCTTTCCCCAAGCAGATGCATTAAATCCCGATGTAATGATGCCTTATTTGAACGAAGACGATTTTCTTCTAACTCACACCAAAAATTCATATATAAACCATATGACTCTAACCCAATTAATGGTTGATACAAAAAAGTGAGAATTCTTCGATCATATTCTTGCAATAGCCCATTTGACGTAACCACATATCGATCCATAGGTCTTAGTTTATTCCAAAGCTGCATCATTATTTCAATCCTTTTTTCAAATGTTTAAAAGAAGATCCAATCTCAAATAAATGAGGATGTAATGAAACGATATTCTAAAACAAATATTGAATGGAAATGAATTGAGTAACCATTATGATTGGTCTTTTTTCAATAATTCCTTTAATTCTTCAATAAATACATTTATATCTTTAAATTGTCGATAAACAGAAGCAAATCTGACATAAGCTACTTCATCAATATTCGCTAAGCGATCCATGACCATTTCACCAATGACCTCACTTTTAATTTCAGAAACTCCTTGGCTTCTAAGTTCCTTTTCTACCTCAGAAGTAATAAACTCCAGTTCCTTTAAAGCAACCGGTCGTTTTTCACATGCCTTAATAAGGCCGCGTAAAATTTTCTCACGGCTAAATTCTTCCCGCGTTCCTTCTTTTTTCACGACAATCAATGGAATATCTTCCACTTTTTCAAAAGTAGTAAACCGATAACCGCATTTTTCACATTCTCTTCGGCGGCGAATTGAGCGTCCTTCATCAACGGGGCGAGAATCCAGCACTCGTGTATTATTATTTTGACATGAAGGGCATTTCATATGATCAGCTCCAAATCAATATTCCTTTTCGACTATTTCTTACTAATATCTTATATAAAAGAGGGTTTTAGTACAAGTATTACAACAAGCACTCCCAAAGAAAAAAAGCAATCAGCTTCTCACCGATTGCTTTTGGTAAAACTTATATATAGACTATTTATATTCAATTTATGTATTGTTCCATCTAAAAAGAGGTGCATATGTATGTCACCTCTAGTCATTGTACTATATCATTATAGGACATTTGCTTTTGGCTGTTTAACTTGAACAGGACCCATACCTCTTGGGATTTCAATGTTTTCTCTCGTTTGAGCTCCTAATGCCTCTGCAATATAATCTGCAGCGATATTAGGGTCTAGGTCACCGCATGTAAACACATCGATGCTTGCATATCCATGCTCCGGGAAGCTATGAATAGTTAAATGTGATTCTGAAATAATGACAACTCCACTTACTCCTTGTGGCGCAAATTTATGAAATGCTACCTCTCTAATTTCCGCACCAGACTTTAATGCAGCATCTACAAAAATTCGTTCAATTTGATCCATGTCATTTAATTTTTCAAAATCACAACCCCATAACTCAGAGATAACGTGACGACCCATCGTTTCCATATTCAATTTCCCCCTTTACTTTAATGAAGATCCCTTTTTCATTTGGGTTATAACTACCACGGGGGAAAGTTAGTCCTAAGAGGTCCTAACCCTTTAAGTAGAAAAATCACCAAATCTCAAGAAGTTCACGAGCATTAGTATACTTGGTTTGATTTTTTTTTGCAACATGCTTAATAAAAAAAATTACCCAAGCCTGCAATTCTATTCATTTTTAGAAATTACCCTTTTATGATCCATTTCCTATAAAACCGCCTGAAACTTTTCATTGCGTATAAAGTGAAACTTCCATCAGTGGGGGTTTTCGACGCACAGGACGTGAAGTGTGCAGACTTGTGTGTTGACGTCACGCTTTTAGTCTGTCATCCATCCCCCCACTGATGGTTAGTTGAACTTATCGGACCTTTACGGACAGTTGATCTCCCACTTATCTTCTTCGTATTCTCAAAATCTTGAAGTGGGAGTCTTACTGTCCGTTAAGAGTGGGAAAAAAAGACCAACCTTTAAAGAAAATTTTCAAAGATTGGAGAAACGGTTCGTTTTCTCTATGAAAATTCCATAAAAAGTTAGTCTTATATTATATTCAAAATCATTGATTTGCGACTAAACGTTAACCGTTTTGGACTTTAGCAATTTTTGTGCTACATATTTAGTTAAATCCACAACGCGACATGAATAACCCCATTCATTATCATACCACGCTAACACCTTAACTTTGTTGCCTCCAATGACCATGGTGGAAAGTCCATCAATAATTGCAGAGTTTTCATTTGTATTAAAATCCACTGATACTAATGGTTCGTTTGTAATATCTAAAATTCCTTGCAGGGATCCCTTTGAAGCTGTCTCAAACACTTGATTGACTTCTTCAATGGTCACATCTCTACGAAGGTCCACAACTAAATCAACAAGCGATACATTGGGAGTTGGTACGCGAAGCGCCATTCCATGTAGTTTCCCTTTTAAGTGTGGTATCACTTTTGCCAATGCTTTCGCTGCCCCAGTTGTAGTTGGAATAATGGATTCACCGCATGCACGCGCTCTTCGCAAATCTTTATGAGGATTATCAATATTATTTTGATCGTTTGTAAATGCATGAACAGTCGTCATTAATCCATTTTCAATACCAAATTGCTCATCTAATACTTTCACTACAGGTGCAAGACAATTCGTTGTACACGACGCATTTGAAATCACATTATGATCATCTATATTTAATACGCTTTCATTAACACCCATAACAATGGTTACATCTTCATTTTTTCCTGGTGCCGTGAGAATCACCTTCTGAGCACCTGCTTCTAAATGCTGGGCTGCCATTTCCCTTGCATTAAATTTTCCCGTTGCCTCTATAACAATATCGATTCCAAGCTCCCGCCAAGGTAATTCCACAGGGTTACGATTGCTTAGATGTTTAACTCTTTTGCCATTCACCACAATGGATTCTTCCTCGGCACTTATATCCCCATCAAATTTCCCATGTACTGTGTCATATTTTATTAAATGTGCTAACGTTTCCGGTGGATAGCTAGCATTAATAGCCACAATTTCTAAATTTTCATCAAGAATGGCTTTTCTAAATACCATTCTCCCTATTCTCCCAAACCCATTAATCGCAATTTTTGCCTTCATTTTACGGCCCCTTCCGCATAAATGTTATACTTTTTTGTTTGAATTTTAAAATTAGTATAACATAATAGTCCTTGTTTGTGATGAATAAATTGCTGAATTTGAAATATTTGATTCTTATTTAGGCAATAAAAAAGAGAGAGACATCTAATCTCTCTACAGTCTAAAGCACATCCCATTCCCTTAAAATTTGGCTTAGCTGTGCTTCTGTTTCCTCAATAAGACCATTATTATTAATGACTTTATCCGCGAAAGGAATCTTTTCTTTTAAAGGCATTTGCGAATTCATTCTTGCCTGTGCTTCTTCTTCTGTATATTGATTTCGTGCTATTAATCGCTTTAATTGCGTTTCCTCATCCACATAGACAAGGATAATTTTCTCCACCATACTGGTTAATTTACTTTCAATTAATAGGGGAATATCAAGAACAATCAGCTTTTCCCCACACGCTAATGCTTGTTCTTTCTTTTTAAGCATTCTTTTTCTAACGGCTGGATGAACGATGCTATTTAGTTTTAATCTTTTTTCTTCATCATGAAAAATAATCGAGCCCAGCTTTGCTCGATCAATTGACCCATCATCTAAGAGGACATCTTCACCGAAATATTCGATAATTTCGAAATAGGCAGGTTCTCCCTTTTCAACGGCCAGCCTTGCTTCTAAATCAGCATCAATAATCGTATATCCTCTTTTTTTAAGCATATTGGAGACGGTACTTTTTCCACTAGCAATCCCGCCAGTTAATCCGACAACAATGGACATGAAGCAAATTCCTTTCCACTAGTTACATTTTCCATATTCCTATTATAATTAATATCACTCCGGGAATAAACGAAAACTTCTCTAACCAGCTTCCACCTGAAAGAAGTCTGCCCGACTTTAAACCAATATAAACGAATAATGAACTCATAAAAGCAACAGTAAGAGCTAAATAAAATGGGGAAAATCCTAACATAGCTGCTCCTATTCCTGCCCCAAAAGCATCTAAGGACAATGCAAAACCAAGCATAATCGCCTCAATTCCCGTAATCGTCCCTGACTGGTCAAAGTCCGCAGACATTGGTTTTCTTAAAATATGAATGACTAAGCCAAGCGATTTAATTTCAAAATTGACAATTGTTTTTTCTACTGGTTGTTGAACCTTTTTTTCTGGTCGATAAAATTGAAAGATCACCCATGCCCCAAGAATAATAAGGAGAATCCCTCCAATACTTTCAGCAGCATGAGGAGAAATTATCTTTTGAATAACATGCCCCATTACCATTGCCAACATAAGGACAATCGCAGAACAGCCTGCTATAATGACAATGGATTTAAAAGGAATTTGCATTTTCCTGAGTCCGTAGGTGAATCCGACGCTAAAGCTGTCAATGCTAACAGCTAAGGCAAGAAGTATCAGTGATAATGTATATCCCATGGTTGGATTAGCTCCTTCCTATCAAACGCTACGATAGTATATGAAGGAGGGATTGCAATGTTAATGAAAAAGTTTACAGATAGAGAAAACTCGCCGATTGGCAAGCGTTTGGCGAAGACAGAGTATGCTTTATTCCTAAAATTGGCGCTACTTGGTCGATCCTCATCACTGCTGCCAATCAGTATTCTCTTAAGCATAAAGTGAAACTTCCATCAGTGGGGGTTTTCGACGCACAGGACGTGAAGTGTGCAGACGTTGCGATTGACGTCGCGCCTTTAGTCTGCAGTCTGCCATCCATCCCCCACTGATGGTTAGTCACGCAGAGCCTGATTGATTTTTCTAAGGGCTGAAGCCCAAAGAAAAATCTTATTTCACTTATCACGCTCAATAACGCCACGTCCTGTGGCTTCGCCTGACTAGGACCTTAATCCCTCGTCGGACCTTTACGGACAGTTGATCTCCCACTTATCTTCTTCGCATTCTCAGAATCTTGAAGTGGGAGTCTTACTGTCCGTTAAGAGTGGGATAAAAAAGGAAGTGGGATGAAGAATGATCTTCTACACCCGCTTCCCTTTGTCAATTATGCTTTTGTTCTTCCATACAGTCTCTTGTCTTAAACTTTGTTTTTTGTTAGCAACTGATTCAGACTGCAATCGAGTCTAAATCAGAAGCCCTACGCTGAGTTTTAATTGAGATCTGTTCGAAACAACATCACTAGCTTAAACAGCACTATTGTCATTTTTTTGACATTTTGGACAGTAAACACTGCCTCTTCCTCCAACCACTTTTCGTTTCATTTCCGTTCCACACCGTTTGCATGGCTCACCTTTACGGCCATAGGCAAATAGCTCCAATTGGAACATTCCCATCTGTCCTTGTGAGTTTACATACGAACGAATCGTGCTTCCTCCCTTTTTAACCGCTTC
Source organism: Cytobacillus sp. Hz8 (assembly GCF_042263505.1). Taxonomy (NCBI): domain Bacteria; kingdom Bacillati; phylum Bacillota; class Bacilli; order Caryophanales; family Bacillaceae; genus Cytobacillus; species Cytobacillus sp. Hz8. The sequence continues at coordinate 165,766 of NZ_JBHKFI010000009.1, read as the reverse complement.
AGAAAGAGTCAGCTTGATTTCTTTATAAAGTTTCTTCATTTCTTTCTGTTTCAATTGACTTGCAAGCCGCTCAGGATGAATTTTAGAACGGAAGAGAGCTTCATCAACATAGATATTTCCTAGACCAACAACGATTTTTTGATCCAAAAGCGCAGATTTAATCATGCGATTTGTTTTCAATAATTTGCGTTGAAACTCTTCAAAACGAAACTCCTTTGAAAATGGTTCAGGTCCTAATTGGGATAGAGGAAGGCTTTCCATTTCTGTTCCCTTTTGAAAAAGGTGCATCGTGCCAAACTTTCGTACATCTTTGTAACGCAATTCAGTCCCATCTGTGAAATGAAAGATGACATGCGTATGCTTTGTCACTTCATCTCCTAGTTGATGCAAAGCATATTTTCCTTCCATGCGCAAATGAGAAACTAAAGCAAAATCATTCGTATAGAAAATAAGGAATTTTCCCCTTCTTCCCATTTCGAGAATCGTTTGACCTTGAAGAGCATCTTTAAATTGCTCTACTTCCGGTTGCTTGATAATTTTGGGCCAATTGACCGTTACCGCTTTTATTTTTTTATGAAGGACTAGTTCTTCTAGAGTTCTTCGAATCGTTTCTACCTCAGGAAGCTCAGGCATAATCGAACCCACCTCCCTCCTATTTTATTTTGCATCAAACCAAGTAGAACCATATGCATAATCCACCTTTAATGGAACCTTTAATTCAATTGTGTGCTCCATTACATCTGGAACCACAATCTTTAGCCTTTCAATCTCCTCTTGAGGTGCTTCAAAAATTAATTCGTCATGGACCGATAATAAAAGTCTGGCCTGTAGTCCTTCCTCAACCAAGCGATTTGCCATATCAATCATCGCTTTTTTAATGATATCTGCAGCACTTCCTTGAATCGGAGTATTCATGGCTGTCCGTTCGGCAAAGCTTCTAATGTTAAAGTTTCGGCTCGTAATTTCAGGTAAATATCTTCTTCGATGCAATAAGGTGCTCACATAGCCTTTTTCTTTTGCATCACGAACAATTTCACTCATATACTCTTTCACACCTGGATAGCTCTCTAAATAACGATCAATAAAGTGCCCTGCCTCTTTTCGGCTAATGCCTAAGCTTTGTGATAACCCATAATCACTTATTCCATATACAATTCCAAAATTAACAGCCTTCGCATGACGCCTCATATTTGCCGTGACTTCCTCTTTTTGAACATGGAAAACTTCCATCGCCGTTTTTGTATGGATATCCATACCTTCTTTAAAGGCTTGGATCAATTTTTCATCATCAGCAATATGTGCAAGCACCCTCAACTCAATTTGTGAATAATCTGCTGCAAACATAACCCAATTTTCCTCTGATGGGATAAATACTTGACGAATCTTTCTTCCCTCTTCCAAGCGAATTGGTATATTTTGCAGATTGGGGTCAGTAGAACTTAGTCTTCCTGTTTGTGTAAGCGCCTGATTAAATCGTGTATGGACCTTTCCAGTCTTCGGATTAACTACCTTCAATAAGCCCTCTATATAAGTAGATTGCAGCTTTCCAAGTTGCCTATATTGGAGAATTTCTTTAATGATTTCATGCTTATGCTCTAATTTTTCCAATATATCAGCGGATGTCGAATACCCTGTTTTTGTTTTCTTTACAACAGGTAATCCTAATTTTTCAAATAATATCACTCCAAGCTGCTTTGGAGAATTAATATTAAAGATTTCTCCAGCCAGCTTATAGATTCTTCCTTCGATTTCACTTAGCTTTTGAATGATTTCTTCACCCATTTTACGCAAACGCTCTGTATCGACCTTCACACCAGTGGCTTCCATATCAGCCAGAATGAGGGAAAGGGGCATTTCTAATTCCCGAAATAATTCGTATTGTTGATTTACCTCTAAAGCCTGAACAAGTTTCTCCTGTAAGAAGATAAGAGCCTCTGCCTTTCGTACTAAATGCTCGGCAAGCAGCTTTTCTTCAGGAATTTGACGTTTCGCTCCTTTTCCATAAAAGGAATCATCTGATTGTACATTTTCAAAGCCATAACGTTTAGCAATCGTTGCTACATCCCCAACTGCCTCAGCTGGATTCATAATGTAAGACGCGATAAGAAGATCAAATTCGACCCCTTTTAAATGGATATGATGATTACGCAAGGATACCTCTGATTGCTTTGCATCATAGACGATTTTCTTTTTCGTCTCGTCTTCAGCCCATGATTTAAATGCTTGTGACTTTACTGCCATATCTGTTGGGAAAAAATATCTTCCCTTTTCATTCACTAATGAAAAACCAATAATCTCTGCATAATGATAATTTTCTTCGAGGATTTCAACATAAAAGGCACTTTTCTCTGTGAACATCTCATCCTCTATTTTTTCAACCATTGTAAAAGAAATTTCCTCAAAAGATTTTTCATCTATACTTTCTGGATCATCATCTATTTTTGCAAGAAGGGATTGGAAGCCTAAATCTTTATATAATGCGATTACCTTATCTTTTTGAAATCCATTATATTCAAGTTCATTTAATTGAATCTCTACAGGAGCTTCTCTCATAATGGTGGCAAGCTGTTTACTCATAAGAGCTTGGTCTTTAAATTCTTCAATCTTTTCCTTTAGCTTTTTCCCATTCACTTTATCAAGCGATGCAATTACATCTTCTACAGTTCCAAATTCTTTTAACAGTTTAATGGCCGTTTTCTCACCAATACCGGGAATACCAGGAATGTTATCCGATGCATCTCCCATTAGCCCTTTCATATCAATAATCTGCTCTGGAGTTAAGCCATATTTTTCTTTTATATGCTCTGGGGTATACTCTTCAATTTCCGTAATCCCCTTTTTTGTAACATTAACCGTTGTATGTGCTGAACTTAATTGCGTTAAATCCTTATCTCCTGAAATAACTTTTACTTTAAATCCATCTGTTTCAGCTTGAAGGGAGAGGGTTCCAATAATATCATCCGCTTCATAATTCTCTAATTCATATCGCGAGACTCCATAGGAATCCAATAATTCACGGATTAAAGGAAATTGCTCAGAAAGTTCCGGTGGTGTTTTTTGTCTTCCGCCTTTATATTCAGTGAAGGTTTTATGACGAAAGGTTGTTTTACCAGCATCAAATGCCACCATCATATGGGTTGGCTTTTCATCCTCTATAATTCTTTGCAGCATCATAGTGAAGCCATAAACGGCATTCGTATGTACTCCTTTATCATTATTTAATAATGGAAGAGCAAAAAAAGCCCGATAAGCGATTGAATTTCCATCTATTAAGATCAGTTTCTTTTGCAAAAAAAATCCCCCTAACTTAAAACTTCATATAAGAACGAACGTTTTCCTTTCTATATTTTATCACGGGCTTATTGGAAAGGAAAATGCTGACTCCGAACCGATTCAACATAATACTGGCTTTTCTTTTTCAATCCATCCTATTTTTCTTTAAACCAAATGAAAAAGGCAAAAGCCAATGGCTTTCACCTTTTCATTTGGTTCTTTGGATGAAGGGGTCTTCATCATTTATCCTATCATTCATATGTAAAGGAAAAATGGATGATATGTAAAATTCCTGTAAATTTATCCAACCCTCTTCACCCATTGCTCTTCAATTTTTAGGCTTCGTTTTATTTAATTCAATCGTAAAGGTCGTCCCTTCTCCAACCTTACTATCTACAGTAATATGGCCCCTATGGGCTTCAACAATATGTTTAACGATAGCAAGGCCTAAACCTGTCCCACCTGATTCGCGACTTCTCGCCTTATCAACTCGATAAAATCGCTCAAAGATTCTAGGAATTTCCTTTTTTTCAATCCCGACTCCTGTATCTTGGACCATGACAAAAATCTTCTCATCATCTGAAGCAATAGCAATGCATACCTTTCCTCCCTCTTGAGTATATGAAATGGCATTGGTGATTAAGTTAATAAATACTTGCTTCATCCGATAATTATCAATTTCCACAACCATGTCCTCATTCGGTACTTTGAACTCAATCTCAATGTTCTTCTTATTTGCTTTTCCCTTCAGCATTTCAATGACTTCTCTTAATAGAGATACCATATTTGTCTTTTGATAGTTCAAAGTAAACTCTGGCTGCTCTATTTTCGATAAATCTAATAAATCTTCAATTAGAGTTTGGAGACGATCACTTTCTTTTAAGATGATATTTAAAAAAGCTGTCATCATCTTCTGATCAAACATCGCCCCATCAATAAGGGTCTCTGAGAAACCTTTTATCGAAGTAATCGGAGTTTTAAGTTCGTGGGAAACATTTGCGACAAAGTCTTTTCTCATTTGTTCAAGTTTTTTTAGTTCGGTTATGTCATGAAATACTAATAATATACCTTTCCACACATCATTTGTACTAATAATAGGGACGCCATAAATCTCGAAATGCCTTCTTTCAATCGATAATGGAAGGAGCAATTGTTTTTTTACCTTTTGTTCAGTACGAAAAATATCTTCGATTAATTTAATGACTTCATCCTGATCAATCACTTCGTAATAAAGCTTATAAAGATAATCCGTTGTTCTAACATGGAAAATTTCCTTAAATGCGCGATTGATTAAAATAATATACCCTCTACTATCAATCAAAAGTAGTCCACTGCCGATATTTTCAATCAAAGTAGCTAAACGATCTCGTTGTATATCATGTACCTGGACCATTTCTTCCAGGTTCTTCGCCAAATCGTTGATTGAATTACTAAGCTGCCCGGTTTCCTTACTTTGATCCTCAGGTACCCGAGCAAGATAGTTCCCATTTGCTAACTCCATCGCAACATTGGCTGCTTCCTCAATCGGCTTTGTATATCGCCTTGTGATTTGCAGTCCAAGCATCATGATAAAAACCAAGGCAAAGCTAAGACTACTTGTCAAAATCCACCAAATTTGTTTATAAGCATTTTTGATTTCTGTTAAGGTGGTGCTGACAAATACATAACCATCCATTTGATCGCTATGCGAAAGCTCTTTCCAATAATAATGTACTTTTCGTTTTTCTCCTATATCAAAATCATCCGCTTTTTTGTATTTTCCTGAAAGCAATCCATTAATGATTTCCTGATTATGCTTATGCGTGATGAAATGACTTTCCCCACTATCATAGATAATCCTTCCGTCTGTACGTGTGACCGTTATTCTAGAATCCAACGTTTTACTTAAATGATTTAGTTTCTCTGCATCAATTTTTTCCAAATTTTGATGATCAGTGAAATAGGTTGCCACAAGGCTGACTTCTTTATTTAACCTCTCATCAAAGGCCTGACGATAATATTCTTTAAACAATTGCCCTAAAACTAAACCAAGGCCAATTAATACAGTTATAATCAGTGTAATTAAAGTAAAGAGAAGCCTTTTACGGAATCTAATCATTCTTTTTTAGGCACCTCGAGTTTATAGCCTAATCCCCGAATCGTTTTAATATATTCAGGCTTTTTAGTATTCTGCTCTATTTTTTCACGTAAATGACTAATATGTACATCGACAATTCGAGTATCACCAGCAAAATCATAATTCCATACTGCACTTAATAGCTGATCCCTTGTCAATACACGCCCCACATTTTTCGCCAAATACAATAATAATTCAAATTCTTTTGGAGTGAGTTCAAGCAAATTTGAATCGAAGTAGGCTTCATATTGGTCAGCAAAGATTTTCAAATCTCCAAGTTCAATATATTCCGTTTGATCAACGACTGGTTCATTATAGTTTTCCTGAACCTGTGTTCTTCGCAAAATAGCCTTCACCCGAGCAATGACTTCACGTGGGCTAAAGGGCTTTGTCATATAATCATCCGCCCCTAATTCTAATCCAAGAACCTTATCGAATTCATCATCCTTCGCGGTTAACATTAAGATTGGAATTTGCACTTTTTGCTGCCTAAGCTGCTTGCAAACCTCAATTCCATCTAAAACAGGGAGCATCAAATCTAAGATAATAATATCCGGTTTTTCTGATATTGCGAGATTTTTCCCTTCTTCCCCATTATAGGCTGTAATTACTTCAAATCCAGCTTGTTCTAAGTTGTACTGGAGTAAAAAAACGATTGATTGTTCATCATCAACTACAAGTACCTTTTTCGCCATAAAATTCCTCCATCAAATAGATTCCCTAAAATCCAAAGTACCTATTGTTATTATAATATATCCAAAATCTTTGAGGAGAATTTTTCTTATCTTGAGGATTTGATTTATGAAATTTCATTTTAAAATCCCTAAAACCAAAAGTGATATCCCAGGTATCTTAAAAATTTTCTAGGACTTTTCCATCAATTTTTTCTAAACGATGTGGAGGACAAACTACTAAAGTCCCTTTACTTACAACGTCCTTGCTATCATTTGTAACTTTCACATGAAGGGAAATCGTATGATTTATTCTATTAACATCAATAATTTCAAAGAGTAAATGAATGGTTTCATAGTGGTAGACTGGTTTATTGAACTACTCACCGCTTAACAACCTTGCGTCTTTTTGAAGCGGGAGATTCCTACGAACACGAAAGTATCCTTCAGTTATCTTAGTAGGCGATCCCCGCAGTCCCTGCGGTTAGAAGTCTTATCGCTTCATTCTTTAGATTTTGTCCTGCGTTAATATCCCTTTGATGATGTGTGCCACAAGTAGGGCATTCCCATTCACGCAATGCGAGATTTTTAACGTCTTTGTTTTGATAGCCACAATAGGAACAAAGCTGGCTGGAAGGGAAGTTTTTCGCAACCGTTACGGCTTGTTTTCCATACCATTTTGCTTTGTACTCCATTATGCTTTTGAATTGTGACCATGATACTTCACTAATAGCTTTGGCAAGCTTGTGATTCTTTAACATATTGCTTACTGACAAATCTTCCATACCGATGATATCGTGTTTTTTGATAATCTCGGTAGAAATTTTGTGTAAGTAATCATTTCTTGCTTGAGTCATTTTTTCGTGAATACGAGCCATTTTCTTTTTGGATTTGTACCAATTGGCCCCGCCTAATGTTCGTCTACTCATGATTCTTTGTGCTTTAGCCAATTTTTCTTCTAACGTACGAAAGAATTTTGGATTATTGTAAGTCGTACCGTCTGATAGTATGGCAAAATCTTTAAGGCCAACATCTATCCCAATCACTGAATTAGTTTTCGGTAGTGCTGTAATTTCGACTTCTGTTCCTATTGAGATGAAGTATTTACCTGATGGGTTACGTCTAATCGTGGCATTCAGAATACGTCCTTCGACTTCTCGACTTTTGGCAAAACGGACAAGACCGAGTTTGGGCAGTTTAATAGAATGGTTTATGACCGCAATATTCCCATTTGTATATTTAGTGGTATAAGACTGAAGAGGATTCTTTTTTGATTTAAAGCGTGGATATTTATTCTGCTTTCGATAATATCTGTTGAAAGAATCAGCTAAGTTTTCAACGGACTTCTGCAAGGCAATACTATCCACTTCTTTCAAAAAGGGATAATGCTCTTTTAATTTTGGAATGGCTTTGACTGTTTCGATTTTATTTAGGCATTTACCCTTCCAGTTATTTGCTGGGAGCTGGCCGTTTTGAACCATTTCTTCAACCATGTACCAATAGGCATCTTTGTTTTTCTGTTCTCCCAAAAAGAAGTTAAACACAAACCTAGAGCAACCTATTGTTTTATTGATCAGTTCTATTTGCTTTTTATTAGGATAGATACGAAACTTAAACGCTTTATTAACTAACACTGTATTTCACCTCTCATTAGACAAACGTTTGTTCTTATTATATCATAGGAGGAAGATTTTGGCTATCACCAACCGACATTCATCTCCCACCTACTTACTGGGCAGCAGCCTTCCCGTTCCTTGAGGTGGGAGTCTTCTGTCGGAAAAGGATAAATTCTAAATTTTGCTTTAATATATGGCTTCCAGGTCCAGGTAAATATTTAGAAACAGATGAGGTAATAATCCCTGTTAGCATACAAGTAGGGACAATCGGTTTTTTATAAGGGGTTTGTGAGGCATAATCATGTTGAATAAATAAAGGATTAGCATCATCAGTTAAACCTAAATATAACAAAATATCCTTATCTGTTATTTTCTCCGATAATGTAAGTTTTTCTCCTTTGGAAATATCTTCAATCATTCTGCCGATTTTCACCTTTTTTCTTAACATTAACCAGCCTCCTTATAATTGAAAACGTTTTCAAAAATAAACATTCTTTTATCGAGTTTTTCTTTTCTACCTTACCATAATTAAACAATTTCATCCAAAATTTAGGATTAAAAAAGCCTAGAGATTATGATTCTCTCTAGGCAATTATTTTAGTTAATTATGACAAAACAGCCATAACATTACGAACTGACTCAGCAGATTTGTTTAATGCTGCTTTTTCTGTTTCTGTAAGTTCAAGTTCGATGACTTTTTCAATTCCATTCGCTCCTAAGATAGTAGGAACACCTAAGTAAATTCCATCATAGCCATATTCGCCTTCTAGGTAAGCAATTGAAGGAAGAACGCGACGCTGATCCTTAAGAATAGCTTCACACATTTCGACTAATGAAGCAGCAGGTGCGTAATAAGCGCTTCCATTTCCTAATAAATTAACGATTTCTCCGCCGCCTTTACGTGTACGTTCCACAATGGCTTCAAGACGATCTTTTGGAATTAAGGTTTCTAATGGAATTCCTCCAGCATAAGAATAGCGAACAAGTGGAACCATATCGTCCCCATGTCCTCCTAATACAAATCCCGTTACATCTTTCACGGATAGATTTAATTCTTGAGCGATAAAGGTACGGAAACGTGCTGTATCCAGTACACCTGATTGCCCAATTACGCGATTTTTTGGGAACCCTGTTTCTTTGAATACTGTGTAAGTCATAGCGTCTACAGGATTGGTTAGAACAACAATATAAGCATTTGGTGCATATTGAACAATTTCTTGTGCTACACTTTTCATGATCTTTTGGTTCGTTTGAACTAAGTCATCACGGCTCATGCCTGGCTTACGTGCAATTCCTGCTGTAATGACCACTATAGCAGAATCCTTTATATCCTCATAATTGGATGTTCCGATAATATTGGCATCAAATCCTTGAACTGGACTAGCTTCAAGCATATCCAATGCCTTCCCCTTTGTTGAATTTTCCATTTGTGGAATATCCACTAAAACGACATCTGCAAGCTCCTTTTGTGCTATAAAGAAAGCCGTAGTTGCTCCAGTAAATCCTCCACCGATGACAGAAACCTTCTTACGATTCAATGACATTTTAAGTTCCCCCCTTAAATTTGTCTTAAATTGTGAAAGAATCAATGCTGTTCTCTATATTAGAGAACAGCTTTAATAGGCCATCATTAATCCATGTTCTTAATTAATTCATCTCCAAATTCAGAACATTTCACTTCAGTTGCCCCATCCATTAAACGAGCAAAGTCATAGGTTACAACTTTAGAATCTATTGATTTCTCCATAGATTTTACAATTAAATTTGCCGCTTCATTCCAGCCTAAATGTTCTAGCATTAATACACCAGATAAAATGACTGAAGAAGGATTTACTTTATCTAGGCCTGCGTATTTTGGTGCTGTACCATGTGTTGCTTCAAAGATTGCATGCCCAGTTTCATAATTGATATTTGCTCCTGGAGCAATACCAATTCCACCTACTTGTGCAGCTAGTGCATCAGAAATGAAATCACCATTTAAATTCATTGTAGCTACAACATCAAATTCACGTGGGCGAGTGAGGATTTGTTGTAAGAAAATATCTGCGATTGCATCCTTCACAATGATTTTTCCAGCTGCTTCAGCATCTGCTTGAGCCTTATTTGCAGCTTCTACCCCTTGTTCCTCTTTAATGCGGTCATATTGAGCCCAAGTGAATACTTGTTCCCCGAATTCAGCTTCAGCAAGCTCATAACCCCAATTTTTGAACGCACCTTCCGTATATTTCATAATATTGCCTTTATGTACAATCGTAACAGATTTACGTCCTTCTTTAATGGCATAATTGATTGCTGCACGAACTAAACGACTAGTGCCTTCTTTTGAAATTGGTTTAATCCCAATGCCTGAAGTTTCTGGAAAACGAATCTTTTTAACCCCTAATTCATTTTGAAGGAAGCTTATAAGCTTTTTCACTTCTTCTGTTCCTTGAGCATATTCAATTCCAGAATAGATATCCTCTGTATTTTCGCGGAAAATAACCATATCTGTATCCTGTGGACGTTTTACTGGTGAAGGAACTCCTTCAAACCAACGAACTGGTCGTAAACAAACAAATAAATCTAATTCCTGACGGAGTGCTACGTTTAAAGAACGAATTCCTCCACCAACAGGAGTTGTTAATGGACCTTTAATAGCGATTAAATATTCATTAATAACTTCTAAAGTTTCAGCTGGTAGCCACTCACCTGTTGTGTTAAAGGCTTTTTCACCCGCTAATACTTCTTTCCATACGATTTTACGTTCACCTTTATAAGCCTTTTCTACAGCAGCATCTAAAACTCTGGATGCAGATGCCCAAATGTCTGGTCCTGTACCGTCTCCCTCAATAAAAGGGACAATTGGATTATTTGGTACGTTTAGAACTCCATTAGTAACCGTGATTTTTTCACCTTGCATATTTTTCTCCCTCCAAAATCAAAAAAGTTTGAACACCCATTTGTCCTCTTTTATAATACTTCTTGTTTTGTTCAAAGAAAAGACAAATTCTTTTAGCTCTTTACTTTTTATCATAATACAAAGGTTAGAAAGTTAATTTCTAACCTTTTTACCCTATTTTCTCGTATGCAGCCACTTTACTTTTACGTGAAATGCTGCCTTCTATATATATTTGTTAAAAGAAGCATGATTCGGATTTTTCACCCGAAACGTTCTTCATATACCCATGTAAGTAGCTTAGCCTCTTTGGACAATTGGAATATATCTCTGCATTCCAGGACCAATATAGTCTGCTCGAGGACGAATTAGACGATTATTTTCATATTGTTCTAGAATATGAGCTAACCAACCTGACGTGCGGCTAACAGCAAAAATTGGAGTAAATAAATCATGATCAATTCCTAAACTATGATAAACAGAAGCAGAATAGAAATCTACATTTGGTGGTAAATTCTTTTCACCCGTTACAATTTCTTCAATTCTTGTAGACATTTTATACCATTGTGGCTCACCTGTTAGCTTCGTAAGCTTTTCAGACATTAATCTTAAGTGCTTCGCCCGAGGATCTCCGTTTTGATATACACGATGTCCAAAGCCCATTATTTTTTCTTTATTCGCTAATTTTTCACGAATATAGCTTTCGGTATTTTCAATGGATCCAATTTCGGAAAGCATCTTCATAACTGCTTCATTTGCTCCCCCATGTAGCGGACCCTTTAGAGCTCCTATGGCTGCAGTAATACCAGAATAAATGTCAGATAAAGTTGCAACACAAACACGGGCTGTAAATGTAGAGGCATTTAATTCATGATCCGCATGAAGAACGAGTGCTTTATTAAATGCTTCAACAGCAATTTCTTTTGGCTCTTCACCGCTTAACATATAAAGAAAATTTGCTGCAAAGCTTAGATCTTTTCTCGGAGATACTGGAGCTAATCCTTTTCTTATACGAGCGAATGCAGTTACTATTGTTGGAATTTTCGCTTGCAAACGAATGGCTTTACGATAGTTTGCTTCTGGGTCCATTTTGTCTGCTTCTTCATCATAAAGGCCAAGTAAAGAAACTGCTGTTCGAAGAGCTGCCATTGGATGAACTTTTTCAATTGGATACATCGAAAAATGATCTAGCACTTCTTTTGGTAAATCCGCATTTTCAGCTAATTGTTGATTTAATTCCTCTAATTCAGAAAGCGTTGGAAGCTTTCTATGCCATAAAAGATAGATTACTTCTTCGAAACTAGCATTAACGGCTAAATCATCGATATTATACCCAACATAAGTTAAAGTATCATCAATAATAGAACTAATCGAAGATGTTGTTGCTACAACCCCTTCAAGACCACGTGTAACTGTCATCATTCATTCTCCTTTACAATAAAAATTTCCCCTTGCCCTTTTGTCATCGTTCTTATGGTGCTAATGGTTTTCTCCTAAATAAAAGCTGTAACCATCCCTGCCCAACACACCCTTATTAGCTGAGCCCTCCCCTGTCTAATAAGAACATCCTTCTTATTAAAAAAAGAAAATGCTTACATTTCTCTTTAATTTAATAACATTTTTACTGTGTATATATCGAAATGCGCATATTCCACATGTGGGCTGCGCTACAAGTCTTATTATAAACAATTATCAGATTTTTGTGAATGGAAAAGCTCAAATTATGTAAAAATATTATTTTTTTAGAAAACTATATCCTCTCTTTTTTCGATAAAAAAAGAATAGCCGCATGAGGTCAGCCATTCCTTTTCTATAAAGTGAAACTTCCATCAGTGGGGGTTTCCATTCATCCCCCACTGATGGTTAGTCACGCAAAGCCTGATTGGTTTTTCTAAGGGCTGAAGCCCAAAGAAAAATCTTATTTCACTTATCACGCTCATAGCGCCACGTCCTGTGGCTTTCGCCTGACTAGGACATCCTGTCCGTCGTCGGACCTTTACGGACAGTTGATCTCCCACTTATCTTCTTCGTATTCTCAGAATCTTGAAGTGGGAGTCAAAATGTCCGTTAAGAGTGGGATAAAAACGAGACAAAAAATAAGATGAGAAAAGCTTTTCTACAAAATTCTCTCTTTTATACGCTAATGAAATAACTCAAAAATTCTCATCGCCAAATAGGCAATCCCTGCCCCGATAAGAGGACCTACAGCCACTCCCTTAAAAAGAGCTACAGAAATGATGGTACCTAAAACTAAAGCCGTCGTAATTTGTGGATCTTCTGCTAATAGTGAGACGCCCCCCTTGGCAAGCAACGCGACTGCTACCCCGGAAACTAACGCTATCCATGCAAACGGAGATTTAAAAGTACTTGATAAATCTTTAAATCCGATTTCCCCTGCCGCAATGGGCGCTAACACAGCAATTGTTATGACTGTCACCCCCCAATTAATCCCTTTTGATTGTATATAAGAAAAAATTTTTGAATCAATGCCAAGCACTTTTAATAATAACAAAAAGCCTACAGCAAACATCAGTGAATTATTTTTTGATAAGAAGCCCATAAATAGTATAAGTAAAAGAAATATATATGGTCCGAATGCCAATGGAACCCATCCTTTCTCAATAAGTGTTCATTCAATACTTAAGCCTAATAAAGTGAAACTTCCATCAGTGGGGGTTTTCGACGCACAGGACGTGCTAGTGCAGACGTTACGATTGACGTCGCGCTTTTAGTCTGCCATTCATCCCCCACTGATGGTTAGTTGAACTTATCGGACCTTTACGGACAGTTGATCTCCACTTATCTTCTTCGTATTCTCAGAATCTTGAAGTGGGAGTCTTACTGTCCGTTAAGAGTGGGATAAATAGAGATCCGTGAAGATTCCATCAACTATAATTGGTTCAATCGTCACGTGAATTTGAGATAAAACCAAATGATTTTCCCTTTCACCTAATAAATTTAATAAAATTCAAGCCAATTGAAACTTTCATTTCTTTTTAAACGTATTTAGAATAAATAAAAAGGGATTTGAAATGGAGGTATTTATTTGAATTCCACTTACATATATCGCACAATTCGCTTTCTTATTGTAATCGGACTCGTAGCTTTGGCCCTACTTGCGTTTTTCTTTCTTTCAAAAGTTACATACCCATTTATTATTGGTCTTATTATTGCCTTTTTTATTAATCCGCTTGTGAATTTTTTAGAAAGAAAAGCAAAATTTCCAAGAGCACTTGCCGTTCTCGTCAGTATTATCTTTATACTTGCTATTTTCGCCGGATTGATTACCCTATTGATTGCTGAAATTGTCTCAGGTGCCAACTACCTAGCCAATGTTGTTCCAGGGCATCTCGATACGTTAATCGATTATTTAGAGAAATTCTTCGCAGCGCAGATCATTCCGCTATACAACCAGTTAACAAGCCTTTTTAATAATCTGGATGTCGGACAGCAAGATACAATTATGTCCAACATTCAAAATGTCGGAAAAAATATTGGGTCAACCGTTGGTAATTTTATTCAAACTTTCTTTGGAAATATCCCCGATATTATTTCATGGTTTCCGAACGCAGCCAGTGTTTTGATATTTGCCTTACTTGGCACTTTTTTTATCAGTAAGGATTGGTATCGCTTATCTGCATTAGGTGCCAAGTTATTACCAAAGCGGGCAATGATTAGCTCGAGGACCGTTTTAGCCGATTTAAAAAAGGCTTTATTTGGCTTTATCAAAGCACAGTTAACATTAATTTCCATCACTACAGTTATTATATTAATCGGTCTGCTTGTTTTACGTGTTAATTATGCGATTACGATTGCGCTCATTACTGGGATTGTCGATATTATCCCCTATTTAGGCACTGGTGCTATCTTTGTCCCTTGGATCATTTATGAGGCCATTTCCGGTGATATGGGGTTGGCCATTGGATTAGGAATCCTTTATGTAATTGTTCTAGCTCAAAGGCAAATTATGGAACCTAAGGTCCTCTCCTCCAATATCGGACTTGACCCACTTGCTACCTTAATCGCCTTATTTGTAGGGTTTAAATTATTAGGGTTTATTGGGTTAATTGCCGGCCCTGTAACTTTGGTGATTATCACGACCCTGCATCGAGCAAATGTATTTAAAGATATTTGGTTATTTATTAAAGGAAAAGAAAAAATCATTAAATGATACAACCTTCCCATTAGATGAAAAAGATGAAAAGTCAACTCTTGCAAAGAGAGTTGACTTTTTTAGCGGATGATTTTGATATTTCCATTCTTAATCCTTTTTCTTATCGCATTCATCATTAAAAATTGAAAAAACTTCCTTGTTGGAGGTAATAAAAGCAAAAAGCCAAAAATATCAGTGATAAATCCTGGAGTCAATAGAAAAATCCCACCAATAAGAATACAAACACCATCTAATATAGCCATTCCGGGCATCTGCCCACGCTGAAGCTGATCTTGAAGTTTTCTAATCGTCTCTAGTCCTTGTTTCTTTGCTAAATAAGCTCCCAAAACACCAGTAAAAATAATCATGACAATCGTTGGTAAAATTCCAATTGTTTTTCCTGAAATAATAAGGAGAGCTATTTCTAGTGCTGGGACAATAATTAGGATTAATATTAAATATCTCATGCACAAGATCCTTTCTAAAAATCCTTTTGTATGTACTCCTATTTTACCAACTAAAAACATGAAAAAGGAAGGGAAACCCTTCCTTTCGAAATTTAGCAATTTATAACACACTTGCGTATCCGTTATAAATCACACCACGATTGGCATCAACAGTAATATCTTGGCCATCCTTCAAAAGTGAAGTAGCATTTTCAACACCGACAATGACTGGGATACCAATGCTTAAGCCTACAACTGCAGCATGGCTGGTAAGTCCGCCTTCTTCAGTGATAAGGGCTCCGCATTTTTCAATAGCTGGAACCATTTCACGATCAGAACCTAGCGTTACCAAAATGGAACCTGCTGTAACTTTCTCTAATGCTTCTTGCGCATTCTTAGCAATAACCACTTTTCCATATGCTGATTTTCGTCCAATCCCTTGAGCTTTTGCTAGAATATCCCCAAGAACGTGGATTTTCATCATATTGGTTGTACCAACTTCTCCAGCAGGAACTCCAGCTGTAATCACGACTAAGTCCCCATGTTTGACAATGCCGCTATTTAAACTTTCTTGAACAGCAATATCAAGCATATCATCGGTTGAAGTTGATTTTTGCCCAATTTGAGGATATACGCCCCAAACTAAAGATAACCGGCGGCAAACATAATCGTTTGATGTTACAGCGATAATCGGAGCTTCTGGACGATATTTTGATATCATTCTTGCCGTATGACCGCTCGCTGTTGGAGTGATAATCGCATGAACATCTAAATTCAAGGCCGTATGGGCAACAGATTGTCCAATGGCATCGGTAATATTATGTTCATTATCTTTGCTTCTCTTTGAAAGAATCTCTTTATGATTTAAAGCAGTTTCAGCACGAGAGGCAATATTATGCATCGTTTGAACGGCTTCAACTGGGTATAATCCTGCAGCAGTTTCACCAGAGAGCATAATCGCATCTGTTCCATCAAAAATTGCATTTGCCACGTCACTTGCTTCTGCACGTGTTGGGCGAGGGTTTCTTTGCATAGAATCCAACATTTGTGTAGCTGTAATAACAGGTTTCCCTAATGTATTACATTTTTTAATTAATTGCTTTTGCACTAATGGAACTTCTTCAGCAGGAATTTCCACTCCAAGGTCTCCACGCGCAACCATTAAGCCGTCAGAGATTTCAAGAATCTCATCAATATTATCAACGCCCTCTTGGTTTTCAATTTTAGGAATAATATGAATATGGGTTGCTTTATTCTCTTCTAATAATTGACGAATTTCTAACACATCTGTTGTTCTTCTAACGAAAGATGCCGCAATAAAATCAATTCCTTGCTCAATCCCGAACTTAATATCATTGGCATCTTTTTCAGTAATTCCTGGTAAATTAACAGATACACCTGGAACATTTACACCTTTTTTATTCTTTAGGGTTCCACCATTTAATACTTTTGTTGTAATTTCGCCTGCATCTCGGTTAATATTTGTTACTTCAAGACCAATTAGACCATCGTCTAATAGAATTTTTGAACCCACATGGACATCATCAATTAAGCCAGCATATGTAACTGAGAATTTTTCTGTTGTACCTTCTACTTCAGTCATGGAAATAATGATATCTTGACCAGGAACAAGATCAATAGCACCATTTACCATATTATTTGTTCTAATTTCAGGTCCTTTTGTATCTAATAAAATGGCAACAGTTTTTCCAGTCTTTTCAGCCGCTTCGCGGATATTTTTAATTCTTTGGCCATGTTCATCATGGTCACCGTGAGAAAAATTCAATCTTGCTACGTTCATTCCCGCATCAATTAGTTCGGTTAATTTTTCAACACTTTCACTAGCAGGACCAATTGTACAAACTATTTTCGTTTTACGCATATTCAAAATTTCCTCCTGGTTAATTAGATTGAAAGTTCTTTCGATAATTTAAGTAAATCAAAGTTTATCGTATGTTTACGAGCTAAAGCTTCAATTATGTCGTAATCAACCAATTTATTTTGTTCAATTCCGACTGCACGACCGCCCTTGCCTTCAATTAAAAGTTCAACAGCTCTTGCCCCTAATCGACTTGCTAACACACGGTCAAATGCGGTTGGTGAGCCACCTCTTTGAATATGTCCTAAAACGGAAACACGCGTATCAAAGTCTGTAGCCTCTTTAATTTGTTGACCAATGTCCATACCGCTTGCCGCTCCTTCAGCAACCACAATAATGGAATGTTTTTTGCCACGCTCTACGCCTTTTTTCAAACGTTCAATAATATCATCCATATCATATCCTTCTTCAGGAATGAGGATTGTTTCAGCACCGCCAGCAAGACCTGCCCATAAAGCAATGTCCCCTGCATTTCTTCCCATAACTTCAATGACAAAAGTTCTTTCATGTGAAGTAGCTGTATCACGAATTTTGTCAATCGCATCAATAACTGTATTTAAAGCAGTATCAAAGCCAATCGTAAACTCCGTTCCAGGTATATCATTATCAATCGTACCAGGAACTCCCACACATGGAAATCCTTGCTCCGTTAATGCCTTTGCACCGCGATAAGACCCATCGCCGCCGATTACAACTAAACCATCTATTCCATGTTTCTTTAATTGTTCAATTCCCTTTTGCTGACCTTCTTTTGTTTTAAACTCCAAGCATCTTGCTGAGTAAAGACTAGTACCTCCACGATGAATAATATCACCTACAGAACCTAGTTCTAATCTCTTTATATTTCCACTGATTAAACCTGCATAGCCACCATATATTCCATATACTTCTAAATCATGATAAATTCCTTTTCTAACGACTGCCCGTACGGCAGCATTCATTCCAGGTGCATCTCCGCCACTAGTTAAAACGCCAATTCTTTTCATATGTATTCACCTCATTTTTTGTTAAAGCCTATCAAACAATCCCAAAATGTATTAGATATAAGCTTGATAATAATATTATTCATATTATCAATAAATAAAATACCCTGAAGGAATATCTATAAAATACCACGAAGGAAAGGGCTCCACAACTAAATACAATATATTGTCAAATAGACATAATTGTCAGTGAAATGGAAGCGTTTCAAAAGTAAAAATCTGTTATTCCATTCAATCGTTACTAAGTTTAAGAATGTAATAATAGAAGCAATAAGAAAAACGCACAGAGGAATGTACGTTTTTTAATATACCCTAGTATTTTCTTTATTAATGGAGAATTCACCAATTGCTTTATATTTTTCATAACGAAGGGATAATAATTCTTCGACGGATAGATTTCGAAGTTCTTTTAACGAAAGATAGAGAATTTCTTTAATGGATTCTGCTTGTTTCTTTACATCCTTATGGGCACCGCCCTTCACCTCAGGAACAATTTCATCGATGACACCCAGTTCCTTTAAATCAGGAGCGGTTATTTTCATTGTCTCAGCTGCTTTTTTTGCCTGAGAAGCGTCCTTCCAAAGTAAAGCTGCTGCACCTTCTGGAGAAATAACCGAATAAGTAGAGTTCTCAAGCATATGAATCCGGTCACCCACACCTAATGCAAGGGCACCGCCACTTCCGCCTTCACCAATAACAATACAAACAATTGGAACGGTCAATCCAGCCATTTCGAAAAGATTTCTTGCAATGGCTTCACTTTGTCCTCTTTCCTCCGCTGCTTTTCCAGGATACGCACCTTTAGTATCAATAAAACAAATAATCGGACGATTGAATTTCTCTGCTTGCTTCATTAAACGTAACGCTTTTCTGTAACCTTCTGGATGTGGCATACCAAAGTTTCTTCGGATGTTTTCTTTCGTATCTCTTCCCCGCTGATGACCAATGACCGTAACAGACAAACCATTAAATTTCGCAATACCACCAACAATCGCTTCGTCGTCGCCAAAAGTACGATCTCCATGGCATTCAAAAAAATCAGTGAACAAATAAGGGATATAATCCAGAGTCGTTGGTCTGCTTTGGAGTCTCGCAATTTGCACTCGATTCCACGGCTCTATATTTTGATAGATTTCCTTTTCTAGTTTTATTAAACGTGCTTCTAATTTTTCAATTTCATCAGATAAGTCCACATCAGCAGTTTGGGTAAACTCTTTTAATTCTGTGATCTTTTTTCTTAGCTCAATAATAGGTTTTTCAAATTCTAATTCTCCTACCATTCAAGCATCCCTCCTGTCTGATGTAAATTTAAAATCAAGGATATTTTTTCCTTCAACTCAAGTCTTGAAACAACAGCATCCAGCTGACCATGCTTCAATAAAATTTCAGCTGTCTGAAAATCCTCAGGTAATTCTTCTCGAATTGTTTGTTCAATAATTCTTCGCCCTGCAAATCCAATTAGCGCTCCTGGTTCGGCAAAATTGTAATCACCAAGAGAAGCAAAGCTTGCAGACACACCACCAGTTGTAGGATGAGTCATGATTGAGATGATAAGCCCGCCATTATCACTAAACCTCTTAAGGGCTACACTGGTCTTTGCCATTTGCATTAAGCTTAATACGCCTTCTTGCATTCGAGCACCACCTGAAGCGGTAAAAATAATAAATGGAACAGAGAGCTCATCTGCCTTCTCAATTGCCCTAGTTATTTTTTCACCAACAACGGACCCCATGCTTCCCATTCGAAAACTTGAATCCATTATAGCGAGAACAATTTGAATTTCTTCAACCTCTGCTATTCCTGTAACCACGGCTTCATTCAAATTGGTTTTTTCTTTATCTTTCTCGAGCTTTTCTAGATAATCAGGAAATTGCAATGGATTGACAGAAATCATTTCCTTGTCTAACTCTTGAAAAGTTCCTAGGTCCACAAAGCTTTCTAAGCGTTCCTGAGCATTCATAGGGTGGTGATATCCACACTCGATACAAACCTTCCCGTTCTTTATCAGTTCTTTTGTATACATAATTTTTTTACAATTAGGACATTTCGTCATTATTCCTTCTGGAACATCATTTTTTGCCCTCTCAGTAGGAATCGTTGCATACTTTTTCTTTTTTTGTTTTGTCGTAAATATGTCTTTAAGCAAGGTTAAACCTCCCCCGTTAAATTGCAATCGAAAGAAATTGTTCGATTCTGTAACTGGTCAGACCACTAATAAAAAATAAACACCTATAAGCATAGGTTTTTTCATGTATATTATTCCATTTTAGAATACAAGCTTATGGAAATCTACGGTAATATGTCTTAAAGATTCGACAAATTCCTTAGCCTGCTATAACAATTATTAATGATTTCTACATCTTTTGTCAAAATTGCATCAACTAATTTTAGATAATCTTCTTTTGAAGACTTATTTTTTTCAAAGTCCAGGGAGTTATAATAGTCTTTTAAAATAAGCCAAATTCGCAAGAATAAGTGATTATCTGCGAGCTTCACAATGGTTAAAAAAAATTCATCATCCTGAAATGCTGTATTCTTAACCCAATTTTTAAAATGATGGATTTGTTCCTCATTATTTCTTTGTAGGAGCAGTCTTAAACAATTCATCTCAATTAAAAATTTTGTTTCTTGAACATCTTTTTTGGCTTGTTCGTCTTGCAAGATAAAAGTACTTAGGATGTGAACAAGTTGATGATTTCGAAAATCTTTAAGGAACGTTCCTTCGCCAACTTTCGTTTCAATCAAACCTAAAAGCTCAATCGATCTTAATGCTTCACGAACGGAAGAGCGCCCAACATTTAGGCGCTCTGATAATTCGCGTTCAGATGGGATTTTATCCCCTGGCTTTAGACCATCTAGCTCGATTATGTTCCGCAATTCACTTACAATTTTAATATATACTTTCGAATGGCTTGAAGTTGCACTCATATTATGGCACCCACTTTACTTGATGCTAGCCAACTCACTTGTTCTTTTCTTTATTTCTTCAGGATCAACCTTAACTCTTGCTACTCCTGTTTCCATCGCTGCCTTGGCAACAGCTGAAGCTACTTCTGGTGCGACCCTTGGATCAAATGGTGCAGGAATGACATAATCAGGGTTAAGCTCTTCCTCCTTAATTAAGCTTGCAATTGCTTCAACGGCAGCCACTTTCATTTCCTCATTGATATGAGTGGCCCGCACATCAAGTGCACCTCGGAAAATCCCTGGGAAAGCAAGAACATTATTCACCTGATTCGGATAATCGGATCGTCCAGTTCCAACAACTTTTGCACCTGCTTGTTTCGCAAGGTCAGGCATTATCTCCGGATTTGGATTTGCCATCGCAAAAATAATCGGATCCACATTCATGAAATGTACCATCTCAGGAGTTAACGCTCCTTCTGCAGAAACCCCAATGAAAACATCGGCATTTTTAATGACATCTGATAAACTGCCTTGGATATTCTCGCGATTAGTAAATTTCGCTACCTCTTCTTTTATATCATTCATCCCGAAAGGACGACCTTCATAAATTGCCCCTTTTGTATCACACATAATGATGTCTCGAACACCATAACTATATAATAATTTAATAATTGCAATACCCGCAGCACCTGCACCACTGGCGACAACTTTAATTTCATTCATTTTTTTGCCAACAATTTTTAAAGCATTGACAAGCCCTGCAACTGTCACAATCGCAGTTCCATGCTGATCATCATGA
This sequence comes from Cytobacillus sp. Hz8, assembly GCF_042263505.1. NCBI lineage: Bacteria > Bacillati > Bacillota > Bacilli > Caryophanales > Bacillaceae > Cytobacillus > Cytobacillus sp. Hz8. The sequence goes on along the minus strand of NZ_JBHKFI010000009.1, from coordinate 144,048 downwards.
AAAACAGGAATATTAGCTTCCTTCTTTAATCTCTCCTCGATTGCAAAGCAGTTTGGAGCAGCAATATCTTCGAGATTGACTCCACCAAAGGTAGGTTCTAATAACTTAACCGTTTCAATGATTTTTTCAACATCTGTTGTATTTAAACAGATAGGAAATGCATCTACCCCAGCAAAACTTTTAAATAAAACAGCTTTACCTTCCATAACCGGTAATGCTGCTTCTGGACCGATATTCCCTAAACCAAGGACAGCTGTTCCATCAGATACAACGGCGACCATATTGCCCTTCATTGTATATTCATAAACGGTTTCCGGTTTCTCATAGATCACTTTACAAGGTTCCGCAACTCCTGGAGAGTAAGCAAGACTTAAATCCTTTGCATTCTTCACTGGAACCTTTGATTTTGATTCCAATTTTCCTTTATTGATTCTGTGCATATGCAATGCTTCTTCACGCAATGTCAAACGATTCACCCCACAAATAAATTCATGTGGTCAGACCACATTTACAATAATACAATCCTTTTATATTGTAAAGAATGAAATTACATTCTTAATATAACGTTCTTTTCCCCTAATAAGTTTTTCATTTCGGTAATGCATGTATCTGATGCACTTACGCGGTCATTTTTACCGAGCCGAATCGTTTTCCGTGAACTTTCATAAAATAAAATAACTTCTATATTTCCCCTATTTTGTGCTATTACATTTTTTAATTTTTTTAGATGATCAATAGTCTCTATACTTTTTTCGACCTTTAAATACAAAACCCTTTTTTGTTTTTCATTATTTTTGATTTCATTCTCAATTAAGTTGCCTTTTTGAATAATGAATTGTTGATTGCCAAGTCTTTCTTCCAGTTTACCAGAAACAATCAGAATTTGTCCTTGTTTTATTAATGAACTTAATTGTGAATAAGGATTAGGAAATAAAACAGCTTCCATATCACCGCTTTGGTCACTTACTTTTAAGAATGCCATAGCATCCCCTTTTTTCGTTCGAATCTTCTTAACTTCAGAAATGAGGACAATAAGCTTTTCTTGCTTTCCATTCAAGGTTAAATCCGTTATTTGCTTCGCACCAAGTAAATGATAATGAGAATCATATACAGAAACAGGATGACTAGATAAGTATTGCCCTAACACAGCCTTTTCAAATTGAAGCTTATCCTGAAGTCCGATTGGATCTACTTCTACATATTTCGGCTTAATAAAAAATTCATCTTCTGAAAATAGTCCCATTTGATTGACCTCTAGCGGTTTTACAAGTTCAGCATGCTCGATTGCCACATCAAGGCTCGCTAATAACACAGCCCGGTCTACCCCAAACTCATCGAAGCTTCCGGAATGAACCATTGCCTCTAATATCTTGCGATTCAAATTCTTTGACGGAACCCGGATACAGAAATCAAACAAATCCTGAAATTTCTTTGTTTTCCGTACTTGAAAAATATCTTTAAGAGTTGAAACGCCAATTCCCTTAATGGCAGCAAGACTATATCTGATAGCACCTTTTTCAACTAAAAAAGAAAAACCGCTTTTATTGATGGACGGACCTAAGATTGCAAGATTCATTTCTTTTAATTCTCTTGTATATTCAGCTATTTTCGCATCATTTCCAATAACGGCTGATAATAAAGAAGCCATAAAATAAAGAGGATAATGCGCTTTTAAATAAGCCAGCTGATAGGCAATCATACTATAGGCAACGGCATGACTACGATTAAAACCATAATTCGCAAATTTTACAATTAAGTCGTAGATCGTATGAGCTGTTTCCTCATTATAGCCATTTTTCAAAGCACCTTGGACAAAATGATTTCTTTCTTTATCTAAAACTTCCCTTTTCTTTTTGCTGACAGCTCTCCGTAATAAATCAGATTCACCTAAAGAGAAACCAGCCATTTTTGAAGCAATTTGCATAATCTGTTCCTGATAAACAATTACCCCATACGTATTTTCTAAAATCGGTTTTAAATCTGGATGGGGATAATGGATCGGAGCCTGACCTAGTTTTCTCTCAATAAACAACGGGATATTTTCCATAGGCCCTGGTCGATAAAGAGCATTAACCGCCACAATATCCTCAAAGCGGCTCGGTTTTAATCTTCTTAGAACATCTCTCATGCCATCTGACTCAAATTGAAATACACCTGTTGTTGTTCCTTTACTCATTAATTGAAATGTCAGTTCATCATCAAGAGGAATCGATTTAATATCTACCTCTACACCCGTTTTTCTTTTAATTTGGGTTAAGATGGATTCAAGTAAGGATAAATTTCGCAGCCCTAAGAAATCCATTTTTAATAGACCTAAATCTTCAAGATGCTCCATCGAATATTGAGTGAGATGAACCCCGCCAGACCCACGCTGGATGGGAATAACATTAACCAATGGATCTTCACTAATCACCACACCAGCAGCATGTGTAGAAGTATGCCTTGGCAAGCCTTCCAATTTCATCGCAGTTTCAAACAACTGACGATTCGACGGGCTTGCTTCAACAAAGTCTTTTAATCCACTAGATTCACGATAGGCGCTCTCTAAAGAAATGCCCAGTTTAGATGGTATCAGCCTTGACAATTGATCTAATTCTTTAGTATTTAAACCATAGGCCCTCCCAACATCACGAATTGCCGCCTTCGCAGCTAAAGTCCCAAACGTGATAATTTGAGCTACATGAAGCTCTCCATACTTGCTTGATACATAACGAATGACCTCTTCACGACGATGGTCTGGAAAATCAATATCAATATCCGGCATCGTAATCCGTTCTGGATTTAAAAACCGTTCAAACAGCAAATGATAGCGAATGGGGTCAATTTCTGTAATAAATAAAACATAGGCCACCATGGATCCTGCTGCTGAACCCCTTCCAGGACCAGTAAAAATGCCATTTTCTCGTGAAAACTTCATGAAATCCCAAACGATGAGGAAATAATCACTAAATTTCATCTGTTTAATAACACGAAGCTCATATTTAAGCCTTTTTTTATGCTCTTCTGTTGGATGAGGATATCTCACTTGAAAACCTTGATAACAAAGATCCTCTAATAAATCATATGATGCTTGTCCGTCTTTAGTTGGATATTTTGGCAAACTTTTTTTGCCTATCTCAATCATAACATTGCATTTTTCGGCAATATGAAGCGTATTTTCTAACGCGTTAGGGATACTTGAAAATAATTCGGCCATTTCATTTGCAGTTTTTAAATAGTACTCATCGCTTTCCAGTCGCTCACGAGCTTCATCCTGCAGCTTGTCCCCATTTTTAATCGCTAAAAGACATTCATGAGAGCGCGCATCCGATTGATTTAAATAATGAACATGATTCGTAGCCACTACTTCAAGACTTTCTTCCTGTGCCATTTCTAAGATTTTTTTGACCCTCAGCTTTTCCTCATGCAAACCATGATCTTGCACCGCTAAATAAAAGTTTTCCTTTCCAAAAAGGCCAGCAAATAAAAGTGCTAATTCCTTTGCCAACTCATTCTCACCATTGCTTAGAAAACTTTCAATTTCTCCCTCGTTACCAGGCGTTATCGCAATTAATCCAGCCGTATAATGCTTTAGCCATTTTACCGGAATACCATTGGACGATTTCGTTTGGACAGCACTTGAAATCTTCATTAAATTATGAAAGCCTTCTTGATTCTTTGCTAAGAGAACCAAAGGAAAGGAACTATTTTCTTGATAAATACTCAAAATATCAGCTGTTAAGCCAATAATAGGCTTAATTTTATTTTTTAAGCATTCTTTATAAAACGTAATTGTCCCATACATCACGTTTCTGTCCGTCAAAGCCAGTGCCCTATATCCCTTTTGTTTTGCATCCGCAACCAGTTCATCAATTTTAGCCGTACTTGTTAATAAACTATATGCACTATAAACATGAAGGTGTATAAACGACATTTTCATCACACCCTTATCAACTTCTTCGTATTTTTATTATAAACTCACCATTTAAAAAGGAAAGTATGTTCTACTACTTATTCGCATATTTGCCGTTGTTTGTCCATATGATGAAGTATTAATATTAAATCTCTGATCTCCATTGTAAGGATGGTTGCCATGGAAAACGAAACATTTTTCCCTCACTTATTTGATAGCTATTTCATTGCACTCGGTGTTCTTCTTGGTGGAACTTTAATCGGGGGACTTTCGGCCTTTATAACAGGAAAACCGCCCCTAACAGAAATGATTCGCATTTCTTCTTCAATTAGAATTTGGGCGATTATTGCTGCCATTGGTGGAACATTTGACACAGTATATAGTTTTGAAAGAGGATTTTTAGAAGGAGAGACAAAAGATATTTTCAAGCAATTTTTATTAATTTTATCCGCAATGGGTGGAGCGCAAACTGGTGCAATTATTATTAATTGGTTAACCCAGGAGCAAATATAACGATGAGAATTCCACCTATCTATAAGCGCGCATCCTGGCAGCGATTATTTGCAGGCATGGCTATTGGCGGCATGATAAGCTGGTGTTTATTCCTTTATATTTTTGGGGAATGGCAAAATGAATATAGCAAAACCATTGATGATCAGGAGAATGAAATACAAGATTTAAAAAAAGATAAAATCATTTGGCAGCAGGAATTCCAAAAATTAAATAAAGAAAATCGAGAAAAATTAACGGTCCAAAAAATAAAAATCCATATAACCAATAGTGAAAAATATCGACTAAATACCTTTGATGAATTTGAAATTGAAGAAAAGATTAAGGAAGATATTTACATGCTTTTAGCAAAAGATATTGAAACAGCCTTTAATAGCCGGGATTTAATTACGAAAGTAATCGAAAATCAAACCTTTAAGGTTCACGGTAAACGCTATAAATTAGAGGTTAGAGAAATTGTCTTTTATACAACGCTGTCCGTTAATCTCCATATTCATTTAGATAACTAGTTTCAGGCTTCCTCAAAAAAGAGGATAGCCTGATTCTTTTCATTAATATTCTTTACAAGCTCCCTCTAAATCTTCGATGACATTCTTCACAGAATCCCAGGAATAAATGGTAGCCCCTGATGCCAGAGGATGTCCTCCCCCATTGTATTTTCGAGCAATACCATTGATGACAGGTCCTTTCGAACGTAAACGTACGCGAATTTGGTCCCCTTCTTCGATAAAGAAAACCCATGCCTTGATTCCTTCCACATCCCCTAAAGTACTGACAAGTAATGAAGCATCTGATGGCACCGTTTGAAATTTTTCTAATAATTCTTTATTAATGATGATGGACCCCACACCATTTTCACTTAATTTAAAATTTTGTAAAATATATCCATTTAATTTGATGACATTAAGTGGAAGTTCGTACATTTGATTAAATAATTCCGTACGAGAAAATGGAAATTGGATTAATTCTCCAGCAATTAAAAAGGTTTTGTCTGTTGTGCTTGGATATAAAAATCTTCCGGTGTCTCCCACAATTCCCGCAAATAATAATTTTGCAGCTTCAACAGATATTTCTAAGCCCGTTTCCTTTGCAAATTCATAAATCATTTCACTTGTTGAACTTGCAGAGGTTTCCACCCATAATAGATCTCCGTATGGATCCTCGTTAGGATGATGGTCAATTTTGATGATTTTTTCTCCAAGATGATATCTTTGATCACAAATCCGTTCTTCATTGGCTGTGTCACAGACAATGATAAGTGCCCCCATAAACACATCATCTTCTATTTTGTCAAGGCGACGTAAAAACTGCAACGACCGCTCTTCTTTTCCAACCGTGAAAATTTGTTTATTTGGAAAGTTCGTCTTTAATACTTCAGCTAATCCCCCTTGTGATCCGTAAGCATCCGGATCCGGTCTTACATGACGATGGATGATAATGGTATCAAACTTCTTTATTTCAGCTAAAATTTTTTCTTTCATGTTCTGCTCCCTTCAATCAGGTAATGTTTAATTAATAGCATATATCAGAAAAATACAAAAGCGACTGATATAGATATTTTTAAATAAAGCCAGTAAAATAGAAGGAGATTGTCGCAATTTGGAGGTACTAAAATGCCAGTTCTAGTCATTTTCATTATTCTTTCGTTTTCTTTTTATGTATTTTATAGGGTAAAAAGCTTTCGCAGTAAGCATCCAGCAGAAAAAAAATGGATTTCAGCTAAAGCGAGTATCGCATTAGGCTTGTTTGTCGCCTTATTTGGATTCAACGAGATTTTCCTTTATCAAACAACTCTTACCTATTTCGTTGCAGCTGTTTTTGTGGTAATCGGTTTATTAAGTGTCTGGGGCGGACTAAAAGCCTATAAATATTTTCTCCCTATTGCAATTAAAGAAGCGGAAGAGCTTAACCACAAATAAGTTTACTTTTTTTTATTTGAAAAAGCCTTGTCATTTTAAGGGACAAGGCTTTTGTTTTTTATCCCACTCTTAACGGACAGTAAGACTCCCACTTCAAGATTCTGAGAATACGAAGAAGATAAGTGGGAGATCAACTGTCCGTAAAGGTCCGATAAGTGAAATAAGATTTTTCTTTGGGCTTCAGCCCTTAGAAAAATCAATCAGGCTTTGCGTGACTAACCATCAGTGGGGGATGAATGAAAACCCCCACTGATGGAAGTTTCACTTTATACGATTACATTAATTTCGGTCAATGAGCTGACACATCATCATCGCTTTTCCAACTAAGACACTATCATTAAAAACCTCAACATCCACTTTTCCAAACTTACGACCAACTTCTAATATTCGCGGAATAATTTCTAAGTTGCTATCCATTTGAACCGGTTTTAAATAATAGATGCTCATATTCTCGACGACTAAGTCACCCTTTTTATACCCTCTTAATAAACGATTGGCAGCTTCTGTAACAATTGTTGTAAAGACTCCGTATGAAATGGTCCCAATATGGTTTGTCATCTGTGGGGTTACTTCGCAGCGAAAAACCTCTTCACTCTTTAACTTACCCTTTGTTAAAATTAATTGGTTCGTAATAATATCATCAATCGTTTCCCCAACCTGTGGCTGACGTTGAATCATCTGTAATGCCTTAAGAACATCTTGACGACTAATAATCCCTTCTAAGCGATTCGAATCATCCACTACTGGCAGTACTTCAATTCCTTCCCAAACCATCATATGAGCAGAAGAGGCCACACTTGTTTTTCCGCTGACGATCATAGGATTTTTGGTCATGACTTTATCAATCAGCATATCAATAGAAACACCTAGAATATCCTTTGATGTAACCATCCCCTGCACCTTCATATTTTGATCAACCACTGGAAAACGACTATGAGAGGTTTGACTATTCAATTGCCTCCATTCCGCTACCGTCGCATTTGATCTTAGGAAAGAAGTTTCCGCCAAAGGAGTCAAAATATCTTCAACTAATATAATTTCCTTTTTGATTAATTGGTCAAATATCGCCCGATTAATCATCGTAGCAACAGTAAAGGTATCATAGCTTGTGGAAATAATCGGAAGCTGCAGTTCATCAGCCAGTTTTTTCACATCATCATCTGTATCAAATCCACCGGTAATTAAGACTCCGGCTCCAGCTTTCAGAGCTAATTCATGTGCATTAGTCCGATTTCCGACAATCAGTAGATTTCCAGCACCAGTATAGCGCATCATAGCCTCAAGCTTCATCGCACCAATAACAAATTTATTTAAGGTTTTATGAAGCCCGGCTTTTCCACCCAAAACTTGTCCATCGACAATATTAACAACCTCAGCATAAGTTAGCTTTTCGATATTCTCCTTTTTTTTCTGTTCTATTCTGATAGTACCAACTCGTTCAATTGTGCTGACGTACCCTTTATTTTCTGCATCCTTAATGGCACGATAGGCCGTACCTTCACTCACATTCATCGCTTTTGCAATTTGCCTAACCGAGATTTTTTCTCCAACTGGCAAATCATCAATATAAATTAATATCTGTTCATGCTTTGTAGCCAAGATATTCACCTTCTAATGGTAGATTTCCCTAATGTTTTCCTATCTTTTATTATAAGGTGAATTCTAGCATGATTTCAATTTTAGTTTCGATTTGAATCAAGATATTAATAGGAGCGAGCTCTTTTTTTCGTTTCAAACATATTCTTGTTTCCCTTCTTCATCCCTTTTCGAGGTGTATGAAGGAGCGCCGTTAAATTTCCAGCAATCGCAAATATCGCAAATAAGAGCCAGCTAAGTGAGAATAGCCCTTCAGAGCCACTTTTTAAAATAGATATTTGTGGTATGGCATAATAAAGCATGAAGCCAATCATTAATAAACATAATAAATAACGATTCCTATTCATCGTTTTCCTCCTCCTATGCATCTTGATACATTTTATGCGAACAGGGAGAAAAAATGTGCTATGAATAGGAATCGATTCGTTATAATTCGATTGCTTCTCCAGGTTGAAGAATTTTTCCGTTTTTATTTTTTAACAACTGGATAAATTGATTTGGATCTTGTTTGATTGGTGGGAATGTATTGTAATGAATTGGAACTACTGTTTTAGCCGACAAAAGCTCTGCTGCATATGCAGCATCCTCTGGTCCCATTGTAAAGTTATCACCGATTGGTAAAAACGCTAAATCGATTGGCTGCCGATCACCTATCAGCTTCATATCAGAAAATAATCCTGTATCCCCCGCATGATAGATGGTATGACCTTCCAGCGTGATTAGAACTCCAGCAGGCATTCCTAAGTATATCAATTCTTGATTATCGACTTTAAGTCCAGTTCCATGAAAGGCAGGAGTTAACTTAACCTTGCCAAAGTCAAATTCATAGGAACCGCCGATACTCATCCCATGCGTATTAAGACCTTGCCAGCCCAAATAGGTCGCTAATTCGAAATTACCGATTACGAGAGAGTTGTTTTTCTTTGCTAATTCAATCGTGTCACCTAAGTGATCGTCATGACCATGGGTTACAATAATCACATCCGGATGTTCCTGGCTCACATCTAGATCACAGTTACTATTTCCGGTGATAAATGGATCGAGGAGAATGGTAAAATCTTTTGACTGAATTTTGACAACGGAATGTCCATGATAAGAGACAATCATCTGCTTCACCCTTTCTTTATACCTAATAAAAATTATACAATTTCTCTAATTTTATTTCACTTTTCTTTATCTTATGTCCGTTTCTTTTGTCTAGCTCCAGCGGCTAGGGGCTCATGACATAAGCCAATCAGTCCATGGAAAGAAAGGCGCTTCCCACGGCCTGCTTGTCTTATGCAAGTCGCCCCTGAACAAGCCGCTTCCGCTTTTCGTTTAGCAAGTATAAGTTTACTTTTACAAGATTAATTGGTACTCTCAAAATAATAACAATATGAGGAGGCAACGACATGAACCATCAATTACATAAACTCTCCGAATGGATGGGAAAGGAAAAAATAGATTTCTGCTTTATCACTTCACCTGAAAATGTATTCTATTTAAGCGGATTTCTAAGTGATCCCCATGAAAGATTATTAGCGCTAGCGGTCTTCAGGGACCAAGAACCCTTCCTAGTTGTTCCAAGTATGGAGAAGGAAGATGCGAAAAATTCCGGTTGGGACCAAGAAATCATAGGGTATACCGATATTCAAAATCCTTGGAAAATGATCGAACAATCTATTGATAAAAGAATTTCCTCTGTTCAGAAGATTGCGATAGAAAAGGAACATTTAAATGTTGAACGCTACGAAGAACTCTTACAATTATTTTCTTCTGCCACTTTTGTTTCAGCGGAAGAAAAACTGAGAAAACTAAGAATGGTTAAAGATGAGAAAGAGCTATCCATCATAAAAGAAGCATGTGCCCTTGCTGATTATGCCGTTGAAGTCGGCTGCAATGAATTAGAAGAAGGAAAAACAGAATTAGAGATCATCGCAGCAATTGAATATGCCTTAAAGAAAAAGGGCGTTACCGAGATGAGCTTTTCAACAATGGTCTTAACAGGCGCTAATGCAGCCTCTCCGCATGGGACACCCGGCTTAACAAAAATAAAAAAAGGAGACCTTGTCCTTTTTGATTTAGGTGTTGTGGTAGATGGTTATTGTTCAGATATCACAAGAACCGTTGCCTTTGGGGAGATCAATGATAAACAAAAAGAAATTTACGATACTGTACTAAAATCCCAGCTTGCTGCCATCGATGCCGTTAAACCAGGAGTAACCTGTGCCGATGTTGATTTAGCTTCTCGCAATTTAATTGCAGAAGCAGGATTCGGAGAATACTTTCCACATAGACTTGGTCATGGGTTAGGAATTAGCATTCATGAATATCCATCTGTAACAGAAACCAATTCTCTTGTCTTAGAAAAAGGGATGGTATTTACAATTGAGCCTGGCATCTATGTGCCGAATGTGGCTGGTGTTCGCATTGAAGATGACGTCTATGTCACAGAAAACGGCATTGAAGTTTTAACAAAATTTCCAAAGGAATTACAAATCATTAAGTAGCTCGAAAAAATCCGTGGTATTCCTCCACGGATTTTTTTGTTCATTATTCGTGTAATAATAAGGATTTCGCATCAGAATAGCCAAGATTATGTGCTTCTGCAACTGCTTCATAGGTTACATAGCCATTTAATGTATTGATACCTTTTAATAATGCTTCATTATCTAGACACGCTTGTTTGTACCCTTTATTCGCTATTTGAACAGCATACGGAACGGTTACATTTGTTAAAGCAATGGTTGAGGTTCTTGGAACAGCCCCTGGCATATTGGCCACAGCATAATGCACAACTCCATGTTTTTCATATGTAGGATGATCATGTGTCGTAATCCTATCTGTTGTTTCAAATATTCCCCCTTGGTCAATCGCTATATCAACGACAACAGAACCAGGGGTCATTTCTTTAATCATTTCCTCCGTGACAAGCTTTGGTGCCTTGGCTCCAGGAATTAAGACAGCGCCAATAACTAAATCTGATTCCTTAACTGCTTCAGCAATATTATATGGATTAGAGATTAATGTCGTTACATCACTGCCAAAAATATCATCTAGCTGTCGGAGCCGATCCGGATTTAAATCGATAATCGTTACCTTTGCCCCAAGTCCTACTGCCATTTTAGCCGCATTAGTTCCTGCCATTCCGCCGCCAATAATGGTTACAGTCCCCCGCTGAACTCCCGGAACACCTGATAAAAGAATTCCTTTTCCACCATTCACCTTTTCTAAAAACTGAGCACCCACTTGCGTTGCCATTCTTCCTGCTACTTCACTCATCGGGGTTAACAGAGGGAGTGATCGATTGGGAAGCTGTACGGTTTCATAAGCAATCGCAACTACCTTATGGTCGATGAGCGCTCTCGTTAATTCTGGCTCTGGTGCTAAATGTAAATAAGTGAATAAGATTAAGCCTTCACGGAAAAAGGAATACTCATTTGGAAGGGGTTCTTTTACCTTCATGACCATCTCATTTTTCCAGGCTTCCTCAGGAGTTTCCACAATTCTTGCACCCGCGTTTTCATAGTCGATATCTGTGAACCCTGAACCTAGTCCAGCGCCTGTTTCGATATAGACCTCATGTCCATAAGAAATGAGATTGACTACACCAGCAGGCGTCATCGCTACTCGATTTTCATTATTTTTTATTTCCTTAGGTACTCCGATACGCATTTGCAAACCTCCAATCATTATTCACAAAAAATAAATTATAAATTTACTATAGCACCTTTATATATCAAAGAAAACTAATTTATTAGTAAATTCTAACATTATAGATTCATTTACTACTCTATAAAGCCAGAATAGATTTAATACTTCAATAATAGTACCTACTTGGAAAGTTTATAAAAATAATAATAAATAATTCCAACCACAAACGTGAAAAGCAACCGAGTGTATCGGCTGCTTTTCCTTCTAATAAAGCAAATTCACTTTTACATTTGATTGTGATCAAACTTCTCCATATCAAATTCTCCAGTTTCCTTGTCAATAACCCCATTGTTATAAGCATCTCTAATTTGTTGACTAACCTCCCCTGCTCCTTGCTCATCATACAAATACTGATTTTGAGTATTTTGTTTGCCCATTAACTAATCCCCTTTCTAAAATTCTTAAGCTTTTTTATTGTTCGATAATTTGTTACAGATATACTCTTTTCATTATTGTATAATTTAGGAAAGGAGGAGATGGATAATGGGTCTTACCTACAAAAACATCTTAGTTGCTGTTGACGGATCGAAAGAAGCTGAATGGGCATTTAAAAAATCACTTGAAATTGCGAAGAGAAATAATGCAAGTATCGTGCTTGCCCATGTGATTGATACACGTACATTTGCAACCGTAGAAGCTTACGACCGTACCATTGCCGAAAGAGCAGAGCAATTTGGAAAAGAGCTTATGGAAAATTACAAGAAAGAAGCATTTGAAAAAGGGGTTACGAATGTTTCTTATGAAATTGAATACGGTTCTCCTAAAGTAAAAATTCCAAGAGATATGGCAAAGAAATTTAATATTGATTTAATTATTTGCGGCGCAACTGGGTTAAATATGGTGGAACGCTTTTTAATTGGTAGTGTTTCCGAGCATATAACCCGTTATGCTCATTGTGATGTACTAGTTGTCCGTACGGATAAAGAAGAAGAAGAAGAATAGCTTTCATTAGATTTAAAAACAAAGAAGGGTGACCAATCATTTGGTCTACCCTTCTTTTATTTCATACATTCTTTTGCTTTTTCAATCGCATGATAGACTTGAGAAAAGCCTGTCCCACCAGCACTATTACGCCGTTTTACTGCTGTCTTTGGCTCAAGTGCCTCATATATATCAGCCTCAAATAAAGCGCTCGCTTTCTGAAACTCTTCCAGGTTCAAATCCTTCAAATAACAACCTTTTTGCACACATATTAAGACTAGTTCTCCAACGATTTCATGAGCTTGTCGAAATGGAAGTCCCTTTGCTGATAAATAATCAGCTAATTCCGTTGCATTAGAGAAATCATTTTGTGTCGCCTTTTCCATTTGAGCGGATTTTACTTTCATTGTTCGGATCATTCCCGCGAAAATCTTCAAGGAACCACTTACCGTTTTAACGGTATCAAACATTCCTTCCTTATCTTCCTGCATGTCTTTATTATAGGCTAACGGAAGACCCTTTAAAATAGTCAGCAATCCAAATAGATTTCCATAAACCCGACCTGATTTTCCACGAATTAATTCCGCCATATCAGGATTTTTCTTTTGTGGCATGATGCTACTTCCAGTTGAAAAGCTATCTGATAACTCAATAAACTGAAATTCCTGGCTTGACCAAAGGATTATTTCTTCTGCAAATCTTGATAGATGCATCATTAATATCGAACTTGCAGACATGAATTCCAAAATAAAATCACGATCACTAACAGCATCTAAGCTATTTTCATAAATAGAATCAAAGCCCAGAATCTCGGCACTTAAATATCGGTCGATAGGGAAAGTTGTTCCTGCAAGAGCCCCGGCTCCAAGTGGTGAAACATTGATTCGGTTCAAGTTATCAATGTATCTCGCTTTATCTCTTTCTAGCATCCAAAAATAGGCCAGTAAGTGATGGGCGAATGATATGGGCTGTGCCCGTTGAAGATGTGTGTATCCAGGCATGATCGTCTCTACATGCTGTTCTGCTAAAGTGACCAATTCCTTCTGCATTTCCGTAATAAGATCAAGTATATGCTCTACTTGGTTCCGTAAATAAAGATGCATATCGACAGCTACCTGGTCATTTCTACTTCTTCCTGTATGGAGCTTTCCTCCAACTGGCCCAATCATTTCTGTTAAAAGACTTTCAATATTTAAATGAATATCCTCGAGTTCAACGGAAAAAGATAATTCATCTTTTTCCGCCTTTTCTTTAATTTCATATAATCCTTTTTTGATTAACTCAGCTTCTTCCTCTGTCACAATCCCACAGGAAGCAAGCATTGTGACATGTGCTAAGCTGCCCTCTATATCCTCTAATACTAACTGCTGGTCAAATGAGATGGAGGCTCCGAATTCGTCGACCCATTCTTCTGCTGTTTGTGTAAATCTTCCGCCCCACAGCTTTTTCACACTGTCACCTTCTTATTATTATGAACAATGCTTTGTACTTTTGTTGGTAGACCCCATAGATTGATAAAGCCTACTGCTGATGCATGATCAAATTCGTCTTCCTTGGTATATGTTGCAAGCTTTTCATCATATAATGAATAAGGGGATTTTCTTCCTTCCACAATAGCATGACCTTTGAAAAGCTTCACTCGTACAGTGCCAGTCACATATTTTTGTGTTTCTTCTAAAAAGGCAAATAATGCTTTTTGTAAAGGAGAGAACCAAAGACCTTCATAAATCGTTTCCGTAATTTTCTTCTCAATAATTGGTTTAAAATGAGCTACTTCTTTTACTAAAGTTAAATCCTCGAGTTCTTTATGAGCAGTAATTAAAGTGATGGCTCCTGGGCATTCATATACCTCACGAGATTTAATGCCTACTAGACGATTTTCTACATGGTCAATTCGTCCAACTCCATGTTTACCCGCGATCATATTTAAATTTAAAATTAATTGAGATAATGGTTGCTTTTGCCCATTTAATGCAACTGGATTCCCTTCGACAAACTCGATTTCGATCATATCTGGGGTATCAGGAGTTTTATCTAGACTTTGCGTTAAATCATAGGCGTCTTCTGGAGGGGCTGCCCATGGATCTTCTAAGATTCCACATTCATTACTGCGTCCCCAAAGGTTTTGGTCGATAGAGAACGGGCTGTCTAAATTAATCGGAATCGGAATATTTTTCTGCTTTGCATATTCGATTTCTTCTTCACGAGACCAGCTCCACTCACGTACAGGAGCTAGAACCTTTAAATCTGGATTTAAAGCATTGATGGAAACTTCAAAACGTACTTGGTCATTTCCTTTACCCGTACATCCATGAGCAACGGCTACTGCATTTTCCTTCTCTGCAACCTCAACTAGTTTCTTAGAAATAAGCGGACGAGATAATGCTGAAACCAAAGGATATTTTCCTTCATAAAGGGCATGTGCCTGAAGAGCCTTTAATGCATATTCATTAGCGAACTCTTCCTTAACATCTATCACGTAAGAGGCAACAGCACCAACTTTAATTGCCTTTTCCTTCACAAAATCCAAATCCTTACCTTCTCCTAAATCTAGGCAACATGCAACTACAGCATATCCTTGATCTTGTAACCATTTAATTGCAACAGATGTATCTAACCCACCAGAATAGGCGAGTACTACTTTTTGATTTGTCACTGCGGTTCCTCCTTAATTGAATAAATATTCATCCACGTAAATTTTTATCACTTTTCTATTTTAACAATTTTACAAAGTTTTCGAGAAAAATTCAATACTTATTCGTCAAAATGTATAAAAATTTATTTTACAATTTTTCAAACAAATCAAACAAAGGATACACAAGAGTAGTTCTTCTATTGTATAGTAGAATTAAGAAACAGATAACTTATTAATTATGGAGGCGATTGTTATGGAAAACCAATTTAAACAAGATGATCGCTTAGGAATTCCAGTTCCAGTATTGGATAAGGATTGGGATGAATTTTCTTTAGAGACGCAGCAAGACATTCTTTTCCACTGGGAAACCATTCGCGGAAGTATCCCAGATAGAATTGCCGAATTAGAGGAGCAAATCAATCTAAAGCAAGCACAATTATATGATGAAAGCAGCTTTGAACGTTCCTGTGAATTAAATAGTGAAATTGCTGAGCTCGCATCTGTCATTAACGATTTGTGGCTATGGTACCGAACCAATCAAGATATGTCAGAAATGGAAAATCCACAAAGGCTTCAGTAGAAAGTATATGTTACCAAACTGAAAAAGCGCACCACTTATTTTTCTTAAGTGAAGCGCTTTTCTTGTGTTATTTATATCTTGATTGAAAATCTATTTTAAATCCTTGCGAAGCTCTCTCACCACATGACCCAATTCCGGCAGAATGAGCTTATTCATTGCTAATCGCACAGCACCAGACGACCCTGGAGTGGAGAATACGGCTTTATTTTCGATTACCCCAGCAGTTGCCCTAGAAAGAATAGCCGCAGAGCCAATGTCCTCCTGATAGCTTAATAAGCGAAATATTTCTCCAAAGCCACTGATTTCTTTATCAAAAAGTGACGTCACTGTTTCAATCGTAACATCCCGCTTAGCAATTCCAGTCCCCCCGTTTGTCAGTACAATGTCGATCTCAGGATCGTCACATCCTTTAAGAACCTCCAAACGAATAGATTCTTGTTCATCCTTTACAATCACATAATCCATGATTTGATGCCCCGCTTCCTTAAGGAGATCCATCATTAATCGACCACTTTTATCCGTCTCTTTATTCCTTGTATCACTAACGGTAATGACCTTACAATGAACTTTCTTAGGTGCCTCCATTTTATGCTGCTCAGTACTCATATAAATTCTCCTCTTTTGATAATAAATATCGCCATTGATAATAATTATGGGCAAAATCTGTTACTTTTCTAGTAAGTTGATAGTTAGCTCCAGCACCAATTGCCATGCTTAAAATCGGAACTCCTCGCATTGATTTTTTCCTTAATAATAATATCAAAAACGCTTTCAACATATGAGTCAAAGGTTGCTCCATCCATGAAATATCCGTTATTTCCTCTTGACCTTGATAAAAATAATAATCCTCATGCTCATTTAATTCACGAAGCAATTGCTCCCAACCACTTTTTTGCATCCTTCTAGGGGAGGTTGCCGCATGAAAGATCTTTAAAGAGGTCATCATTTCAAACGGATTATTGATTTCAACGCCGTAGGTCATGGCAATCAATTGAATCACCCTTAAATTAATGACAGCCATTGCTGGAATATCAGAGCCGAGGAGGAGTACCTCCCCTGTCCCGGAGATCCCTCCTTGAGCAAGAGAATATAAACGATGACGGGATATTTGTTGTTCAGCTATGTATTGTAATTGATCGATGTTTAAGGATTTTAAGTCATCAATCGTTTCTATTTCAGGAAGGAAGACTCTTCCTGCTGCCAAAATTCTTTCCTTAGCATCCATTTGTAGTTGTGATCCTTGAATAATAGCATGTAAATGAAACAACCATTGGTCTAAAACGGTAAAAAACTTATTTTGTATCTCTTCTGGAAGCAAAGAAAATGTTTTTTCCAAATATTTGTCATAGACGAGTTGAAAATCATTTGGTTCATAATCATAAAGCTGGTCTTCCCACTTCTTAATATTTAAGAAAACGGTTTTTTCTCTCTCAGTAAGTGACATGTAAAGCCCTCCCATCAATTGGAGTATATTCTTAGTATATCACACCTTTTTCAGCAAAAAAAAAGCAACCGATCCCTCATGAATCGGCTGCTTAGCAATTAGATAATATTAAAGAATGTTTCCAAATTTAACAACGTCACGAGCAATCATGACTTCTTCATTTGTTGGAATAACCATAACTTTAACTGGAGAATGTGGATAGCTAATAAAAGCTTCTTCCCCATGAACTTTGTTTAAGGTTGGATCCCAGTATATGCCCATAAATTCAAGGCCTTTAAGTACACGAGCTCGAATCGTATCACTATTTTCACCGATACCGGCAGTAAAGATAATGGCATCTACACCGCTCATACGTGCTGAATAAGACCCAATGTATTTATGAATTCTGCTTGCAAAAACTTGAAGGGCTAGCTCGGCACGCTCATTCCCTTTATTTGCTTCCTTCTCAATATCACGCAAGTCACTAGAGAAGCCAGAAACCCCTAGCATACCGCTTTTTTTGTTTAATATATCTAGTACTTCTTCAGCAGATTTATCTGTTTTTTCCATGATGTATGGAATTAATGCTGGGTCAATATTTCCAGAACGTGTTCCCATTGTCACACCTGCAAGTGGAGTGAAGCCCATAGAAGTATCAACAGATTTTCCACCATCAATCGCCGCAATACTTGCACCATTTCCTAAATGGCAGGAAATAAGACGTAATTGCTCTAAAGGACGGCCAAGCATTTCACCTGCTCTTTGTGAAACGTATTTATGCGAAGTGCCGTGGAAACCATATTTACGAATTCCATATTTTTCATAATATTCATAAGGAAGACTATATAAATATGCATTTTCTGGCATTGTTTGATGAAAAGCTGTATCAAATACCGCTACGGCTGGTACATTGGGAAGAACTTCTTGGAACGCTTTAATTCCAGTAACGTTTGCTGGATTGTGTAAAGGAGCAAGATCAGAGATTTCTTCGATTGTATTTAAAACTTCTTCGGTAATGAATACGGAATCATTAAACTCTTCACCTCCGTGAACTACACGGTGACCAATTCCTTCAATTTCATCCAATGATTGAATAATTCCTAAATTTGTTAGTTTGTCTAAGAGCATTTTTACAGCTACAGCATGATTGGGAATATCTGTTGTTTCTGTTTGTTTTTCATCATTCACTGTGATATTAAAAATAGAATCATTTAATCCAATTCTTTCAATTAATCCTTTTGTAATAACTTCTTCGCTAGGCATTTCAATTAATTGGAATTTCAAAGATGAACTTCCAGCATTTATAGCAATTACTTTAGCCATTTCTATAACCGCTCCTTCTGTTAAAAACATCAAATAATCTTATTGCAAATAAGTTTTTATTATTTTGTACAATAGAGTCCTGTCTTATCTCTCAATTTTTCATTAAATCATTGATAATGAATACTTTCAAGAACATAATTATAATGTGAACGTTTTCACAATAAAGTAATTATTTTCTGATTATTCACATAATTTACTTTACCTGTTTTTATTGAAAAATAGAATAGCCCTACGGCTACTTTGTTAGAAAAGCAACCGCAGGGCAATCCAAAAAATGAGTGTACCCTATTTATTTTCCCGAATCCAGAGATCAATCTTACTTAAAATTTTCTCCATCTGAACAGCATTTGAAAGGCTGGGGAGCATTGCAAGAAGAACCTCTTTTGGAGCATGAACCTGTTCTCCCTTTTTCTGCAGAACTAAAATACTTTTAGCAGATTGCTCATTTTTAAATAAACTTAGTGGGAGCTGCAAAAGAGCTTGAATATTAGCCTGTTCCTTTAAGTATTCATGGAGTTTTCCAGCTTGTTCACTTTCAAAAAGATTGGAAGGAACTAAGAAAAATAAATACCCGCCATTCTTCACATATTTCACGCTTTGCTCGATAAATAGATGGTGAGCATTGGAATGTCCTTCTTCCGCCTTCAATTGATAGTCAAGTGCTCGAATGTCATCAGGATAAAACCCTACAGGCAAATCACTGACAATGACATCCACTGGATCGATGAACAAATTGGATAAGCTGTCCTGGTTAAAAAATTCAACGGCATGCTCTTGCAAATTGGCATTAACATAGGACAATTTTATTAATAAATCATCAATGTCAATCCCAATAGCGTCCATTACTTTATTGCCTTGCTGATTCAACACAGTTGTAAGCAGGTTTCCTGTTCCAACCGCTGGATCTAGTATGCGAAATGAAGATTGCTTCATGAACTTAGCTACTAAATACCCGATCAACAGCCCTATGGAATCGGGAGTCATCTGATGATGAGCCTGGACATTTTCTTTCATACCTTTTAATATCGCGAGTTGAAAAGACTTGCGAATTTCTTCAGAACTGAACTTCGTCAAACTCACTGATTCATAGCTTTTCTTTAACCTTTTTCTAGTTAATTCACTTAATTCTTCCTGAAGGACCGACTGTTGAAAAATATTTTCCCCTGTTTCGGCTAGTGCTTCTAAATATGTACATGACAGCTCTTCTTGTAAAAGGACAGCTGTTTCATTAAAAATGGTAAATAACTCTTCAACCGGAGAGACTTTCACTTCTCATTCCTCCTGATTTTATTCTATTTACCTATTGTAGCGATTGATGCCTGTCTTCACAAGTTATTCCACTTGAATTTAAAAGAGAAAAGGGTGCTCTGTTTATCCAATCCAGATAAACAAAGCACCCTTCATAAAAAATTAATGGGACATTATTTTGCACTTTTTGCTGCTTCAATAGCTGCTTCATAATTTGGATGGTTCGTTGCCTCACTGACATATTCTGCGTAAGTCACAACATCATTGGAATCCACAACAAATACAGCACGTGCAAGGAGCCTTAATTCTTGCATCGCAACACCATAAGCTTCACCAAAAGACAAATCTCGATGATCGGATAAAGTTTGAACATTTTCAATTCCAGCTGCTGCACACCAGCGCTTTTGAGCAAATGGTAAATCCACGCTAATTGTTAAAATCTTAACATTTGGAAGAGATGAAGCTTCTTCATTAAAGCGGCGAGTTTGTGCATCACACACTCCTGTATCAATGGATGGAACCACACTGATTAAACGGACATTTCCTTTTGTACCATCTAAGGTTACCTCTGATAAATCAGGAGCTAATACTTTAAAATTGGGAGCTTTATCCCCAACTTTTACTTCATTACCAAGAAGTGTTACTGGATTTCCATTAAATGTAACGGATGCCATAATCCTTCTCCTCCTTTTCAATATATGTACAGTAAAAATATAGCTTTTTATTTTAAATATTGCAAATAATACTGCTTGATTTCGATTAATTCAATTAAAAAGCTATAAAGTGAAACTTCCATCAGTGGGAGTTTTCGACGCACAGAACGTGAAGTGTGCAGACTTATGTGTTGACGTCGCGCTTTTAGTCTGCCACTCATCCCCCACTGATGGTTAGTCACGCAAAGCCTGATTGATTTTTCTAAGGGCTGAAGCCCAAAGAAAAATCTTATTTCACTTATCACGCTCATAGCGCCACGTCCTGTGGCTTTCGCCTGACAAGGACATCCTGTCCGTCGTCGGACCTTTACGGACAGTTGATCTCCCACTTATCTTCTTCGTATTCTCAGAATCTTGAAGTGGGAGTCAAAAAGTCCGTTAAGAGTGGGATAATTTCAAGAAAAAGAGGCCAGCGTCTCATTTCTTCACCGCCTGTGCCTCTATTGTCTTTAAATATTAAGATCCTCTTTAGGTCCATCATATTTACTTGGATCACTCTGCTGATTTGATTGCGAACCTTGATCCTGTCCTGAACTTGAACCCGAACCTTTTTTCGCCATTAATTGCTGAATTTTATCCACTGCCTGAGGTGCAAGATCAAGAATTTTTTCAATTAAATGTGTCCCTTCATCCATATGAACCATTTTCACTTCTTTAGAATTTACAATTAAAAAAGCAATTGGAGTGATAGAGACTCCACCACCACTACCACCTCCGAAAGGATGTTTATCGGGACCCTGTGCACCACCCGACTGATTTTCAATGATAAATTCGCTTCCTCCTGCTGCAAATCCAAAACCAACCTTAGATACGGTTAAAATCACACTTCCATCAGGGGTTTCAACCGGATCACCAATAATCGTGTTAACATCAATCATTTCTTTCAAGTTTTCCATTGCTGTTGTCATTAATCCTTGAATAGGATGATCGGACATGTCGAATTCCTCCTCATCTATGATATGCTAATTGTTATTAGAAAGGGGAGATAAGGATTTTGATTTAAAGTTGGGTTTCCCCCCCTTCCAATATTTAACTAGTTTAATTGCTGCAAACATAGCTTGCCCGATTCTAAATTGAAACATACACTGAAACCTTGTTTGTGAAATGGCTTTTTGAAAATTAGGCTGAACGCTTAACTTTGGCATATCCATCAAGCGCATATAATTGCTGAATATCCCAATGATACTTCCCTTAATTCCCCAAATAGCACCGATAAGCATACCTGTATAAGCAGCATCCCCTACTCCAATTTCTGTTTCCCATTCTAGATTTTTTAGCTTTACTTTATGTAAAAATTTCCGAATTATTTTATGAAATCCGATCACATGATGCAAAAGGACTTTTGTATCATGGAGACTATTGAATAAATCTTTTGATGTGAATTTATTTGTTTTTTTATCCTGTTTAGCATCAGGACCAATCGATGTCTTTTCCTTTGATATGATAGACTTTGACTCCGCGTCCAATTTTACCAATGGGACATGAATTTTATAGCGAATTAAACCAAACCATGCTTTAAATTCAATTTTTAAATCGTCATTGTCTTGTCCATGATAAAAATCTACAATTACTTTTAGTTTTGTAACAATGATTAATATGAAGAGAATAAGGAAAATCATGAATACAATCAAAAGCCATTTCAATTTATTCACACCTTTCAGCCCATTATTATGTTCCAAAACTTACAAAATAAACCTGCCAACACATAAGTTGACAGGTTTATTTTTCTTATTTTTCATGAATAACGGTTGTGTCGGCGAATAAATCATGCACTCCTTGTTTTTTCGGTAAAAAAGCCACAACTAAATAGGTAATCCAAACTGTTACGGAAATAAAACGTCCTATCCATTCCCTGAAAAGAATCACACTCCACGAAAGCTTGTTCCCCTTCAAATAAATGACTCTTAATCCAAACACCATTTTCCCTAAGGTCTGCCCAAAGAATTTCGTCATGAGCACAAAATATAAATAAAAGAGAATAGCAGTTACTACAGAAATTGGTGCAAACATATTGCCATCCTGCAAATTGAGATCAAGTGCTTTAAAAATTGGATAAATAAGTAATCGATTCAAACTTCCAATCACAATCAAATCAAGAAGATATGCCCAAAATCTCATCCAAAACCCAGCATATCGGAATGTCGCAGGCTGTGGGAGAAGGGGCAATTCCTGAGCATTTTCCTCTTCCTTCTGGAAAGATCCTTGATTGGATTCTAATAATTTATTCTTTTCATCATTATCCTCATGGATGCTCATTTCTGCACCTCCTTATTCAGCATATAAATACATCAATCTAGGTGAATTGGATTGGGACATAAGCTTCAAAAGATTCGTTAACTCCGCATCTTTATTTCCTATGATCTTGCTTGCGCTCATATTAAATAAGGAACCAATTCCAAAGTTTTCTGTATAACTCACAACTTGAGCTCCGGCTAAATCATGATCCTCCTTCATTTGCTTGATACAATCGTCAAAATAGCCAAATTGATCAATTAAATGGAGTTGTTTCGCTTGGCGTCCATCATATACTCGTCCATCAGCAATTTTCTTAACTTCCTTAACAGATAGACCTCTTCCTTCTGAAATGACATTCACAAACCCTTCATAAGAGTGATCAATCATATTTTGAAGGATTTTCCGTTCTTCTTTCGTCATATCCCGTGTTGGGCTCATAATGTCCTTATATGGACCACTCTTAATGGTTTCAAATTTAACGCCATATTTTTCTGCTAACCCAGCATAATTATAGCCTTGCATAATGACTCCAAGAGAACCTGTTAAGGTTTCAGGACTTGCAAAGATTTTATCAGCAGCTGTAGAAATATAATAACCACCTGAAGCGGCCATTGAGCCCATGGAAATATAAACAGGCTTTTTCGTATCCTTTTGAATTTCTTGAATCTTATCATGAATTTCTGCGCTTTCTACCACACCGCCACCAGGAGAATTCACCCTGATAATAATCGCTTTTACTGTATGATCTGTCTTAACGTGCTCTAGTTCTTTCATAAATTCCTGATGGCTGTAGCCTCCATTGCTTAAAATGGATTGAGCCTCACCCGTATCCTGTATAGTTCCATTTACATCAAGAACGGCAATTTTCTTTGCTTCATCTCCCTCTTTTAACACCTTTTCCTGAAACATTTCATCATTAGCTTCAAAAAGTTTTGAAACAGAAGACTCTACATCCGTAAAGGCAAAGGTGGTTAAAAAATTAATCAACACGGAAAAAATAAATAATCCAAAGGCAATGGCTAATGCTGCCCATCTTTTTCCATTCATGAGTCCATACCTCCTTAGTTCATAAATACAAGCAATCAGAAAACTTTAAAAAAATCTGAAAACATTGTACACTATATTCAATCTTTACCATTTTATCAAAATAGTAGCTAAAAAAGGAATCGATTTTAAAAAATTGGGGATGACAACAGATGGAAGATCGACGCAACCTTTTTTTCTTCTACAAAAGCAATAATGAGATAGAAGAAAAAGTAAAAAATCTTATCGAATTAGCTTTACAAAATGGATTTCGTATCGTTACAGATATGAAGCAAGCAAATATTATTGTTAGCATTGGTGAAGATGGAACCTTTCTTCAAGCTGTTAGAAAAACGGGTTTTAGAAGTGACTGCCTCTATGCTGGGATTTCCACGGTTGGGAAAATAAATTTATATTGTGATTTTCCTTTAGAAGAGCCAGAAAAAATTATTAAGGCCATAAATAATGAACAAATTGAAGTAAGAAGATATCCCACTCTAGATGTAAAGGTAGACGATAACACATCCTTTTACTGCTTAAATGAATTTAGTATTAAATCGGCAATTATTAAAACCTTCGTGATGGAAGTTTTTATTGATGATCTCCATTTTGAAACCTTTCGAGGGGATGGAATGGTTATAGCCACCCCTACAGGAAGCACCGCCTATAATAAATCCTTAAATGGAGCTGTAGTGGATCCGCTCCTCCCGTGTATTCAAGTAAGTGAATTAGCTTCTCTTAACAATAATCGCTATCGGACATTGGGATCTTCCTTCATTCTTAACGGAGACCGTAAACTCACGTTAAAAGTAAATCAAGACGGGAATGACTATCCAACCATGGGGATGGATAATGAAGCCTTAAGCATTCGACATGTGGAAAAAATTGAAGTAAAACTAAGTGACCAGCAAATTAAAACGGTTAAATTAAAGGACAATTCCTTCTGGGATAAAGTAAAACGAACATTTTTATAAAGTGAAACTTCCATCAGTGGGGGTTTTTGACGCACAGGACGTGCTAGTGCAGACGTTGTGATTGACGTCGCGCTTTTAGTCTGCCATTCATCCCCCACTGATGGTTAGTTAAACTTATCGGACCTTTACGGACAGTTGATCTCCCACTTCAAGATTCTTCGTATACTCAGAATCTTGAAGTGGGAGTCTTACTGTCCGTTAAGAGTGGGATAAACGATATGAACAGGTAACTTCAGCCATTTTTACATATAAAATAAAAAACAGGCCGACCTATAAATTTGCGTCTGCCTGTTTTTTAATAACCTATGAAGCCCTCTGCTTTTTCCACTTAGATTCTAAGTTGCTTACCATTTTCGTGCTAGCCAATGAATAAATCGCTAATGCTGCCCAAATAAAAATAAAAGATAATAAATGCACCTTGGAAAAATGTTCATGATAAAGAAAGATCCCAAGAATAAGTGTTAAGGTTGGAGAAGCATATTGAAGGATTCCTAAGGTTGATAAAGGAATCAGCTTTGCTCCCTTTGCAAAATAAAGCAAGGGAATGGCAGTCGCTACCCCCGCCCCTATCAATAAGAGATCCGTCCCAATTGAAATGGATAAAAAGGCATGAGTTCCATTGAAAAATAATATCATCATATAAATGAGTGCAATAGGGGTTACAGCCATTGTTTCCAACGTCAAGCCAATAGCAGCTTCAACAATAATTAGTTTTTTGGCTAATCCATAAAGTCCGAAAGTAAGAGCCAACCCAAGAGCAATCCACGGAAACTCTCCATAAGTAATTGTAATGATTAAAACCCCTACAAAAGCTAGAATAAAAGATACATTCTGGGCAATCGATAGTCTTTCCTTTAATACAACCATTCCAAGCAGAACACTAATTAAAGGATTGATGTAATAGCCCAAGCTAGCTTGAATCATATGATCATTATTGACGGCCCAGATATAAATAAACCAGTTTCCACTAATTAATAATGAAGCAAGGACCAATGCTAGAAGTTGTTTTTTGTTTTGTTTCAAACCTTTGAGTGTGGTAACAAAGCCCTGCCATTTTTTGGTCATGAGGAGGATGATGACCATAAAAATAAATGACCAAAATACACGGTTGGCTAATATTTCATCGGAACCAACTTTTTGAAGCAATTTCCAATAGATTGGTAGGATTCCCCACAGGATATAAGAGGCACCTGCATAGATGACTCCTGTTTTCATTTCTTTATTATTCATACCCATACCTCAATTCTTTCTAGTTACGAAATAAATTCATTATATAACGAAAAAAATGGGGTTGCTAGTAGAAATAACCATTTTTTATTTCCAAGACAGACCAAGTTTATTCTTTCGATTTTTCGCAATTATAGACGATTTCTCCTCCAATAACCGTTTTATCAATCTTGACATCAACGATTTTCTCCCGGTCTATTACGAAAATATCCTCCTTCAAGATTGTAAAATCTGCTAAAAAGTCTACATTAATTTCTCCACGACTTTGTTCATGACATGCAGCATACGCGCTTCCACTTGTATATAAACAAACCGCTTCATAAGGGGTCAACACCTCTTCAGGCATATATACCGTCTTACTTGAGTCCTCTCTTTTTGTACGATTCACTGCCGTATGAATTCCTAAAAGAGGACTTAAAGGTTCAATTGGAGCATCAGAACCTCCAGCACAGGATAATCCTCTTGTTAACAAGGTTTTCCAAGCAAAATTATATTCCATATTTTCTTGTCCAACTCGATCGATTACCCAAGGAAAATCGGAAGCTACAAAGCCTGGTTGAATATCCAGTGTAAGTGGAAGATGTAATGCTCGCTCTATTAAATCATTCCGCCATATTTCAGCATGTATTAATCGATCTCTTCCCTTACCTGCCAAAGGGTTTCTTTCAATAGATGTTAGAGCCATATCAAAGGCTTGATCCCCAATCGCATGAATGGCAACAGGCATCTCCAGTCTTCGTGCTTCTCTCACCAGGTCATCTAACTCATGCTGAGAAAAAATCGCCAAACCGCTTGTTGTTGGATCATCTGCGTATGGATAACTCAATAATGCCGTTCTTCCTCCTAACGAGCCATCAGCAAATATTTTGATTGCACCAAATTCAAGCCATTCATTTCCTTGTAAATAACTACCGCCATATTTTTCAAACTCGTTCATCACTCCATAATGAACTAACAGATGAGTTCGAAATCTTAATCCTTCTTTATTGATAACTTTCTTCATACAATCGAATGTGCTTCTAAACCCGTTGTAATAATTTAGATCCTCTGTATGTACCCCTGTAAGACCAAGTCGGTATGCGTCTTTGATAGCTGCTCGAAGACAATTTTCTATATAATAGGAAGTGACTTTTGGAATTTTCGTTGTTAAGAGATCTTGAGCTTGATCCTTTAAAAGTCCATTCAATCGACCATTATGATCCCTACCAATAACTCCACCAGCTGGATCTAGGGTTGATTCATCAATCGAAGCTTTATTTAGCGCCAACGAATTCGCCACTAGTACATGCCTACAAATCCGTTTTAAAAGCATTGGATGGTTTGGATCAATTTGATCTAGATCCTCACGTGTGATGGGTACAGGATTTTCCCACAAAAATTCATTCCAGCCTTCCCCAATAATCCACTCTCCTTCCAGAGCCTCTTTTGCATAATTTTCTACAGCAGAAAGAACCTCATCCTTTGACTGCATATGGGATAAATCTAACCTTAATAACCTTTCTCCATGACCGATCAAATGCACATGACTATCGACAAATCCCGGAAGCATTGTACTCCCTTTTAAATCAACGCTTTCTTTGATTTCTGATCTGTAGCGATTTTCTATTTCGTCTAATGATCCGATTGCTATAATTTTTGACCCATTTGTGAATACTGCTTCCACTTGATGGTGCTCCTGCTGAAGTGTATAAATTGGACCGCCATACCAAAGCTTTCCCATTCTTTTTTCTCCTTTATATGAAGTTAAAAAATGCAGACATACATCGTCTGCATTTTACCACTAATTTATTATGCATTTTGTTCCAATTCTTTTTTTCTTAATTCTACCCTGCGAATTTTTCCTGAAGTAGTTTTCGGAAGTTCTTCCAAAAACTCAATTTTTCTTGGGTATTTATATGGTGCTGTCAAAATCTTGACATGTTCCTGCAATTCCTTAATAAGATTAGGATCATTTTCATTCACTCCGTCTTTTAAGACTACAAAGGCTTTGACAATATGCCCACGAACTTCGTCTGGACTTGCAACAACTGCACATTCCTTTACAGCCTCATGCTTAACTAAAGCATCCTCTACTTCAAAAGGTCCAATCGTATATCCCGAACTAATAATAATGTCATCCCCACGGCCTTCAAACCAGAAGTATCCATCTTCATCCTTTTGGGCCTTATCCCCTGTTATATAAAACTCTCCACGAAACTGCATCGCCGTTCTTTCCGGATCCTTATAATAATTTTTGAATAAGGCAGGGGTTTCAATATGCACCGCGATATCTCCGACTTCACCTATTGCACATATATTTCCTTCCTCATTAACTATTTCCACATGATTACCTGGAATGGGTTTTCCCATTGAACCTGGTCGTAGTTCCATTCCCTTTGTCATACCAACAAGTAAAGTATTTTCCGTTTGTCCATAACCATCCCGAACCTCAACATCAAAGAATTTTTTAAATGTATCAATCACATTTCGATTCAAAGGCTCTCCTGCTGAAACAGCGCTATGAAGATGTGGAAGATGATAATCAATAAGATTATCAACCTTTGCCATTAAACGATACTCCGTTGGGGTGCAGCAAAGAACATTGACTTGATACTTCTCTAATAATTGTAAATATTTGTTTGGCTCAAATTTTCCAAAAAAAACGAGACCTGTTGCACCAGAACCTAAAACTGAGAGAAAAGGACTCCAGATCCATTTTTGCCAACCGGGTCCAGCAGTTGCCCAAACTACATCCTCTTCATTTATGCAAAGCCAGTTTGGTGCAGCTGCACGCAAATGTGCATAGGCCCAAGCATGGGTATGTACGACTCCTTTAGGGTTTCCAGTTGTTCCAGAAGTATAGGATAAGAATGCCATATCCTCTTTAAGGGTATCAGCCAATTTCAGTTCATTAGGAGCTTGCTTCATTTCTTCATCCAAATCAATCCAGCCCTGCTCAGCATTTCCAATCACAAATTTTGGAATATGGTCAATACCGGAAATTTCCTTAAATTGCTCCACATAAGGATAATAACTGATAATCCCTTTTACATCACCATGTGTAATTCGATATTGTAGATCTTTGGTACGTAGCATTTCTGAGCTTGGAATCACAACAAGGCCGGCTTTTAAAGCTGCAATATAGGTTTGATAGGCTTCAATTAAACGAGGAACAATAATTAGTAGAACATCGCCTTTTTGTAGGCCATGATTTAAGAAAACGTTTCCAATTTTATTGGAATTTTGAATAAGTTGGTGGTAAGTAATTTCCTTAGTTTGCCCTTCTTCACTTTCCCATTTTAAAGCAAGCTTTTCAGGATTAGTTGCGTAGCGTTCAATCTCCGAGACTAAATTGTATCGCTCAGGAGCGATTAAATGGTCACGATTCATCAAGTTTCCCCCTAAATTTAAATTAATTTTATCAACATAAAAGCTTTTCCTCCTTCAAAAAATATTATACTAAATTATCATAAAATTTTGAATTACATTTTTATGTAAGCACTAGAAAATATTAGTGTTTTGAAAAAAACTAAAAAGGAGCGAATTACCCGCTCCTTGTAGCCATAATATTTTCTTGTAATTATTGTTGAGAGAATCCTCCACCTAATGATTGTTCAGCCATTTGAACTAGGCGTTTCGTAATCTCTCCTCCAACAGAACCGTTAGCACGAGAAGTTGTATCTGCTCCAAGATTAACTCCAAATTCAGTTGCAATTTCATATTTCATTTGTTCTAGAGCTGATTGTACTCCAGGAACTACTAATTGATTAGAATTGTTGCTTCTGCTACTTGGCATGTGATATCACCTCCTTGTGAGTATAGATTGTGTAATATCACATGCCTTCATACAACGACATTGTTGGTAATTGTTCACAAATTTTTAGAATAATTCCTCTAATGTATCATTCTGTTTTTCCTGCTTAGGAATTAGAGTAATCGCCTCCACTCCAGCGACCGCTTTTTCAATCAATGGCTCGAAATCAACAAAACTTTCGTAAAATTGAACTTTTTCCTTCTTCGGTTTCGTTTTTGGTGACGCAGGAACAAAAACAGTACAGCAATCTTCATACGGAAGGATGGAAATATCATGTGTACCAATCTGTTCGGCTACCTTTATAATGTCAGTTTTATCCATTGTAATAAGTGGACGTAAAATAGGGGTATTAGTAACATCATTAATCGCATACATGCTTTCAAGAGTTTGACTTGCCACTTGTCCAAGACTTTCTCCTGTTACGATCGCTAAGCCCCGCTGTTTTTCCCTAATTCGATCGGTAATTTTCAGCATCATTCTCCTTGTTGTGGTCATCGTATAATTCTCAGGAACCTGTTTATGAATGAGCTGTTGAATTTCTGTAAATGGAACAATATGGAGTGTAAAAGCCCCACTGACCTCTGCTAATTTTTGGGCAAGGTCTAAAACTTTTTGCTTAGATCTCTCACTTGTAAATGGTGGGCTATAGAAATGCACTCCTTCTATTTCCATCCCTCGCTTCATGGAGTAAAATCCCGCAACCGGACTATCAATTCCACCAGAAAGCATCAGCATTGCTTTACCACTGGAACCAACCGGAAGTCCTCCAGCACCTTGAATATTTTCACAGGATAGATAAGCCGCTTCTTCCCTTACCTCTATTCGGAGATTGATATCAGGATTTCTCACATCTACTCTTAAATTAGGTACATGGGTTAAAATATGAGCTCCAAATGCTTGATTTAATTCACCCGTATCTAGTGGGTAACTTTTATCTGCTCTTTTTGCCGTAATTTTAAAGGTATCTCCCTCTTGATATACACGTTTAAAAAGCTGTAATGCCGCATCCTTCATTTTTTCTAAATCCTTGTCAGCCTTCACTGCAGGACTAAAGGATTGAATGCCAAATATTTTTTTCAAACGCACGATAATTTTTTCAAAATCTTCACCATTAAGAACAACATACATACGGTCTCTTTTACTTTCAATTTTCACTCCGGGAAAGTCACTAAGAGCAAGCTTTATACTTTTTCTTAGTCTTTCAACAAAGATATGTCTATTTCTCCCCTTCGTAGATATTTCTCCATAACGAATTAAAATTCGATCATATTTCATCATTAGTTCATTACCCTTCGCAAATTTGAAATAACCTCGTTAAAAATCTCGATAGCCTGCTTCGCTTCCTCTATTGTATTTTCGTAAGACAGACTAACACGTATGGCACTACTGGCCAATTCCTCTGATACCCCCATGGCAACAAGAGTACCACTTAATGATTTCCTTTTTGATGAGCATGCGCTCGTTGTTGAAACAATGACATCCTTTTCTTCTAAGGCATGTACAAAAACCTCTGATTTAAAACCGTGAATGGAAAAATTAAGGATATGTGGTGCACTGTTTTCCTTTGGAGTGTGGATGGTCACTCCATCCCAAGTTTCTAGCTCATGATAAAGATACTTTTTTATCTCCTTTAATTTAACGAGCTCTGTTTTTTTCTTCTCCATTATGAATCTCATCGCTTTTGCCATGGCAACAAATCCAGCCACATTTTCTGTACCGCTACGAACATTTTTTTCCTGTTTTCCCCCGGACAAAAGCGGAGAAATTTTTACTCCATCTCGAATGTATAGAAGGCCTGTCCCTTTTAATCCATGGAATTTATGGCCGGAAATCGAACATAAATCGATGTGGTATTGATGCAGCGGTAAATCCACTTTCCCAATTCCTTGGACATGATCGACATGAAAAAGTATTTTTGGATATTGAAGCAGCATTTCCCCTATTTCTTCAATTGGCTGAATCGTTCCTACCTCGTTATTCACATGAATTATTGAAACTAGAATGGTATCATGACAAATAGCTTGCTCGATTGTTTTCACATTCACTCTGCCTGAATCATCAACTGGAATATACGTAATACGAAATCCTAGTTCTTTCAGCTGTTCCATCGCCTCATAAACAGAAGGATGCTCCACACTGGTTGTGATGATATGTTTTCCCCGATTCCGGTACATATGAGCCGTACCTTTAATAGCCAAATTATTACTTTCTGTTCCCCCAGAGGTAAAATAGATTTCATTTGCCTTCACTTCAAGAAGATTCGCTATTTGTTCCCTGGCTTGTGTTAGTAATCTTTCTGCCTGGCCACCTAAGGAATGCAAGGAAGAAGGATTCCCATAATAATTCATTGAAACCTTTAAATAGGAATCGAGCACTTCTTTATGTGGCTTCGTTGTCGCACTATTATCAAAGTAAATCATTCGATCCCCTCCAACTTAACTTTATCGTTTTATTATAACAATTTATCTTATCATGAATCAGGATGCGGAAACAAAGAAAAAAGGCGACGATTTCGTCAGCCTCATTCTATTGTTTCATTTAATAGTGAATCATCAGTGGCTAATAATTCCTCAATTCTCTTCAAGGCACCCGGCTCAACCTGCTCAATTGAAGTCGCAGCCTGTTCTAAAGCCGCATGATAATCAAATCCTCTAAAAGACGACTCTGCCTGCTCTAGTGCTTTTCTCACAGATGAATGACTACTGCGATATCGATTTCCGTATTGAATGACTCTTTCTGCAAGAATAACCGTTTCAATCATATCAATAGTTTTGTCATGCAACTTTTCAACAGTCATTACAGCTACTTCTAAATACTTTTGTAAATTGGGGATATCTAGTGGTTTTTCTTCTAATTTTAATTTAACATTTTGAACGCTCTCTTTTGCATCCTCAACTAAATATTTATAATCTTGTGGTAAGCCTGGAATATGACTTTTAGATACCGTTCGAATAGCTTCCGATACTTTTTTCGTTAACTCCTGTACCTTTTCTCGAGCTGTCAATTCATCTTTTCGTAATGTTACTAGTTTTTCCTTTAAGCTATTTTGCTCTTCTACTACTTCTTGAAGCATCTCTTTCATTTCTTGTAAATCTTCACTTAATAATGAATGAGCAATACTATGATTGGCAATATTTAGCTCTAGTAATTCAAACCGTTTCAAAAACTGTGAAAGCTTCTTCTCAAGTTCTTTTTGTAGATTCTGTTCACTTTCAGGAATATGATAGCTTAGAGAAACGGACTGAATTTCAAATTGTAATTCATTATTGGTTTCCTGAACCCCTTGCAGCAATTCCTTGGTTTCTGCTTCATTTTGACTAATGAAATGCTTAGCATGGACCTCTTTTTCAAGGAGATCAAATAAAAATTCAATGCTTTCCTTCATTTCTTCGATTCCTTTTTGAACCTCTCCAATTTCTGCTGCCTCAATATAACCGATATAGGCTCTAAGCTCCTCTTCCATTTCATCTATTTCTTTTTCAATTTGAATATGCTCAAGTATATATCCTTGGCTCTCCATTTCCCGAAATCCATTCTTTAATTCATCAAGAAGAGATGGGATATTGGTTTGGCATTCTACAAGCAAATTAGGAATTTGTTCCATTAAATCATGAATATGTCCAATAAATTCTTTGATATACAGAACAATTTCTCTTGCTTTTAAATAATCTCCATTCGTGGTTCTTTCATCGAATTCCTGAAATTTCAAAGCTGCTTCATCCAATTTCTTTTCAAGCACATCTTCGGCATTCCCGAAGTTATGGCGATAGGCAAGCAATGTTTTTTTACTTTCCCGGTACATATCTTTCAATTCTTCAATTTCTAATTTATTCTTTTCCTCACTTCCAACCAAATCATGAATTTCTGCTACCAAGGCTTTAATCTTTTCTTCTGTTTCTAATAAATGATTATGAATGAGGATCTGAATCTCTTTTGATTTTTTGAATCGATATTTATCCGTATATTCTTCTGCATCAAATAGATATTCTTCCACATCAGGGAGTTCAGCAGTAACAATTTCATCCCATTCATTTCTCCAACGCTCGAATAGGACCTCCGTTTCACCGGTCATATTTAGCTGTTTTACCTTGGACATTTCATCTAAAACGGGTCGATTAACAATATCTATTTTCCATTCTTCTAGGCGATCAATTTCTTTATAATTCTTCTTTTTCATAATATAGCCGGTTATGTATAAACATAGTAAGATTACTATGCCTGCAATGATGTAACTCATAATAAGCCCCCTGTTCTGTTCCGAGCTAATCTATCAATATATCTTTCAGCGATTTATTGTTCATTTCAATGTAATTATGATACCATGTAAACGACATTTTTTGACTATTATTTTCACATTTTCTTGCAATTTCTTGTAATAAATCCGATTTTTTTGTAATTATTCTATTTAGACAGTGCTATTTTTGATTTTTTGGAGGGGATAAATCATGTTTTTGAAGGATGGCCATATTCATACACCGTTTTGTCCACATGGCACTAATGATCGATTCGAATCTTACGTTGAAAAAGCGATTGCCTTAGGCTTCCGTGAAATGACCTTTACCGAACATGCACCATTACCAAATGGATTTACCGATACAACGCCCAATCAAGATAGCGCCATGCAACAGGAAGAGTTAAACAGATATTTTGCCAAAATTGAAGAATTAAAAATAAAATATGCTGATAAAATCACTATCTTATCCGGTCTTGAGGTAGATTTTATCGAAGGATTTGAGGAGGATCTTACAGACTTTCTTAATGAAGTAGGAGAACATCTCGATGATGCTATTCTTTCTGTTCATTTTTTAAAAAATGGTGAACAATACGATTGTATTGACTACAGTCCTGAAGTTTTTCAAAAAATGATACTGGATTACGGCTCACTAGCAAGTGTCTATAAAAAATACTTTGAGACCCTTCAAATGTCAATCGCCGCCGATTTAGGATTGCACAAGCCTAAAAGAATAGGGCACATTACATTAGTACAGAAATTTCAAAAGAGATTTCCTGTACCGTATGATCTGGGACCAGAATTAAAGCAAATTCTTTCTGCCATTAAAGCAAAAGGCTATGAGCTTGATTATAATGGTGCTGGTACAGCAAAGCCTCTTTGCCGAGAAACCTATCCACCTCTATGGGTAGCAAAAAAGGCAAAACAACTAGGCATCCCCCTTGTATACGGTTCAGATGCCCATCAGGTCAAGGAACTAGGACAAGGCTTGAAGCTAATGACTTGGTAAGAGGCAACATTCCCCACATTACCTGTTTATCTAATTGTTTACGACCTTCAACTTTTGGGCAGGTAAGGGTTTTGTGATGAACGTATCAATCCAGTTACCAATTTCAATGGAATATTTATTTGCAAAATATTCCTCATTGGGGAATATATGCAAAACTTCCGTAGCATATTGGCTATTTAAAAAAGGCATGGCCATCAATCCTTTTAATTGCATGATCATATAATTAACGGAGAGCAGACGGAATTCGCCTGTTTCCATTCCCTCCTCAAACACTTGTTTAAAGTAATACTTTTCTTTTACAAAATAAGTGGACATGATTTCCCGAATTACTTGAGAATCAATCGATGTCTCCCTTAGAATAAAACGCGTTAAATGAATATTTTGACTTTGAAATTGGATAATATTTTTGGACATTTTTTTTAGCGTTGCGATAGCCCCAATAGAATCAAGATTTGCAAACCCCTTTTCTATTTCATGGAGATACTTTTCGAAAAAAATAGTAAAGCAGTATTCGAGAAGACCATTCTTATTATTGAAGTAATAAGAAATATTTGCTACATTCGTACCTGCTTTCTTCGCAATATCACGAATCGAAGTCCCGTTGAAACCTTTAATATTAAATAACGTAATGGCCGCTTCAACAATCGCAGCTTTTGAGTTTTTTCTCATATCTCCTGCTCCTTTTTTGTAAAAAAATAGCCTTTTCTAATACATTCTTGGTTTACAGGATATTTCCTCCTATAAACAGCTCGACAAAGTCTCCTCTTTTTCTTGTTCTTTTGATAGAATAGATAATAAAATTTACTAGAATTAGGTGAAAAATCATGTTTAACGTCGAATCTTATCAAGGATCTCGTGAAGATAATTACAATCTTGTTATTAAGCAAGCTCAAGCACTGCTTGAGGGAGAAAGCAATCAAATTGCAAACTTAAGCAACGCATCCGCCTTATTAAATCAATTTCTTGATCGCATCAATTGGGTTGGATTCTATTTAATGGAGGATGGTGAACTTGTCTTAGGACCTTTCCAAGGTCTTCCTGCTTGTGTTCGAATTCCACTTGGAAAAGGAGTTTGTGGAACGAGTGCTATGCTTCAAGAAACGTTAAGGATTGAGGATGTCCATCAATTTCCTGGGCATATTGCCTGTGATGCTGCTTCTGAATCGGAAATTGTCATCCCATTAATAAAGGAAGGAAAGCTCATAGGTGTGCTTGACATTGATTCCCCAGAAAAAAGCCGATTTGATGAAGTGGACCAAAAGAAATTAGAGGAATATGTTGAGGCAATCCTCCCCTATCTTTAATGTGGTTTATCCAGACTGCCTAAACACGGCATAGAAATTGCTATTTTATCCAATATGTAAAAGAAAGACAAATAACATGAGCAATAAATAAAATACAGCAAAAAACGCTTGGATTCACTTCATCACCAAGCGTTTTGATTTTATTCAATATTTCTTAAAATTCTCGTTTCCTCGTTGTTGAAGAATTATTTTTCCTTTTTTTACTTGCCTTATAAAAATACCAACCCACTCTCCAATTATTACAATAAATAATAAATAGAGGTTATGTTCGGGTTTTCCTACTTTTAACCAGTCGATATTGAAAAAATACGCGATTCCTGAAATTACTCCAATCATTAACAATCCCAGAATCAATCTGATAAAATAACCTGTCATAGGAAGCCTTCTTTATATAAATGCAAGCTGAATCAGTTTTTTTTCTTATTATTGATGTGCGTCATAGCATTCCAATTAGATGGTAAATAAAATGTCCCACAAATAGGAAATGAATTTTTGAAAAAATCCACTTCCATTGTTATTGTAATTCATTTTGAACAATCACTTTATTCTTTCCAGATTCTTTTGCAATATATAGTGCTGTATCAGCCTTTTTAAATAAGCCCTTAAATGAAACGTTCAGATCTTTTTCCCAATATGAAACCCCACAAGAAATCGTAACATGAGGATTAGAATACTCGGACACTGCCTCCACAAGCCGACCAGCAATGACAACTCCATATTTTAATGGTGTATTAGGAAGATAAATTGCCAGTTCCTCCCCACCCCATCTTGAGCCAATATCTGTCTTTCTGATATGCGTTTTAATAATATCAGCTACTTGAATTAGAACTTCATCTCCCACCTGATGACCATACGTATCATTTACAGATTTAAAATCATCGATGTCAATTAAAATAAAGGTTCCCTCTAAATCCTTTTCCATTGATAAGTGGATATTTGTGTCTAAATAATTTCGCGAATAAAGCTTGGTTAAATGATCGGTTATGACCATTTTCTCTAATTCCTCTCTGAGCATAGCATTTGTAAATGCCAGTGTGGAATGATGGATTAAGGATTGAAGCAACTTAAAATTATCAAATGAAAAATGATACGGATCCTGATGCATCACTAGTGCAAAACCGTTCACACCAGTTTGAACCATAGGAACAGCCATAATCGATTTAAACCGAACTTCACCTGCCTCTTCCTTAAGGCTTAAATCGCCTATAAACAGGGAATCTTGCTCAACTTCCATTTTCTTATATATATAGGTAATATATTTCTTTGCATCTTTAGTATAGAAAAATTGACTGCTACCATTTACAACGATATAATCCTTACTTCCATTGGACATAAGAACAAACCCAACGACCTCGGCATTAAAGGATTTAATGATCTGTTCTGCCATAAAGGTCATGGTTTCCGTTAATCGAAGGTTTGAATTAAGGCGATGTGATGTTTCATTAATTAATTGAAGATCCGATATTAATCGTTTCGACTGTTGGTACAACTGGGCATTTTCTAAGGCAGAACCTGCTGTATTGGCTAAAAGTGTAATAAATTCCACTTCATCTTCCGGAAACATCAATGTATTTGGTGTAATAACTTGTAATACACCGTATACCCCTTGCTTTCCTTTTAAAGGTGCATAAAGCACTGAGCGCTTTTCTTGGATAGAATCTTCAAACTGAATCGAGCCTGTAACATAGGCTTGCATAGCAGCTAAATTTTCACTATCGTATTCCAAATCTTTTATAGGTAAATTTGAATGATTATTATTGTCATGTGATAACAGCAAATAGTAGGTAAAGGTTGGATATACTTCTTTGAGAGTTTTAATGATTTCTCCTAAAACAACATCCATATTCATCGATGAGTGGAATTTTTCCGTTACACGAAACAACTGCTTATAACGTTTTTCTTCTGATAAAACCTTAGAGAGAAATTGAACCTTATTTAAAAACCTGCTGCATTCTAAGCTCAGTTGCTTTAACAGTGAATCATCAAATTGAGTGAAGGAATGTTTGGAACGAAAAACTAAGCATCCATTGTATCCATCTTCTTTGAATAGTGATAAAACAAGATCATATCTTTCAAACCCCACAATCGAAATGGGGGACCGCATAATCGGACCAGTGATCAGGAAATCAAACAACCCTTTACAAGCGATAGAAGGAAGAAATATGATATCCTTCTCATTTTCAGTTGAAGCTTCTACATATATTTCTTTTGTAGAGCTATTACAAAATACAAGAGTCACTTCCTCTGAATCCGTTAAATTTTTAATACTAGTCAGCATTTTCTCTAACAAATATTGATAATTTAATAAGCCGTCTTCCATACTGATTAAATCAAGAAATCGGCTTTTTAAATTAAGTATAAGCTGGGCCTTGAGTTTATCCATCCCTATCATCACCTGTTTTATCTGTCTCAATGTCAACATAACCTACCCTCAACTAGACTAAATATTGATAGCAAAGAGCAAATATATAGATAGTATCTTCATTATTAAGAAAAAATTAAAAAGATTCCATTCTTAACATAATCATTATTTATATATAATAATACCCATTAATTATGGTAACCATCACTTGAATTTTCCTTACCTAAATCCCGTTTTCATCCACAAAAAGACAATACTATTATAAAATATCTCACATATGTTTTTTGAAAAAAATGTTAAAATTATATAAATCAGGCATATTTTTCATATTTATGTACATTTTTAGGTCTTAAGAATCACACAACATATTTAGTACCATTATATCATATGTGATATCTTCGCGTTTTAAAAATTACTTCATCTATAATCAATAATATCCTTGACTTTCCCATGTATAAAATATTATAATATGCTTTGTGTAAAATATTGCAGCCTATGTGAATCACTTTGATATTTCATTTTGTTCCTCATTGGAAGAAATAAAATAATTTATTTTATTTTTTTAATGGTTAGAAAGAATTCATCTTGATGTATTCGATATTTCTAATGATGGGGTATTGCGTAACCCTCTGCTGCTAGGGTGAAGGTACTAGAAACAAAATGAGTATGATTGCTGTCACACGGTTTTTATTTTACTCAAAATAAAAACATAAGGAGGAGTCATTCATGGCTCGTTATACTGGCCCAAGCTGGAAATTATCACGCCGTCTTGGAATTTCTCTTAGCGGTACTGGTAAAGAATTAGAAAAGCGTCCTTACGCTCCTGGACAACATGGTCCAAACCAACGTAAAAAATTATCTGAATATGGTTTACAATTACAAGAAAAACAAAAACTTCGTCATATGTACGGGGTAAACGAACGTCAATTCCGTAACCTATTCGATAGAGCTGGCAAACTTGCTGGTATCCACGGTGAAAACTTCATGATTCTTTTAGAATCTCGTTTAGATAACCTTGTTTACCGTTTAGGTCTTGCTCGCACTCGTCGTCAAGCACGTCAGCTTGTAAACCATGGGCATATTTTGGTAAATGGAAGCCGCGTGGATATTCCATCTTACCGCGTAGCTCCTGGTCAAACAATCAGTGTTCGCGAAAAATCTCGTAGCCTTGATATCATCAAAGAAGCGATCGAAGTCACTAACTTCGTACCTGATTATTTAACATTTGATGCTGATAAATTAGAAGGAACTTATACAAGACTTCCTGAACGTTCTGAATTACCGGCTGATATCAACGAATCTCTAATCGTTGAGTTCTATTCTCGTTAGGTGAAATGAGAAGTAAATAGCGATATTTAAAACCCTAGAAAAAGCGTTATATCAACGTTTCTAGGGTTTTTTTATATGTTTGTGCTATGTAGAATTAACCATTTAAAATGAACCATTCGGGGAGGTTTTGAGGGATAATTGGGGGAGCTTTTCAGAATATTTTTAGTGGGCATACACTATATAATTTCTTCACTTGGCTAATTAAAATTTTATTTGTTGGTTATGGTGATATCACCAATTGTTAAATTAATAAATTTTATCTCCCTCCCATATTTTCTTGACAAAATGCTTTCAAAAATTGGTTTAAGTTTACGTACCTTTTCTTCTGTCAATTCAATTTTTAATTGTTCCATTACCTTATCACTCCATTTTTATATCCCTCCTCAAACATTCTTACCTAAAATCCGAGACTTTAAATTACTTAAAAATCAAATGAAAATTTTCATCAAGGAACTTTGCCATTTTTACAGCTTGGAAGCTCCAAGTTTGCCCTTTGTTTTTTGGATAAAATACGAAACCACCATTCTCCGAATCTAGTTTTTTTCTAAATTTGGAAGGATATAAGATGTTTTTCTTAATCCATTCCTGTTTTTTATTGATGCGTTGTTCTAGGTCATTCATAGACCAAAACACACCTGCCAATGATTGCTCTTTCAATTCTTGCAGCTCTACTTTGGTTATCACTACATATTCATCAGGAATTTGTATCGATAAATTAACGTTTAATTGTTGCATTGATAAACATCCTTTCAATTACTTGGCTGTTCATTAATCCACAAGTTATTTAATAAAGTTTTGACTCATTCAAGTGAACTATCACAAAGTTTTCACTCCCCCAAAAAAACTTCCTAACTTTTCATCAAGTATTCTTTACTTCTTCCATGAATAAGTTTTTCACTTCCTTTATCTACTTGAACTCTAATCATAGAAGGCCTTCCACTCAAATTTGGTTGTATGATTTTTTACTATCTCCTTTGTACTTAAAAAAGCACTCCCGAAGGAATGCTTAAAAAAATTAAATTATTCTTGATCTGAAGAATCACTATCTTCGATGTTGTCATCATCATTATTATTTGTTCCACTGGTAAGTAATTTTATTGAATCTTCAAGGAGTTTTTTTGCCTCTTGTACATCAGGATACGCCTGCTGAACTTCTGTTGGTGCATTAAGTGCAGTATGAACCTCTGCTCCTACAGAAAGAAACTCTGTTAACTTCATAATATTTTTTGTAAGTTGTCCTTGATACTCAATTTGATTCTGAGTAATATTAGCACTTTCAGCTAACATCTTAGCATTTAGTTCAGCTTTTGCTTTAAATTCATTTTCAAGACCTTCTAAGACAAGTTCTTTCGCCTTACTCTCAATTTCTAGAGATCTAATAGTATGTTCTGCTTGTTTCCA
This sequence comes from Cytobacillus sp. Hz8, assembly GCF_042263505.1. NCBI lineage: Bacteria > Bacillati > Bacillota > Bacilli > Caryophanales > Bacillaceae > Cytobacillus > Cytobacillus sp. Hz8. The sequence goes on along the minus strand of NZ_JBHKFI010000009.1, from coordinate 102,707 downwards.
TTTTAAAAATTCTCTTTTTAAGAGATTAGTAGCAACTCCTACAATGCGTCCGAAATATATCACTGCATCTGGATTACTAAGAACTATTTCTATCCAATTTGTACCTGTATCAAAGTTCTGTAATTTCACATTTCCTTGATATTCTCCTACAAGTGATTGGTTTAAAATTGTATTTATATCTTTAATAAATGTTGATATTTTAGAAAGGTCCACATAATCGGGCAATTTAATACTTATAGAATTATCATCTTGCTCAGGTATTGCTTCTTCTATTGCAGCAATAACAGTATTTACTTTTTTATTTATTTCACTAACAATAGCTGTAAATTCATTTAAATTATTGCTATCTACAATAACTTTTCTATTTTTATTATGATAAACAACAGTATTCTCTAGTCTTAATTTTTCCTTATTCAAGAATTCAAATTTTGTAATTTCCCTTAAATCCATATATAATTCTGGAAACTGAAGTATTTCATATTGCCCACTTGCATTTTGATGATTAACTTTAAGGTTTGAACCATGCCTTTTTAAAATATCTTGCATAACACGTAATCTCATTTATTCTCCTCCTTTTGATAAATTGATAATTCGACAAAAGGAGGAAATTACCTTTTACAAAGTTTGACAATAAATTGAATCATTGTTTTCTTTATTTTGCATAATTTAAATGAAAAAAGGCCATGATAAATATTAGGTGGTGATAATTTGGAAAAACTTATCAATGAAATAATCTTGATACTCACAGCAATCAATTTATTAGAACCGTGGATAACAAAAGGAATTTATCATTTTAAAAAAACCACAGTGAATTCTACTGTGGGAATACTTTAAAATAAATTAAATTAATATTAATGATTTTTTACTTTCTCCTCCACGCTCCATTCTTCCTCACGTAAGTATCCATGTACATACCCATAATCTCTTGCCATTCCTTACGACTAAGTTCTTCATCTTTACATAATTCTTTTAACTGCTGCTTTTGTTTCTTGGAATAATAAATAATTTCACGCTATCAGTGGGCTAATTTAGTGCCCAAACTAATCCTTTTTTCTAATACAGGCCTTTCATACATGTTATTTACAAACTCTATAAATAGGTCACAAATCAATTCTTCGGCATTTGCTTTAAACGCGTTCTCATCTATGTTTATTTTTGTGTTTTCGGTAATAAATTTCTTTCGTGTTTTCATTAATATCACCTCTTCAATAAATTTATGAACCACTAGGTTTCAAAGAAAATGACATCTGGTGTGAAATGAAAAAAGTATATCCAAACGATTAAGTTCACTAACATGAAATCTTATATCATACATTGGATCATTCATTGAACGGTATCCCCCTTTCAGTAATTTGAAATATTCTACCCGATAACTTTTCATAATCGAATAATTTTGGAGGACTTTTTTATATAAAGAATTCAACGGACATACTAAACTATGCATGCTTGCGTATATCCGTTTGGGGTGTCCGTTCAACGGATATAGTTATGTATCTTTAAAATTCCATAGTATCAACGGTTCAGTGATTAAAATGATGATTAAAAAAATACCCGACTATACCTATACCTATTAGAAACTCTTTGAAATAAGAAATTCAGCTTTTACTACTAATTAAAACTAAAAACAGTAAAAGAAAGGTGTAACATTAGTCTACACCTTTCTTTTGAAAGTAATTTCTTCGATAAAATTAATTTAAAGTGTTTAAATTGTAATCCGACAATTCCATTTTCTCATAAAACAAGGATACATCTTTTTTCCCCTGTTTTCGTTTCGGTTTGTTTTTTCTCCACTCTATAATTTTATAATCACATTCACTTGAAACCTCATTAGGTTGGAGATATGAAATTGTTGTATGGACTTTAAACATTCTGTTTAATGCACGTACTAACCCTATATTACCTGATGCCATTTCTTTACCAAGAAGTTGTTGTTTTTTTTCATTGTAATCACCTGATGGAGATAAAAGAATATGGTCGTATTCCCCTTTTTCAACAGTTCTATATCCAGTTTCTTCATAACCTGAAATTAGATACGCAAATCCACTTTCCCCATCGTCATTAAATCCGTTTAAAACGACTGCAAAACGATCAGGTTCATCTAAAAAGCGATAGAAAAAAGGTGGATTTTTTTCTTTTTTCATTTCTTTAACTATATCATCAATAATTAGCGTGCTTTTGATTAAAGTTGTACTACGATTCGCCCTTTTTAGTAATTCATCTCGAATATAAATACTAATATCTGAATTACCAGCTGCACAAAACATAACATAATCGCTTATAAATATAGATTTTTTTGCATCGTTAGCTTTTTTATTTATATTTTTATCAATTTCTAACTTCCCTTCAGATTCATACGATTGTAGATATATGGTACGGGTATCACCAGTTGTAATACAAAATGATCCACCAACATTAACAGCCATCACTAAAGTCATATCAAAATAACATCCTCTGTTTTTCTCATTATTTGTAATGCTATTAAACTTCTTCGTTTCGTTATTTTATTCGATCCAATCATTGGATTTTCCCCTATTTTTTTCATTACCCTAGAAGGAGAATGAATGTCTAGAATATCTCTTATTTTAGCTGGGATGGAATCTGCAATATTTTTTACAGCAGAACCAATTTTCCCTGCGGCTCCTTTAATTCCATTCACAAGGCCGTCAATAATGTTTTTTCCTATCGAAATGAGATTGATATTTTGTAAAAATGATTTTGCCTTATTCCATCCATTTTCAATAGCACTTTTTACACCATTCATAGCTGAAGAGACGGCTGATTTCATCGCGTTAAATCCATTACTTACAGCTGATTTAATACCAATAACAACGCTACTAATCGCACTTTTTATTCCATTCCATACTGAAGAAGTTATTGATTTTATATTTGACCATGCAGCACTTACATAGCCTTTAATGGCGGAAAGAGCACTAGAGAAAACAGTTTTAATTCCGCTCCATATTCCAGCCAATGCACTTTTAATATTATTAAAAATGGCTTGAGTGTCACTTTTTAACGCTTTAAAATTCCCTGTGACAAGATCAATAATAATAAGTACTGCACCAAGGAAAATATTTTTTATCAATGACCAAACGTTACTAAAATACTGTTTCAGCCCATTCAAAATAGTAGTTAAGCCATTTTTCATCCCATTGAAAAGGTTTGAAATCCCATTAATAAATGGTGTAACAATTGCTATGACAGCACTTTTTATTGCATTCCAGACAGAAATGGAAGTAGATTTAATTGCATTCCATACAGTTTCAGATAAAGATTTTATGCCTTCCAATGTGGTATTTAGGAAATCTTTTATCCCATTCCATATTTCAACTGCTTTAGCGCTAATTTCGTTCCAATTCTTATAAATTAAAACACCTGCAGTTACCAGTGCAGCAATAGCTGCTACGGTACCGGCAATAATTCCTATAACTGCCCCAATACTCATACTGAAAGCACCTGCAGCAGCTGCAATCGCAGTGAATACAGGAGCTAATCCAATAACTGCGCCAACTAGAATACCTATTGTTGTTGCAACAGCTGCAATCGTCGCTGCTAGAGTTGGATTATTTTGTATCCATCCAGCAATTGCAGAAACTACTGAAGCAATAGCTGAAAGGAGAGGATCTAATGCATTCTTTAGATCTCCAATAGCTTTTTTCATTTGAACAGCTGGATTCTGATCTAATTTAGAAGTTGCATCATTTAATTGCTCTTGATTTTGCTTCGTTTTATCAGTTGCACTAGCCACACCTGATAAGACTGTTGTTAAGTTAGTTCCTTGATCTTCCCACATGGTCCCAAATATTTGAGTAGCAATGGAATTTTGCAAGGTCTTATCCTTAATTCCTGAAAGCCAATTTGACATTTCTCCCATTGCTTTTGATCCGCCTTCACCACCTTTTGCAACTGCTTGCCCCCATTTTTGCAATTGTTCAGATGATATATTGGTTTTCGACAATAATGCATCCATTGCTTTTGGCACAGATTGTCCAAATTCAGCCATACGAATGCGGGCCTCTTTTACTCCATCGTTTAAGTTGTCGATATTCCAACTTTTTACGTTAATTCCTTTTTCAAAAATAGCTTGAATTTCTTTGACGGAAAATCCAGCATTTTTCATTTGCATTCCATATTCAGCAATCGTATCTAACTGTTCAGGAGGAAATCCTGCTTTCAATAAACTATTGATTAAAGCAAGTGCATCCTGATTACTGATTTTTAATGATGATCCGACCTCATTTGTTTCTTGGATCAATTCATTAAAATCGACACCATCAAAAGCATGTGCAACTACTCCTGCCCCTTTAACAACGGATGCATTAACAGAATCACTAGCATCTTTATTCATCGCCCATTGCCTACGAACGCCTTCAAGTGCCGCTTCAGCATCTACACCATAAGCCGACACTGTATTAATAGCGTCTTTAATGGTAGCCTTAGACGATTCCGGAACATCAAATGTTATATCTATATTGGCATTTAGATCAGCACGGTCAATAGCCGTGTCAAGTGCACCTGCGATTCCACCACCAGCTGCAAGACCACCAACTAGACTTCCTAACTCGGACCCAACGCCTTTAATGGATTCCTGTGTATCATTCGCTTCTTTTGATAGATTGTTAAGCTCTTTTTTTACGTTTTTAATAGAATTCCCATCATCCACGGATGAAAGAGCTTGTTTCATCTTATCTAGGTCAACATTCGTTCCGAGTGCAGCAGTACCAATTTTATTAATGGCATCGTCAAGCTGTTTAGAGGACGCTGTACCGTTTTTTATCGCATTTGTTAACTTACTACCTAGAATACTAGAAAAATTGTCTACGCTCGTTCCTGTGGACTTAAACAATGTTTCTAATTGTTGTGTAGATGTTTGAATTCTTTGCTGTTCAACCTCAAGGTTTCCCATTTTATTTTTCAAGCCATCTAATTTTCCTGTGGTAGCAATTACTTCACGCTGAAAAGCCCTATATTGCTCTTCATTTATTTTTCCAGATGCAAATTGAGCATCTACTTGAGCCTGTGCTTCTTTTAAGACTTTTAATTTGTCAGAAGTAACAGCAATCTGATCAGCTAATAATTTTTGCTTTTGAGCGATTAACTCCGTGTTACCGGGATTAAATTTCAATAAACTGTCAACTTTTTTTAATTCAGACTGCAAATCCTCACTTTGTTTATTTACTCCAGACAAGGCCTTTTTTAAACCAGTCGTATCGCCACCAATTTCAATCGTGATTCCCTTAATGTTTCCGGCCATGTTCTCACCTTCACTTATTTTTTATTTTCAAACTGCCAACAATGGTTAAAATTAAATTTTTTTCAACTTTTTTAAAAGCTCTTTTTTTCTTTGATTCTTAATATGCTGCGACCTGGTCAACCCTGTTTTTTCTTTGAGTTCAGCTTCTCTTTGCTCCAAATATTCTTTGGATCTATGATTCACGTAAGTTGTCATCGCTTTTCACCTCCTTTCATTCCCAAGAAACTGATAATAGATTTTAATAGACTGCCTTTCGCCGTATTCTCGATTGGAACTGGCTTTTCTGGAAATGCTTCTACTGGTTCAGGTCCTTGTATCTCTTCAACGAACTCAATCTCAACTGGTACAGGAACAACATCTATTTCTTGCTCTGCTTCGTTAAGTCCAGCTCGTTTCATTGCAATCAATTCTCGTAAATGCTCTATGGATCTATCAGATTCCGTAGTCAAAACAAATTGCTCTCTCCTTTCTTGATTAAATAATGCTGTTTCTTATACTCCAAAATTTTCTCTCTATGCTCTTGGTAGTATTGGTGTAAATATTTATTTTGCTTTTCTCTAATGTCTTTCTTGTGATCCTGATAATGTTGTTTGCGATATATTTTGTTGCATTCTTTACAGGTTGATTTAAAACCGTATTTACTGCGCTTGTCCCTGGCAAAATATTTTTCAGAAACTTCTTTTTCAATTCCGCAGTTGGTACAAACTTTTGTTAGGGTTGTCGTAAACTTCACACCCCCTCCCCTTTTTTTCTAAAAACCGCCGCTATTGGAAAAAGTTCCCCCTCCCGGTCCCCAAGTCATTTTTTAATTTGCGTTAAGGTGGGGGGGATAACTTTTTTATTTTATTTCAAAATATTCATTGGCTAATCGAACTAATCGTTCACCTAAATTTCCATCAATACTACCTACAACTCTTAATGCTTCTTTTTCCCCATTAGCATATGGATACTTTTCTAATAACTTCTCTTTCAATTCAGGCGATACATTTCCACTACCAATCTGAATATTATTTATCATTCACTTACGCTCCCTTAACAATCTTGACGAATGCCCTTTGAATATGTGGTTGTCCATCATATCTGCCAACTGCCTTAAATACTGTTAGGTCATCTGTAAAGAATTGATGTTCAGATTGTTGGATTCTTAATCCATTTCTTTCAGCTAATATATACTCTTTGAAATCTCCTAGAATGAGAGTGTCATCACTTACTGCTCCTGAGAACTTAACTCGTAAACCATTGATATTTGGATAAGGCAATGAACTGTTTGCCAATGCCATGATATCCTTGTAATAAGTCTTTCTCTTCATTACCGCTGCAACTTCCCCGATATCATCTTTCTTGCCTGTATCAATTAAGCTTATCTGTGAGAGGATATCTGTTAATGTAAATGGTATTGTGACAATGTTTTCAGGTGGCAGATTCATTAATAATCCAGTTGGTTCAAATATTGATTCATGATCACCAACTCCATTAATAATTCCATCATCAATGCCATAGGCAACTGCTTTTGCTAACAATTCTTCCAGGTATATAACCATGTCAATTAAGCTGTCTTCTATGGTCCCGTTTGATACTGGTATATATCCGCCTAATCTTATGTCATGCATTTCCATTAAATCTATAGAGGATTGCAACTCTTCAAGTGTAGTAGTTACACTTTCCCATTTGGCTTTTGCTTCACCCACGCTTACTAAAACTCTTCCATCTGTTCCAACCGGTACAACCTGTACTTCATCATATAGTCCTGAATACTTTGAAAGAAGCCCTCTAATTCTGTCTTGAACCATTTCCGGTACTGCTAGTGATCCACCAATTATTTGATTGGCTCTCAATGATAATTGAAGATTGTTATAGAATTCCCTTACTTCCTGTATTTGCAGCAAATTCCTTAATTCAATTCTCCGATTTGTTTCATTTAACATAATTCCATCAGCCTCCATTGCCCTATTTAATTTTAGTTTGTAAAGTAGTTCTCTTTTTTTAAGTTCAACATTTTTATCCAAAATCTTCAGCCTCCTAGCTTTAATCAATCCATTTGAGTCTTGATTTGTTTTTTAAACTATTCATCTTGCTCTTACACGCTAACATCCGAGATAATTTTTCCTTGTCAACACTCTTTTGCTTAAGGTTGCTCTTCAACTTTTCTAAATTATCTGGGGGACCACCTATTTTCATATAAGTTTTACCCATTTTATTTACCCTTTCTGTATTAGCTTTGTAGTACATGCTGCATATAATACTTTTTGATAGAAAGATCTTCTTTTTCTTTTATTCTCTCAAGAACATCTATCATTTTTTCCTTTGCTTTGCATAGTTCAGACTTATTGGTAAGGGTAATTCCTGTTCGATAATAAACAAAGAGAAGAATACGTTCTCTGGTACCTATAAGCTTTAAAGCTTTCTCAAATAACTGCTTAGTTCTTTCCAGACTGTTTTTTATTCTGGAGATTCTTTCAGTTATTTCTTGTGCTTGAATAACAATATCTTCAACATGAGCTCCAGTAACGGCCATTCCCAAATCTGTAAAAATCATTCGAGTATAGGCACTTTCTAATAAACATTGCCGGTTTAGTTCAATATCTGTTGCCTTGTCACTGTAATACTTATCAGCTAAAAAATATTTGGAAAGAATCTTATCGTATTTCTGCATTGCTAATCATTCCGTTTTCTTTTGTGAAAGAGAAACAGGATTCACAGAAGCAAATTTCTCTAAAACCGTTCCTGGTTAAAACCTCAATTTTCTTTAATGGATAAATTGAATTTTTACCGCATCCATCACAGGAACCATGTTTGATAATGTTGTGATCAACCTTTTTCAAATCAATCCCCCCTCAGCAAACCTTTAAATCAATCCCTGTATCTATTTCTAAAAATAGAGCAATCTTAAACATAGCTCTGTCTCTAATGCTGCTGTAAGTTACAACACAAACAGGTGGATTCATGTAAATGTTATACATTTGATAATCTGTTACATAATCACTGTCATTGTCGGTATACCTTTTAGTAATTACGAGTTTTTCAATACTTGGCAGTCCTTCTAAAGCTTTTTCCATTCTTCTTAAAAAAGTTTCCTGAGCATCATTGATATTTTCAAGACTTCTTAAAATTCGATACTGTTCTAATTCTGGTATGACAGCTTCACGAATTTTTCTTTTCTCTGAAGTGGTTAAAGATTTAAATAGCTTCATACATATCCCCCATCAAACAGAAATTTCAACTCCAGTTTCAACACCTAATCTTAGAGAAATTTTAAACATTGCATTGTCTCTTATTCGGTTATATGTCTTTTCACTAACAGGAGGATTCATATAATTGTTATAAAACTTATAATCGGTCATATATTCCGCTTCTGGATTGGTGTATCGTGTAGTAATGAGGGATTTTTCAATAACTGGTAGTATTTCGATTGCTTGCTCAATTTCACTACAAAAAGCCTTTTGCTCTTCATTCATTTTCCCTACACTCTTTAAAATTCGATAACGCTCTAATTGTGGAATGACTGCTTTTCGAATCCTCCTTTTTTCTGCTGTAGATAATGAGTTAAGTATTTTCATAGGCACCACCCTTATGTTAGAATATAGTTTGAGTAAAATGATGTTGGTCCTCACTCGTAATGAGTAAGGATTTTTTTATTTATTTGTGCTAATAGAATCACAGTATTCAGCAAGCATTCTGAAACCATTATTTAAATGAGCTTTATTCATATCTCCCTCAATCTTGTTTAGAGATTCGATATTGGTTAATAAATCAAATGCTACTTCCTCGTTAGAAATAACTTTATCTCCAAGTAAGACGCTTGCTAGTTCTCGTAAATTGGCTTTAATCTTGCCTAATTCATTCAGCCTGTCCAATTCTCCACAAATTTGATTTATCTTTTTTTGATCCATAATTATTCCCCCTAAATTTATGCTTTGCTACTAATCATAATATCCATCTGACTGTAGCTGTTCTAAATACCTTGGGAAAGCTATAAGAAACGGCAGTACATTCCCATCATTATTAGCTGGTAGATACTCAAAGTGATATTGGACAATCTCTTCAAATTCCTCAATATCAACTATTTTTCTAAAGCTATCTAGTTGATTTTGAATTAATTCATGATTTTCCTTTGAAACTTTCATATGCTGCCTCTGAAACTTCTGATTAAAGTAATAGAGATAAATATTTAAAAAATCATCGCCATGGATTGATAAATCCATGTATCTTTTTTCTTTTTCATTCTTTACTTCTTTACTTTCTTGTTTGTGGTCAATTGTTGGTTCAAATGATGGTCTTTTATAGGAATCTTGGTGGTCAGAATTTTGATACAAAGACCAATTATTTATTGTTACCACGCTGTATTTTGTTGTTTTTTTGATGGTCAAATACCCGGTCATTTCTAATTTTTCTAGCCACCTATAAACTGTCTTAGGTTCTTTAATACGATCGACCGGTTTTAATCCATTGTTGTACATATCGAAAATTGCAAATCGTCCTGTTATAAACTGACCAGGCATCAAATGAACAGTTTTCCGTTCTACAATTTGATCTCTTTCCTTATGTGATGCTTCTGTAAGGCAAATCAACCAAAGCCTCAATAGTTTATGATCATTAAATATCGGATTTGCTCTTATCTTTCTATGGAGCTTTATCCACCCTTGCATTCACCTCACCAACTTTTAATCATCCTTATCAATATCCGATTTGAAGAAAATATCCATTGCTTCATCTTGAGATATTACTCTTTCCCTTACTGAGTAAAACAAGTAATTAAAGATTCTTCTTTGGTGGTTTTGTTTAATCCGCTTGGTTGCACGAGGGTTTATTTTCACCCTAGCTTTAACACCTTCATATGTAGCGCCACCAATACTTTGTCTTGAAATTAAGCGGAAAGCCTTTTCCCTTGAGTCAGAAAGGAATGAGTCAAGTACCTCAAGAAAATCAACTTCTTTATAACCATTACCGTCATTTACTTCTATGCGATCACCTTCTGCAAGTTCCAAACTGGAATAACGGCCGTGGACTTTGTGCATTAACCAAACCATTTCAACCCCTGGATCAATCGTTAGATACCCAGTTAAGAATTCATCTTCCAACTTACACATCACCTTTCAAAGGAGTGATTTTCCTCATACTTTATTTGCCATTGCCCACTGTTCATCAACCCACAACCTAGCCCCGCATTCCACACACTGATAAAGATATTCTTTATGTTCCCCACAATTTTCTTCTTCACCTATGAATCTAGCCTTTGTCTTTGTGTAATTACGAGGGTTACAACTTGGGCAGATGTCATTGATAAATTCAGGTACTTTGTTCATTTTCAGATCATTCCTCTTCTTAAAAAAAATCGTGTATGCCCACACTTATTTTTTAATTTCATAGATTCTAATCTTAAGATTTAAGCGACAATCACCATTCATCCATAATACTTTTAATAACCTGTAAGCTTTCCTCCACTGGCCACAATCTTTTCCCCTTCATTTTTCGCCTTTCTAGGAGCTTCATTCTTGGATCGTTTAGAATTTCTTGCTCTAAGAACGATTTCGACATGCTAGTTAGTTGTGACATTCTGTTGATATCCCAAAAAAATAGAGTTTGGTGAAAGACCTGGTCTATTTTTTCATTGATGTGCTTTTTAATTTCCTCCTGGTTAATGTCAACATTTATTTCTGCTAATGGCATTGATGTAACCTCCTTCTGCTGTAATCTATTAGCTTACAGAATCAACAAAAAAAATATCCCTTGGATCTTTATCAAATACATTAGCGATTTTCAGCATGACCCTTGCAGAGGTATCAGCACCATTTTCAATAGAGGAAATGGTGGCTTTAGAGACTCCTACTTCTTTAGCCAATTCCTCTTGGGTCATATCAAAATTTTGACTTCTTCTCAAATACTTTACGATGTTGTCCATTTCATCACCTCTTTTTGTTATCTATTAGCTTACAAAATCATAATAAACCTAAAAAAAAAATATGTCAACTAATAAATTACAGATTTCTTTATTTTTGTTCTCTTATAGTTTACAATGTGGTTAAAGATAGAAATAAGGAGATGGTATACTCCATGGAAAATGGTTTCGGCAAATACCTTGAGGAACTACGAGGGAAAATGTCATTGCGTGAAGCATCAAAAAAATCCGATGTAAGTCATACTTATATTAGAGACTTAGAACTGGGTAAAAAGACAGATCCATCAAAGGAAACACTTCTAAAACTAGCTAATGCATATGGAGTTAGATATGATGATTTGCTTTACAGATCTACAAAATTGGACAACCTTGATATTGTAAATGCAGAGGCTCAGAAATACTTCTTAAAAGAAATTGAAGATGTTTTAGAAGAAATGTGTATTGATAATACATTCTTCGATTTTCTTAAAGACGATATTAAAAAACTAGAGGAAAAACATAATAATATATTAGATATAGACGAAAAATTAACACCAGATTGGTTAAAAACACTTGCTACAAACGCTAGGTATGATTCTGAATTTATATATGATCTCATTAAGGATTTAAAGGAGATTTCAAAAAAATTTAATTTACATAAAGATATAAGAGCACTTCTATCCAAAAAAGGTGTTACTTATAACGGACACCAAGTAACCGAACAAGATAAGCAACTTATTAGATCATATTTAGACGCTTTATTTTCAAATAGATGAGGCCTTATTCATTTAAGGAGGTGTTGCCAATTAAATAGTATCTATCCCCCAAAATAGTGTATGCCCACGCACGAAAGGGAAGATATGAATGAAACTATATAAAACAAAAAAGGATCCTGAATTATACTATTATGTCAATGCTAAGGGTGAAAAAATGTGGTGCTACAGGCACCGCTATTATGATGTTTTTGGAAATAGAAAAGAGAAGTATAAGCAAGGATATAAAAATGAAAATGAAGCTTACAGGGACCTTCTGAAAGTAAAGGCAAGTATCCTAAATGGAGAAGTAAAACAAGTTGAATCATCAAATCTTACTGTATCCGAATGGCTTGATGTTTGGTTTGAAACACACAAAAACGAATGGAAAATTTCTTCTCAATTGCAGCGTAAAAATGCAATTAAATATCAAATGAAGCCATTATTAGGTAAATATAAGTTAGCTGAATTGGATAAATCCACATACAAGCGAGTTTATATTAATAAGCTATTAAAGACTTATGAGCCTAGTACCGTTCAATTGTTTCACCGGCTATTCAAAATTGCTATTAACGCCGCTGTAGATGACGAGATCATTCCGAGAAATCGTTTTAACAAAATTTCAATACCAAAAGAAGAAAAAGTTATTGAAAACTTTTTCACTGCCGAGGAATTAAATCTATTTTTGGATGCAGCAAAAAAGTGTGAAAACATTACAAACTACACCTTAATATTACTGTTAGCATTTACCGGATTAAGAAGAGGGGAAGCATTAGGGTTAAAGTGGAAGAATATTAACTTTCAGGATAGAACTTTAACTGTAGAACGTACGCGCGATAATAAAGGAGAGCGCACACCAAAAACCAAAAATAGCTATCGGACTATTTTAATTGATGATACGCTCGTTAATCAATTAAAAATATACCAAACATGGTGCAAGAAAACAAAGCTTTCCTTTGGTTTGTATCTTAAAGATGATGATTTTGTCTTTATCTCTTATCAATCAGGAACACCTATTACTGATGGAGCATTATTGTATAGCTTTCGACGTATTCTAAAAAAGACCGGTTTAAAAAGGATTACACCACATGGATTGAGACATACACATGCAACCTTACTAATCGGACAAAGGATTCCAGTAAAAGTAATTGCAGATCGTTTAGGAAATACACCGCAAATGATTTTTGATATTTATGGCCACTCATTTAAGGAATTAGAAGAAGAATCAGTAATAGCTTTTAGTGAGAGTTTAAAGGCAACTGGTGGAGGTTTTGGGGGAGGTTTTTAGATTACCCCCTTCAATCCTTGATAATAAGAGGGTTTTAAGTGCTATTGAGTTCTATTCTCGTTAATTAAATTACTTTGTAAAGAGTAAGAAAAAAGGTCCTAAAAACGTTGTTATTTCAATGTATTTAGGGCCTTTTTATTATTTTCTAATTTAAAGAATAATGAGTAAGAACTTAAACAATATAAATCCATGCCAAATATGGCAATTTTTCGCCTTTCTTGCTTTCTCACAGCCAGTCTACGGAAATTCAGATTACTAAGTAATACCCTCTAATTTTTTATATCAATAAACAATTAACATTAAGAACACAGTCTTTTAATTTAATTCTTAACTACTTCCTTTTTTTTACTTTCTGCTAGTTCTTGATTCAACAATGGATAAGCATTTCCTTTCCCTGAAAAACTCTCTAATAATCCCTTCACATCAATGCCAGAAGATGCCTTTAATGACTCTTGCAAGGAAGACATTAAGCTCGTAGCATACCCTGTAACCTTATTGGCACCGGCTTGGCTTCCATTCCCACCTGTGTCCACCACGGTAATCTTATCAATATTCGAAAGCGGACTCGTCACCTCTTTTGCATATTGTGGGAGCATTCTCACAATCATATCAAGTACAGCAGCCTGACCAAATTGTTCGAATGCTTCTGCGATTTTTCGTTTAGCTTCCGCCTCAGCAAGGCCCTTCAGACGGATGACCTCTGCATCAGTTTCCCCTTTGGCCCGTTCTGCCTCTGCTTTTGCCACCCCATCCATTCTAACCTTCTCAGCCTCAGCTTTCGCCATAGCTTCAACCCGATATTTATTGGCATCGGCCTCCGCCATTTCCTTTGCTTTATTAGCAGCAGCAGACTGTTCCAATGCATAGCGATCAGCATCAGCCTTCTTTTTTACTTCAGAATCATATTGCTTTTCCCGGCGCAAGATTTCTTTTTCTTCGAGTTCGATCTGCTTTTGGCGTTCGATAATTTTAATTTGCATTTCTTGCTCCGTTACCTCTTGCTTGGCTCTCGCTGTTTCTAAATCATAAGCTTGGTCTGCACGTGCTTTCGCAATATCCTGTTCTCGCCGATATTCAGCCATCTTCATTTGGTTCACTTTCTCTGCCTCAGCAATCTCTGTCGCCCGCTCAAGCTCTGCTTTTTTTGCTTCCTTACTAGCTTCAGCCTTTTTAATCCGCGTTTCCTTTTCTGCTTCAGCCGTCGCAATATCGGCATCCCTTTTCACCTGTGCGATTCTCGGCTTTCCCAACGAATCTAGATAGCCATTCTTATCACGCACATCTTTAATAGTAAATGAAACGATGGTTAAACCCATTTTCGCTAAATCTTGCGATGCAACACGCTGAACTTCTTGAGAGAATTTATCACGATTCTTATATATCTCTTCTACGGTCATCGAGCCCAAAATAGATCTTAAATGCCCTTCAAGCACCTCTCTGGCCTCATTTTCCCGATCCTCTTTTCTTTTTCCTAGGAATTGTTCTGCAGCAGTTGCAATTTCTTCAATCGAACCACCGATTTTAATAATAGCTGTTCCATCGGCCATAACAGGAACACCTTGTTCTGTATAAACTTCAGGTGTTGTTACTTCGAGCTTACTAGATAAAAGGCTTAATGGCTCCGCTTGTTGAAAAACTGGAAATATAAAGGCACCGCCACCACGAATAATTTTGATGCGATTCCCAGATTCATCAACATGGACATTTTTACTTCCTAAATAGCTTCCCGTAACGATTAAAGCTTCATCTGGCCCTGCCGTACGATATTTGCTTACAAAAACAGCAATAAGAGCAATTAATAATACCGCGACTATTCCACCTACAATCAAAATTGGCAACATCCAATTTCCTCCTCAATATAATATTTCTTCTGAATACTCATATGAACTTACGTAAAGAACCCCATCGCGCACTTCAATAATTAAAACCTTTTCCCCTTCTTGAATGGCTGTATGGCGAAAGCTTGCCGCCGGTTTTGAAATCGTTCCACTCTTATTGTGGAGGACTACCTCACCAAAGCCGTCACTAGGTATGGGAATAATTACCCTCCCAATTCTCCCCTTCAATGAATCAGTTGTGTATACAAGTGACTCTTGAGCCGACGAAAGAGGAATTAGGACAAACATATTCAAAATAGCATCTAGAATAAAGGCCACTACCACACTTATTCCGATTATTAGAACGTGTGATAAAGCTGTCAGAAATTCGAAACCATAGGCAATGGCAGAGAAAAAAATAATAAAAGCAAGGATTAATGTTGGATTTAAAAATCCAGCAACCTCTAAAGCTCCACCTAAAATATCCCCAAATAAGACATATAGTAGGGTTATGATTCCTGAAATCACAAGAACGGAAAAATAAAATATTTCGATTGATGTTTGAAACAATATATCTCACCTCCTATCCAGACTTTTCTATCCAAAATATTCCTTAATTTCCTAATTTCTAATACGTGGAAAAATAGAAAAGGATTCATTTATTGACATAAGCATTAAAAATCTTGAATTCAGCCAAAAAAACAGCAGACCTTTTAACTTGGCCTGCCTTGATAAATAATCAATATTCTTTATTTAATACTTAATTAAGAAGTACTTCTTCTTTCCGCGTCGAATAATCGTAAATTGATCTTCGACTCGATCTTTGCTGTTAATAACATATTCCAGTTCCATGATGCGCTCACCATTCACAGAAACCGCTCCATTCGTGACATCCTCACGGGCTTGGCGTTTGGATGGAGATATTTTAGCTGCCACTAGCAAATCAACAATTCCAATCTCCTCGCCTGATACATGCTCATAGGAAGGTACATCTTTAAAGCCTTGCTTAATTTCCGCTGCCGTTAAATTTTTCACATCTCCACTAAAGAGAGCAGTTGATATTTTAATGGCTTGGGCTAGTGCATTTTCACCATGGATCATCTTCGTCATTTCTTCAGCGAGCGCCTTCTGTGCTTTTCTCAAATGGGCTTCTTCTTTCACTGCTACCTCTAAAGCTTCGATTTCCTCCTTGGATAAGAAAGTAAAGTATTTTAAATACTTGATGACATCTGCATCAGCTGTATTAATCCAAAATTGATAGAATTCATATGGAGAAGTCTTTTCTGGATCTAACCAAACAGCTCCACTTTCTGTCTTTCCAAATTTAGTTCCGTCTGCGTAACTAAAGGAATCGTAAGTCCAAATGCCTTTGAAGCGTCTGGAATCATTTTGCGAATTAACTCAAGTCCTGTTGTAATATTTCCCCACTGGTCACTTCCGCCTATCTGCAAACGACAACCATACTTCTCAAATAAATGTTTGAAATCCATTCCTTGCATGATAGTGTAAGTAAACTCAGTAAAAGAAATTCCCGTTTCTAACCGAGTCGCGATCGTATCCTTTGCCAGCATATAGTTAATCCCAATATGCTTTCCATAATCTCTTAGGAAAGTAATCATATTCATTTGCGAGGTCCAATCATAGTTATTCACTAAAGCAGCCCCGTTTTCACCCTCAAAATCAAATATAGTTTTTAACTGTTTGGTTAAACATTCAACATTTTTTTGGACTGTTTCAATCGTTTGAAGAGTTCTTTCTTCCGTGGCCTTCGGATCACCAATTAAACCAGTGGCTCCACCCACAAGTACAATCGGACGATGCCCTGCATTTTGAAATCTCTTTAAAGTTAGAAATGGCAATAGATGACCAATATGCATACTATCACCAGTTGGATCCATACCACAATATAAAGAAAATTTCTCTTTAGCTAATAATTCCTTTAATCCTTCTTCATCGGTTTGCTGATATAAAATCCCACGCCACTGTAAGTCTTCTAATAAATTCATGATGTATCCTCCTTCAATTTTTTCCAAATAAAAAAGCCCTTCGAATTAAATCGAAGGGACGATTATTTAAAAATCGCGGTACCACCCAACTTGAGGAAACAAAATCCTCCACTTAAAAAAACGATAACGGTTCAACCGTACACCGCTACTACTGATCAACAGATTCGCGAGTGAAAGCTCAGGGAGGTAATTCATTCTTCTATATGTACTGACTTACAGCGCCCGTCAGCTTTCTTAAACAAGGATAGAAGGACTACTGGTTTCCCATCATAGCCAAATGGTATTCAAATTGTTAAAATTATTTTTACCATAATTGCCTTTATCTGTCAAATATCTACTTAGAAAATTCAAGAAATCTTGAATGTAAGTCTTACTTTATGTTTGATTATGCTATAATAGATAAGATTTTAGGGGGTTTGATATGAATGAAAGAAAAGTCAAATTGGATTGATAAAATTAAGTCGACTCTCACAAATAAAAAAACAATTAAAAGAGCCAATATTTCTATTCAAGTGATTTGGAATTTAGTCCTCATTTTCTTAATTGTTATTTTAATCGGCGGTGCCTTCGCTGGAGGAGTTGGGGCAGGCTATTTTGCCTCTCTTGTAAAAAAAGAACCCATTCGCTCCTACGAAAGTATGAAAAAGGATATATACAACTATGAAGAAACCTCAAAATTATACTTTTCCAATAATGTGTATTTAGGAAACCTGCGCACTGATTTAGACCGTGAAGAAGTGAAGATTGACAAAGTGTCGAGTTATTTAAAAGATGCTGTCGTCGCAACGGAGGATGAATACTTTTACCAGCATAATGGGGTTGTTCCGAAGGCAATTTTCCGTGCCCTCTTTCAAGAGGTTAGTAATTCATCGGTCCAATCTGGCGGGAGCACCTTAACACAGCAGCTCATTAAAAATCAAATTTTAACAAATGAAGTATCATTTGAAAGAAAAGCAAAGGAAATTTTATTAGCTTTACGATTAGAAAGATTCTTTGATAAAAACGAAATCTTAGAGGCATATTTAAATGTTTCGACATTTGGGCGAAACTCGTCGGGAAGAAATATTGCTGGAGTACAATCTGCTGCAAAGGGCATTTTTGGTGTTGATGCTAGTAAGCTTACACTACCACAATCCGCCTTCATCGCCGGGCTGCCGCAGAGTCCCTTCGGTTATACTCCATATACAAATGAAGGGAAATTAAAGAATAATCTCGAACCTGGCTTATCTAGAATGAAAACCGTATTAAAAAGAATGCTAGATAATGGATATATCAACGAGAATGACTACCAAAAGGCTGTTAGCTACGACATAACAAAGGATTTCATTAACCCTAGTAATACCCCACAAGTAAAATATCCTTGGCTCACAGCGGAAATCGAAAAACAGGCAGTTGACATATTAACAACCATTCTAGCAAAAAAAGATGGTTATGAAGAAGAAGATTTAAAAAATGATGACGATTTATATGAAGAATATTCAACCTTAGCCGATCGCAATCTTCGTCAAAATGGATATGAGATTCATTCAACGATTAATAAAAAAATCTACGATCAGATGCAAAAGGTGAAAGATAATTATCCATATTACGGAAGTGATATTTCTCGTACTATAAAAGATCCGGAAACCGGAAAAGAAAAAGTGGTGAAAGAACCTGTTGAAACCGGCGCTATTCTAATTGAAAACAAAACAGGAAAGATTCTCAGCTTTGTCGGTGGTAGAGATTTTGATCGTGAGCAGCTCAACCATGCGATGAGTGCCAAAAGGTCAAATGGCTCTACAATGAAGCCTTTACTAGTCTATGGCCCTTCATTTGAATTTGGAAAGCTTTCACCAGGCTCCATTTTACCGGATATCCCACTTAGCTTAAACCCAGCTAGCAGCGCGCCTTGGCCACATAACTATGGCGGTGGCTATCATGGGTTAGTAACGGCAAGGGAAGCACTGGCAAAGTCATACAATGTTCCTGCTGTGAAGGCATATGTTGATATTCTAAATCAGCGTCCTGCAGAATATTTGAAAAAAATGGGATTCACTTCCCTAACAGAAGCAGACTACACGACTCGTTCTTTAGCACTTGGTGGCTTAACCAATGGGGTAACAGTAGAGGAAAATGTAAATGCATTTGGAACATTTGCAAATGCAGGACAATTTATCGACGCCTATTTAATTGACAAAATTGTTGATAAATCAGGAAAAACCATCTATAAACATAAAGTGAAAAAGGTCAATGTCTTTAGTCCGCAAACAGCGTATTTAACACTGGATATGATGCGTGATGTTATCAGTAGTGGAACAGCAGCATCCTTAAATGGACGACTAAAATTCTCGTCTGATTGGGCTGGAAAAACAGGTACCGGACAAGATTATAAAGATTCCTGGTTTGTTGCTGTCAACCCTAATGTATCATTTGGAGTCTGGACAGGATATGATACGCCTTCCCCATTAGAGCAATACTATAAAGGACTAACTTATGGGGTTCGGAATATCTATTTATGGGCAGACTTAATGAATGCTGCTTATGACGTTGCTCCAAACCTTGTCGATCCACAAGAAACGTTTAAGATGCCGGGCGGAATTGTTCGCAGATCGATTTGTGGTTTAACAGGGCAAACACCAACAGATGCCTGCGCCAAAGCAGGATTAGTCACGACGGACTTGTTTAATGCTAAATTCCCGCCTTCACAAGGGGAAGATGGAGGCTTTGGGGAAGGAAAATATGTCATCATTGGCGGCAAAAAATATTTAGCACTAGATTCTACCCCAAGTGAATTTGTAGAAACTGGTATTATGTTGAATCCAGATTATATTAAGAAATTATTAGGTAGTAATATAAATATTAATCAATATCTCCCAAAAGACGGAAACTGGTCCAATATGCTAATAGCTGGTGACAAATTAAATGAAAATGGCAAGACGCCATCGGCCGTAAATGTTGCAGTATCTGGAAATACGATATCCTGGTCAAAGAATTCTGAGAGTGATATTATTGGTTATCATGTTTATTCTGCCAGTGGTGGGACGAAAAAGGTGACAAGTATTAAAGCTGGCTCGTCTCTTCGCTATCATGTAGGTAATGGAAGCTATTATGTGACCGCAGTAGATATTGCTGGAAATGAATCAGCTCCATCAAGAATCGTCCAAGTTGGTAAAACACAAGTAACAAACAAGAATCAAACACCAGAGAAAAAACCAACCTCCGGTAAGACTCCAAGCAAGAATCAAAATGAGTCGAATCCAAGTAAAGATGAATCTAAACAAGACGAAAATTAATGGAAGTCTGATAAACAAATTTAAGCCGGTTCCAAAAAATCGTTATATACGATATTTTGGAACCCGCTTTTTTACTTTCAGCTACCAAAACAATTTGGCAAAAAGGATGAATTGCATTGAATCTTTGATAAATTGCATCTCGATTATGTATTAAATAACTAAAAAAGTGCCCAAAAGCTTAACTTTTGGGCACTTTTTGAATGATTGCTATTAGTCTTCCATCGTTGATAAATCACCTGTTGGTAAATCCAACTCCCATGCCTTTAGAACACGGCGCATAATTTTCCCACTTCTTGTTTTTGGCAGCTTTTCACGGAAATCAATTTCACGTGGAGCAGCATGTGCCGCAAGACCTTTCTTAACAAAATTACGAATTTCCTCTTTTAATTCATCAGTTGGCTCAAAGCCTTCACGTAATGCAACAAAAGCTTTAATAATTTCGCCACGCACCGGATCTGGTTTTCCGATGACCCCTGCCTCAGCAATAGCTGGATGTTCGACAAGCTTACTTTCCACCTCAAACGGACCTACACGTTCACCAGAGGTCATAATTACGTCATCAATTCTTCCTTGGAACCAGAAATATCCATTCTCATCCATATAAGCTGAGTCGCCGGATACATACCAATCCCCTGGCAAGAAGTAAGATTCGTATTTTTGCGGGTTATTCCAAATTGTATACATCATAGATGGCCAACCCTTTTTGATTGCAAGATTCCCCATGCGATATGGTGGCAATTCATTTCCCTGGTCATCCACAATAGCTGCTTGAACTCCTGGAATCGGTTTTCCCATTGAACCTGGCTTAATTTCCATACATGGATAATTGGAAATCAACTGAGCACCTGTTTCTGTCATCCACCAATTATCATGAATTCGTTTATTAAATACCTTCACTCCCCAGCGAACAACCTCTGGGTTTAAAGGTTCCCCAACACTTAATATATGGCGAAGAGTGCTTAAATCATATTTTTTAATGACTTCATCCCCCGCCCCCATTAGCATACGAAAAGCTGTTGGCGCACTATACCAAACTGTTACACCAAAATCTTCAATCATTTTATACCAAACATCAGGGCTGAAACGTCCACCAACAATAACATTTGAAGTTCCCGTTAGCCAAGGACCAAAGATACCATAGGATGTACCCGTTACCCAGCCTGGATCTGCTGTGCACCAATATACATCATCATCCTTCAAATCTAGAACCCATTTTGCTGTTTGATAATGCTGAATCATAGCATTATGAACATGAAGGACTCCCTTTGGTTTTCCGGTTGATCCCGATGTATAATGAAGAATTAATCCATCAGTACGTTCAACCCATTCAATGGACAGGTCTTTACTTGCTTCTGCAAATTTTCTATTAAAATCTATTAAAATTCCATCTTCTTCAATAGATTCTCCAATAACAAAAATACGCTTTAAGGCAGGCAATTCATTGTAAGGAACACGATTAAGAAGCTCAGGGGTTGTTACTAATACCTTTGCCTCACTATCCTCTAATCTATCTCGCACCGCCCCCTCCATAAAAGCCTCAAACAATGGTCCAACAATTGCTCCAATTTTGATTGCTCCAAGTACAGTAAAATATAATTCAGGTGATCTAGGCATAAAAATAAAAACGCGATCCCCTTTTTCGACGTCTCCATATGCCTTCAGCACATTTCCTGCTTTATTTGATAGCTCTTTCATTTCCTTAAAAGTATACTT
Source organism: Cytobacillus sp. Hz8 (assembly GCF_042263505.1). NCBI lineage: Bacteria > Bacillati > Bacillota > Bacilli > Caryophanales > Bacillaceae > Cytobacillus > Cytobacillus sp. Hz8. The sequence goes on along the minus strand of NZ_JBHKFI010000009.1, from coordinate 80,730 downwards.
TTCATTTCTATGATCATCACGATAGTATAAAGCAATCTTATTTTTTCTGTACGTTTCCGTGTGGCGATCGATTGCTTCGTAAGCCAAATTCACTAGACCTGTGCTATGCCATGAGAAATTTTTCTCGGTGTCTTTCCAATCATGATTCTTATACGTTTCCTCATAGTTAACTAAGTTGTAATCCCCTTTAACAACTGGTAGCGCTTCCAATTTCATATACACATATCCCCCTTTTTGACGTTGTATTCACTCTTAATATTATAAACTATATTTTCAATTTTTTAAATATTCTTCCAAAAAAATATTAAAATATTTTTAAGATTTTAAAAATGTCACAAAACATTTCCGAATATAACAAAAAATTAAATGAAAAGGCTTTCTTATTGTTTTTTTTATGTATAATATAACTAATATTCTAATTGTATAAAATTAGGTGGTGAATGAATGGAACACATAAAAACCTATAATGCCAAAAAGCTGCAAACTCCACATGGAGATCTAATAATTGAAGGTCCTGTTCAACCTGAAGTGTTAGCTGGCCTTAAGTTTCACGAAGGCTTAATCGCATTTCGCCAACCAGCACAACAGCATAAAGCTTTAGTTGAAATCGCGGGACTTCCAGAAGGAAGAATCATCATTGCTAGATTAGGTGACATTGTTGTTGGCTATGTCACATACCTTTACCCCGATCCACTTGAACGTTGGTCTGAAGGCAATGTGGATGACTTAATAGAATTAGGTGCCATTGAAGTGATCCCAGATTTTCGAGGATGTGCTGTTGGGAAAAATCTTTTAATTGTCTCCATGATGGATGATGCCATGGAGGATTATATCATTATTACAACAGAGTACTATTGGCATTGGGATTTAAAAGGGACTGGTTTAAATGTATGGGAATATCGAAAAGTGATGGAGAAAATGATGAATGCCGGAGGTCTTCAATGGTACGCAACAGACGATCCGGAAATTAGCTCCCACCCCGCTAATTGTCTTATGGCCAAAATTGGAAAACGAATTTCCAATGATTCGATTCAAAAATTTGATGCTCTTCGCTTTATGAATCGATTTATGTATTAGTCATGTTAAATTACCTCAAATGAATTAGCCCTCTACTTCAATCAATAATTAAGTATATGAGGAGAAAATTCTTCGCAACTTAAACTCTATTTTAAGAAGTGAAACAAATAGTTTACTAATTTTATCATCAAATTTGCAATGTAAATTAAGGGGGAATTAAGGATGATTGTGGAGGAAATCATGCAAACGAAACTAACCACATTATCGCCAAGAAACACGATTAAAGATGCTTTACAATTAATGAAGCAGAAAGCCATTCGACATTTTCCAGTCGTTGATTCTGATCATCACATTGTCGGTATCGTTACAGATACTGATATTCGCGATGCCACTCCATCAATTTTCCATCTAGAAGAGCACAAAGATGAATTAAAAAGGCCAATAGAAGAAATCATGAAAACCAACCTCATTACAGGACACCCATTGGATTTCGTTGAAGAAATAGCATCCGTTTTCTATGAAAATCGAATCAGCTGTGTTCCAATAATTAATGATAAAAAATTGGTTGGAATCGTAACCGAAGCGGACCTGCTTCATACACTAATAGAATTGACCGGTGCAAATCAACCCGGTTCCCAAATCGAGATCAAAGTACCGCATAAAATGGGAGTTCTTTCTGATATTTTTTCCATTATCAATAAAAAGAAAGCCAATGTGCTTAGTATCCTCGTTTACCCAGACAAGCACGATGAAAATGATAAAATCATCGTCATTCGAGTTCAAACAATGAATCCAGTAAGTTTAATAGAAGATTTAAAAAAGGCGGGTCACCATGTTTTATGGCCAAATTTACCGGGGATAACCTTATGAAGCAAAACGCTGTTTTTGTTTTCTCAGAAGACCAGCTTAATTACAACTTTGGAAACAATCATCCCTTTGATCAAATTCGCTTAAAACTTACATTGGATTTATTGAAAAGTCTTGGAGCAATAAATGAACATCAGATCATTCCTCCTCGCCAAGCTTCTGAGGAAGAGCTACAATTAAACCATGATCCAAGTTATGTAAATGCAGTTCGAATGGCTGGGCATGGTCTATTAAATGAAACAAGTGCCGAAAATTATGGACTTGGCACAGAAGATACTCCCATATTTCCTAATATGCATGAAGCAAGCTCTCTTCTTGTCGGAGGAACATTAACCGCTGTTGACTATGTCATGACAGGAAAAGCCGATCATGCGATCAATCTTGGTGGAGGGCTACACCATGGATTTCGCGGAAAAGCATCAGGATTTTGTGTCTACAATGACAGCTCTGTTGCGATTAAATATATACAGGAAAAATATCAAGCACGCGTCTTGTATATAGATACCGATGCTCATCATGGAGATGGAGTTCAATGGTCATTTTATGATGATCCCAATGCATGTACCCTTTCCATACATGAAACTGGGCGTTATTTATTTCCTGGAACAGGAAATGTCAATGAACGCGGACAAGGAAAAGGCTATGGCTATTCCTTTAATATCCCCGTTGATGCCTTTACAGAAGACGAGTCATGGCTAGATGCCTATCGCACCTCCTTTAGAGAGGTGGCCGAGTTTTTTAAACCAGATATTATCTTGACCCAAAATGGAGCCGATTCTCACTATCTCGATCCTTTAACCCATCTATCAGCCACGATGAAAATTTATCGAGAGATTCCTCGATTAGCCCATGAAATCGCACATCAATATTGTGAAGGCCGCTGGGTAGCAGTGGGTGGCGGTGGTTACGATATTTGGAAAGTGGTCCCTCGTGCATGGGCCCTTATTTGGATGGAGATGACAGAAAACTCAAATTGTTATGGACATTTGCCGCTTGAATGGATTCAAAAATGGCATTCAAAAGCACCAGTCGAACTTCCCCGATATTGGGATGATCCAGAGGATTTATATCCAGAAATCCCCCGAAAAAGAGAGATATCAGAGAAAAATGCTTTAACCGTAAGCAAAGCTCTTTACCCCATCAGGAAAAAAACAAAAGCCGAATCCCTATAACATCATTCACTTGATCAAACATCATAGAAAAAAGGCTGATCAAAATGTGAGGTGACCCCCAAAAGTTAGATTTTACTCTAACTTTTGGGGTGCAGTACACTGGCAGCCTTTTTTATTCCTATTTTTATCTTAATTACATTGTTGAACTACGATATTCAATTCGATGCGGCAGCACAACCGTATGATTTTCAACTTTTTCCTTATTCATATATTTCGTTAATAGTCTCATGGCAACAGCACCAATATCATATAAAGGTTGAACAACCGTTGTTAACTGAGGACGAACCATGAGTGATAACCGAGTATTATCTGAGCTAATGACTTCAAAGTCCTGCGGTATATGATATCCCTTATCTTCTGCTCCATGAACGACCCCTAATGCCATTTCATCAGAACCTACATAAATCGCGGTTGGTCTTTCTTCTAAACTGATTAGATACTCAATAGCTTCAATACCTGAATCATACGTATAATCGCCTTCAAACACGTATTCTTCGCGATATTCGATATCATGATCTTCTAATGCCCGTTTATATCCTTTTAATTTCTTTTCTAAATTAATTGGCTCATGCAGAGGACCCGTCACAAAAGCAATCTTCTTTTCTCCCTTATTGATGAATTCATTTGTCACATCATAGGCAGCTTGTTCATAATCAATATTGACAGAAGGAATCTTCTTCGATTCTTCAATCGAACCGGCAAGTACAATTGGAGCCGGAGATTTTTCAAATTCAGCTACATGCTCATCAGTGATATTTCCGCCCATAAATACAATACCGTCCACCTGTTTGCTAAGCATATTATTAAGCAAATGTAATTCTTTATCTTTATTTTGATCAGAATTGCTTAAAATAATATTGTACTTATACATGGTTGCAATATCTTCAATCCCCCTAGCAAGCTCAGCAAAGAATGGATTAGAGATATCGGGAATAATGACACCCACTGTTGTTGTTTTTTTACTAGCTAGGCCTCTAGCTACTGCATTTGGACGATATCCTAATCTTTCAATTACTTCCATTACTTTCTTTCTTGTAGCTGGCTTTACATTCGGATTTCCATTTACAACTCTGGAAACAGTTGCCATCGAAACATTTGCCTCTCTTGCCACATCATATATGGTTATATTCAATTTAAACACTCCTCACTATTAAAAACGCTCTCACTTTTTCCTTATTTTACTTCAAGTATGTATAGTCTACTCCTATAATGTAAAAAAAACAGATATTGATGACTAATCATATCGTACAATTGTTTATCCTGCAATGATATCCGTACTATTTTAACAAAAAAGTAAAAAAAAAACCTTCTACTTTTCAGTAGAAGGTAATAAAACAATCATTAAACTCTTAATAAACGAGATTCTTGAAGAGCTGCATAGAATTCTTCAAATTGATTTAAATCCATCTGTTGGGCAGAATCCGATAGAGCAACTGCTGGATCGGGATGAACTTCTGCCATGACTCCGTCAGCACCAATCGCAAGAGCAGCTTTCGCACATGGTAATAATAAATCTCTTCTTCCAGTTGAATGGGTTACATCCACTAGTACTGGTAAATGAGTTTCTTGTTTTAAAATTGGAACTGCAGAGATATCTAAAGTATTTCGTGTCGCACGCTCATAGGTCCGTATTCCACGTTCACAAAGCATTATTTGACCATTGCCCTGAGACATAATATATTCAGCTGCATTGATGAATTCCTCAATTGTTGCTGCTAAGCCGCGTTTCAAAAGAATGGGCTTATTGACTTGACCAGCTGCCTTTAAAAGCTCAAAGTTTTGCATATTTCTTGCACCAATTTGAATGACATCAATATAATCAACGGCTGTTTCGATATCATTAGGACTTACAATTTCACTGATGACTCCTAAATCAAAATCGTCTGCAATTCTTTTCAGAATTTTTAAGCCTTCCAAACCAAGTCCTTGGAAATCGTACGGAGAGGTTCTTGGCTTAAATGCGCCACCTCGTAAAAGCTTTAATCCTTTTGCCTTAACTGCCGATGCTACAGCGGCAACTTGATCATATGACTCAACGGCACACGGTCCGAAAATCAAGTGTTGTGTGCCATCACCCACTTGAACCCCTTTAATAGAAACGATAGTGTCTTCCGGTTTTTTCTTACGTGAAACTAAAAGCGCCTTGCGATGATCGTCTTCTTGCAATTCTAAACCTGCTTTAAAAATTTCTTTGAAAAGATGTTCAATTGTAGAATTTTCAAATGGACCATCATTATTCTCTTTGATTGAATTTAACATTTGACGCTCGCGAACCGGATCATATCGATTGACACCTGAAGCTTCCTTCACACGACCAATTTCCTGAACGAGTACTGCTCTCTCATTAATTAGGCGTAGCAACTCTAAATTTATTTCTTCCACTCGATTTCGTAGTTGATCAAGTTCAACATTACTCATTTTCTCCCAATCCTTTCGATTAAATTATAGCCGTCAATCTAATATCGGAAAAAGTAGTATAAACCTAGGATAGCAATCATTTCCTCCTATTATTCTTTTACGGCCACTAAAAATGTGATACATTTTTCTATAGAATTAGAGTTATTATATATGAATTAATTAATAATGTCACGAATAATTTACTTCAATCATTAAACGCTTTTAAGCGCTAAAGCGTTTTGATGTCAAAATCCCTAGTCCTATTAAAGAAGGTGGATCAGTTTGCCCGATAAAAAGAAATTATTTGCGCTTGATATAGGAACACGATCTGTTGTGGGAATTATTCTTGAAGAAGAGAACTCACAATATCACGTTGTCGATATCCTTGCTAAGGAACATTCAGAGCGAGCAATGCTAGATGGTCAAATTCACGATGTTCTTGCTGTTTCTCGAGTGATTACTGAGATTAAACAAGATTTAGAAAAAAATCATGGTCCATTAAAATCAGTTAGTGTTGCAGCGGCTGGTCGAGCATTAAAAACAGAAAAAGCAAAAGTTACCGTCAGTATTAAAGGGAAACCGATGATGCAAAAACAAGATATCCTTCATCTTGAATTAAGTGCCGTACAGCTAGCTCAATCAACGGTTGCTGAAAAACATGAAGCAGAAAGCAGCCATTATTATTACTGTGTTGGGTACTCTGTTCTTTATTATCGACTCGACGATCAAGAAATTGGAAGCTTGATTGATCAACAGGGTGATGAAGCATCCGTTGAAATCATTGCAACCTTTTTGCCAAAGGTTGTGGTAGAATCCTTGATTGCTGCTCTCCATCGGTCCGATTTGGAAATGGAAGCATTAACCTTAGAACCAATTGCAGCCATAAATGTTTTAATTCCCCCATCAATGCGAAGATTGAATGTTGCCTTGATTGATATTGGGGCAGGAACATCTGATATTGCCCTCACAGATATGGGAACAGTGATCGCATATGGGATGGTACCGATAGCTGGTGATGAAATAACAGAAGCCATTAGTGACCAGTATCTTTTGGACTTTCCATTAGCCGAAAAAGCAAAACGGGAATTATTAACAGATGAAATCATTACGGTTACCGATATTCTTGGATTTGAGGCGGAAATTCCAAGGGAGGATGTCGTAGCAGAAATTTCGTTAACGATCGATCGATTGGCTGCCTCCATTTGTGATGAAATTTTGAGATTAAATAATCATAAATCTCCAAAGGCCGTTATGCTTGTCGGTGGAGGAAGTCTCACTCCAGAGTTGCCTAGTCGAATTGCGGAAAAATTAGCTTTACCAGAAAATCGTGTGGCCATTCGTGGAATAGACGCCATTTCCTCCTTAACGATATCAAGTCACATCACGAAAGGTCCTGAGCTTGTTACTCCTATAGGGATTGCAATTGCTGCCAAAAAATCACCCGTACAATATATGACAGTCTATGTGAACGAACAGCCTGTTCGGCTATTTGAAGTGAAAAAATTAACGGTTGGAGATGGTCTTCTCGCAGCTGGAATTAAAATGAATAAATTATATGGAAAGCCAGGATTCGCCAGCATTGTAACCGTCAATAACCAAACCATTACAATTCCTGGGGAACATGGACATCCCCCTCTTATTCGAAAAAATGGAACCCGTTCTTCATTAGATGATGAAATTAAAAATGGGGATCAATTAATCGTTGAAAAAGGGGAAGATGGAAAAAAGGCTGCCCTAAAAATTAAAGACCTGATAGATGAAATTCCCACAAAATCGATAACGATTAATGAGATTGAGTACACCATTACGGCCACAATTAGCTGTAACGGAAAAGAAGTAAGCAATGATTATGAAATTGAAGATAGGGACATCATTCAAGTGCATATGCCAGATACCATTGAGGCATTGCTAAAATCATTGAATCTTAAAGACTGGCTATTAGAGCTAAGACCTTTTCGAATTCGAATCAATGACAAGGAAACGTTTATTCCTGCATTTTCAGGGAAGTTATTTCGAAATGGAATCGAGGTAAAGCTCCAAAGTAACTTTGAACATCTAGATGAATTGGTTGTCGAAGGCAAGAAAAATCCAACAATTCGAGAACTAGCAGCTTATAAACAAATTATCCTTTCTCACTCCATTCCAATTTATTTTAACGGAAAGGAAATGTTACTAGAAAAACGACTGGCTGAAATTACAAAAGGCGAAACAATTCTGACGGAGAAAGATCTTGTGCATGATGGTGATCATATAACATTGCATACAAAAAAAATCGAACCATTTATCTTTCAAGATGTATTTAACCAGGTGAAATTTGAAATACCCAAGAATGCCAATGGCAAATTTCAATTATTAAAAAATAATAAGCAATCTGGATTTCATGAGAAATTAGCCCCTGGTGATAAGCTTGAAATCCGATGGCCAGCACAACAACAAAATCAATATTCAGGAATCAAAAAATAAAACAAAGAGGGCTATTGCTTCATTTCAGCATAAGAAATAGATGCTGTAGAACGAAGCAATAGCCCCATTTTTTTGGATAAAGTGAAACTTCCATCAGTGGTGGTTTTCGACGCACAGGACGTGAAGTGTGCAGACGTTGCGATTGACGTCGCGCTTTTAGTCTGCCATTCATCCCCCACTGATGGTTAGTCACGCAAAGCCTGATTGATTTTTCTAAGGGCTGAAGCCCAAAGAAAAATCTTATTTCACTTATCACGCTCATAACGCCACGTCCTGTGGCTTCGCCTGACTAGGACCTTAATCCCTCATCGGACCTTTACGGACAGTTGATCTCCCACTTATCTTCTTCGTATTCTCAGAATCTTGAAGTGGGAGTCAAAATGTCCGTTAAGAGTGGGATAAATGTCATATTCTAATAATTGTTTATCCCTTTTTTTCAGACCCCTCTAAAGCATTTTTCAAAGCTTCATTTGTAATTTTCCAATGAGAGGCATTCCAAGCTGGCACTTCATTGATAAATAAAAATGCCTGTGGTGATTCATGTTTAATATGATATTTTTCAGCAATGTAATTAGATAATGGTCGAGATTCCTGAACGGTTAAATAATAAAAGGCGATATCACTTGCTTCAGTCGAAAATCGTTGATAGGCTTCATACGCCGCCTGACTAATTGGACAGGTTAATGAATGCTTGAGGAAGAAAAAATGCTCTCCTTCCTTGCATAGCTCTTCAAATTGATCAATTGTCTTAATTTGCTTCATCCCAAATTCCCCCTTGAAAATAAACTCATGCTCAATAATTAATGATTCAACTGGCGCTCAGTCTCATCAAATGCCTTTTTTGTTTCATCGAGCATTTGCTGAATTTGATCATTTTGTTGATTTTTTGTCATGTCAGCCTGTTCCTCTAAGTTGTCCTCGACTACCTCATTACGCTTGATTTTATTGATAAAATCTGTGGATTGCTTCGAAACCGTTTCGGATATGGATTGTGATTTCTTCTTTGCCGTTTCCACCAATTCTGTACCCCTTGTTACAGCAGTCTCACGAAGTTGTCCCGTTTTTTCCTTAAGGGATGAAACTTCTGAACTCACTGTTCTCCTAAGCTCCTTCCCGGCCTTTGGTGCCAAAAATAGAGCGACTCCGGCACCAATAACGCCTCCAATAAGTGCACCTAAAACAAAACCCTTTGAGCTTTGATTTTCAACGTCCTTAGCCTGTTTTTTTCGTTCAGAATTTGACATAAAATCTCCTCCATTATATTACATATTGGCTTGATTCCTTAACCGTTTGTGCTCTTCCTGTTCATGCTCTATTGTTTGTTGTTTTCGAGATTTCCATTTATCTTTTAATTCAAGAAAAATATTACTCCATTGAACGACTTGAGTCACCTTTTCCTTATTTTGCTCCAACTGCTTTTCTACAGTATTCGTAACATTTTGAAGCGAGTGATTAAACCCTTTTATGGTTGTTCCTACATCTTTTACAGCATCAAAAACCGTATTAAGGCTTTCAGATTTTTGTTGGATGTCAAGAACAACATCATTGGTCTTATGTAGCAGTTCAGTAGTCTCGCGTGTAACACCATCAAGCTGCTTTTCAAGTCCTCCCAATGTTTCAGATACACTTTCTAATGTTCCCTGTAATGATTTTAACGTTTTCGAAACAAAGATAACAAGAATAACGAAAGCAATGGCGATGATTGCAACACTTAAATAAAGAATAATAATCAAGCTAAGGCACCTCCGAATGGTCAACAATTTTTTTGTATAAGTTCTATTTTATATTTCTTTTGTTCAAGTCATTCCAAACCATGTTTTCTAGAATGGAAGCCCTTAAGAAAATATTATCATAAAAATGAATTGATTCAATCATTCAACAATTTTCTTAATTTAGGTTACAATAGAAACGTAAATGTCTAAAAATGTATAGGAGAGATTTAGAATGAGAGACCCTCGAATTGAAATACTGGCAAAGAATCTAATTAATTATTCTATTCGTCTTCAAAAAGGTGAGAAAGTACTCATCGAGAATTTTGGGCTGCAAAAGGAATTGGTAACGGCATTAGTGAAAGAGGCTTATGCCGCAGGAGGTTATCCATTTGTATCCATTAAAGACAATCAAGTCGATCGTGAGCTCCTCATGGGTGCTAGTGATGAACACTTTAACATGATAGCTGATTTTGAAGCAAATGTAATGAGTCATATGGATGCATACATAGGTCTTCGTTCAGGAAATAACATTAATGAACAAGCAGATGTGCCCGATGATAAAATGAAAATCCATGGCAGCACCATTGGGAAAAAAGTCCATACTAACATTCGTGTTCCAAAAACAAAATGGGTAGTCCTTCGTTATCCTACCTCTTCTATGGCACAATTGGCCAAAATGAGCACAGAGGGATTCGAAGATTTTTACTTTAAAGTATGTAATTTAGATTATAGCAAAATGGATAAGGCGATGGACAATCTTGTCACCTTAATGAATAAAACGGATAAGGTCCGTCTTACTGGTCCAGGGACAGATTTAACCTTCTCTATTAAAGATATTCCTGCTATTAAATGCTCTGGACAAATGAATATTCCAGATGGAGAGGTTTATACAGCCCCTGTAAAGGACTCCGTTAACGGTGTCGTAACTTATAATACCCCTTCTCCATATCAAGGATTTACATTTGAACATGTAAAACTAACGTTTAAGAACGGAAAAATTGTCGAAGCAACCGCTAATGATACAGAGCGTGTCAACAAAGTTTTTGATACGGATGAAGGGGCACGGTATGTTGGTGAATTCGCCATTGGAGTAAACCCATTTATTCAACAACCAATGCAGGACATTCTTTTTGATGAAAAAATCGATGGAAGTTTCCACTTTACACCAGGTCAATGCTACGATGATGCCTTTAATGGAAATCACTCCAATATCCATTGGGATTTGGTCAATATTCAAAGACCAGAGTATGGTGGTGGCGAAATTTACTTCGATGACGTGCTAATTAGAAAGGACGGACGATTTGTCATTTCTGAACTAGAATCACTAAATCCAGAAAATTTAAAATAACCCGCGCTTCTACCCTTATCCTTACTAAAAGGCCAGCCTCATTCTGCTGAGGCTGGCCTTTTATTTTATTGTACTTGTTTTTCATAAGCTTCTTGGAATTTTTGAATATCCCCTGCACCCATAAACACAATAACGCTATTATCGTAATTCCTCAAGATTTTCGTTCCATCTTCTGTAATTACAACAGAATTAGGAATTTTAGCCTGCAAATCAGTGATCGTCAGCTTGCCGTGATTCTCTCTTACAGAACCAAAGATTTCACATAAAAAGACTTGATCCGCCAAATTTAAGCTATCCGCAAAATCTTGTAAAAATGTCTGCGTCCTTGTAAAAGTATGTGGCTGAAATACAGCAACAACTCTTTTATCCGGATATTTTTGTCCTATGGCATCTAAAGTAGCCCGGATTTCAGTTGGATGATGAGCATAATCATCAATTAAAATTTGATTTCCAACGTGTTTTTCCGTAAATCTTCTTTTAACCCCTTGGAAGGTCATTAAATGGCTTTTTACGATTTCAGCACTAATCCCTTCATAATGGCAAAGGGCAATAACAGCAAGGGCATTTAAAACATTATGATTGCCAAAGAAAGGGATTGAAAAGCTTTCAAAAAATGTATTGCGTACAAAAACATCAAAGGTTGTACCCTCTGTCGATTTGACCACATTTCTTGCTTGAAAATCATTTTCTTCGCCAAATCCATAAAAAAGAACAGGAACCTTTGCCTGAATTTTTTGAAGCTGCTCATTATCCCCACATGCAATAATTCCCTTTTTCACTTGTAATGCCAATTCCTGAAAAGCAGAGAACACATCTTCAATATTGGCAAAATAATCAGGATGATCAAAATCAATATTCGTCATGATTGCATAATCTGGAAAATAGGATAGAAAATGCCTTCTATATTCACACGCCTCAAATACAAAATAATGTGCGTCTTTCTCTCCCTTACCGGTTCCATCTCCTATTAAGAAAGAAGTAGGCTTCGCACCGCCCATTACATGAGCTAGAAGCCCCGTTGTCGACGTTTTTCCATGTGCCCCAGTTATCGCAACACTAGTAAAGTTTTGCAAAAAGTCACCTAAAAAGCGATGATATCGAATGACGGGAAGGCCAAGCCTTACTGCTTCCACTATTTCCTCATGAGTATCTGGAAAAGCATTTCCCGCAATAATGACCATTCCAGGTTTTATATTTTCCTTTTGAAAGGGAAGGATCTTTATTCCTGCTTGTTCAAGGGCTACTTGAGTAAAGAAGTGCTTTTCAATATCAGACCCTTGTACTACAAAATGCATATCATGCAAAACTTGTGCTAAGGCACTCATTCCAGAACCTTTAATCCCCACAAAATGGTAAATAGTCATATAAAGAACCTCCCAATTGCGTCTATCTGTAAAACAGTATATGACATTTCACTATATTTGCTCATACAACAGAATATATCAACACTCAAACTAGCATTCATCATATTAAGACATTATACCATAATAAATAATAAATACTATGTATCGATTTTTGTATAAGTCTTATAATAAAATTACATTTTCATGCAAATTCACAAATATCCTACAATTATTATTTGATTTATACAGGCAAGAATACCCATAGATTAAAACATTGCATTAGAATCTTGAATCGATTCTAATTCCGCTTCTGTAATAAGAACATCCCTTGGTTTACTTCCTCGCGCTTCGGATATAAATCCCTGTTGCTCCATCATGTCAATCAATCGTGCTGCTCGATTATATCCAATTTTAAATCGGCGTTGGATACCGGATGTTGAAGCACCTCCTTGGTCAACTACAAATTCACATGCTTCATAAAACAATTCATCTTCTTCCTCAGTAATTTGCGCCTTTTTGATTAACTCTTCCTGATGGAATAAATAATCCGGTTCTTGCTGTTCCCGAACATGTTGAACCACATCATCAATCTCTGTATCTGAGACAAAGGTACCTTGAAGCCTTACCGGCTTTGAGGTTCCATTTTCAAGGAAGAGCATATCCCCTCGTCCGAGAAGCTTTTCAGCTCCTCCGATATCGATGATCGTTCTTGAATCAATCTGAGATGATACAGAAAAGGCAATTCTAGTTGGCACATTGGCCTTAATTAAACCTGTAATGACGTCCACAGATGGTCTTTGTGTAGCTATGATTAAATGAATGCCACAAGCTCTTGCTTTTTGAGCAATACGGCAAATAGCTTCTTCCACATCTGCTGGGGACATCATCATCAGATCAGCAAGCTCATCAATAATAATCACAATATAAGGTAATTTATCTGCATATCGTTGATGATTTTCTGCAAGCTCATTGAACCTTGTAATATCCCTTACCCCTGTATGAGCAAATAATTCATAACGTCGCTCCATTTCATCAACTGCCCATTTTAAAGCAGCAGTCGCAGCTTTAACATCCGTGATAACTGGACTAACAAGATGCGGAATTTGATTGTAAGGTGCAAGTTCAACCATTTTAGGGTCAATCAGAAGCAGCTTTAAATCATCAGGTGTCGCTTTATATAATAAGCTAACTAAGATGGAATTGATACAAACACTCTTTCCTGAGCCTGTAGCCCCTGCAATTAATCCATGGGGCATTTTTCGTAAATCGGTTACAATCGGTTTTCCTGAAATATCAAGACCAAGAACAGCCGTTAGTGGCGACTCCTGCTGTTTAAATACATGGCTATTAATAATCTCACTAATAAAAACAGGTCGGCTTTTCTGATTAGGTACCTCAATTCCAATTGTGTGCTTCCCAGGGATCGGTGCTTCAATACGGATATCCTTTGCAGCAAGACTGAGTTTAATATCATCAGATAAATTTGTAATTTTATTTACTTTTACTCCAGGGTCAGGCTGAACTTCAAAACGAGTTACAGCAGGGCCCTGAGTTACGTTTACGACCTTAGCCCCTACATTAAAATTCATCAAAGTTTCATTTAGAAACTGCTCTTGCTCATTCAACCATTCATCACTAACATCCGTCACAGCAGGTGGAGTCAATAATTCAGTTGCTGGAAACTTGTATTCTTGAATCTCAGAGGATGGATTCTGTTCCACCGTTTTTGTATGACACTCTTCTGTCTCAGAACTTGATGAGACAGAAGGCTTTTTCTCGTTTGTCATTAGGGAATGGTCAATCTTCCGTTTGTCTTGCTTAAGCATGATAACATTAAAAGGTAAATGAGATCGATGTTTGTTTCTTTTCTCTTCTTCTTTTGATTCTTTATCCAAAAATTCATCATTAGAAGAAGAATGGTCATCAGCAATTATGACTTCGTTTTCAGAATCCTCCATAGATGTTTTTTCTTCATCCATTGTGTGAACCGATATTGAGGACTCTTGTGGATCGTCATTTCCTTTTATTGCTGCTTTTTCTACCTCCATTCCCTCTTCAATATTCGTTTCAATAGTTTCATACTCCATCATTGCTTCGGCTTGTAATTCAATTTCATCCGCATTTGTTTCTACGTCGGTTATATCCAGTTCACTTGGAAAATCAAATTTATCTTCAATCGAACTACCTTCATCCGTACTATCCAGTTCCATCGCTGCCGCTACAAATGGAGATGAATCGAAGGCAGAAACGACTTCCTCTTCTTTAGATGGAACATCCTTATGCCCTGTTCCTTTCAATTGAGTCATTTCCAAGTCACTAGTTAAAGATTCATCAACCACATTATTGTTTTCCTGCATATCGAGCTTTTCCTCAGCCAAAATCTGCTCTACCTGAATGGGTTGAACATTCTTTTTAACCAACTCATCATCCTTTTCAGTAAATGCATGTAATTCAAACTCGACAATTTCTTGGCGCTCTTTTGCTTTTCTTACTGGTCGATTGTATCCATAAATAGGTGAAGGAATTTCTGTGGGACGAAAAGGCCTTCGATTATGTATAACGACTTCTATCTCTTTTTTACTTGACAGCGGAATAGACTGCTCACGCCTTTTGTTTGCAATTTGCTCATCCCCATGATCACTTAACCCAGACCGTGGAGGATGATGAATTTGCTTGCGGTTACTCGATATTTTTTCACTTTCCTCTTTAGACTCATCCGGTATAAGTGGGAATTTAAATTGACCTTTTGGATATTGATAAAAAACCTTTGTGTCTAAATTTCCTTTCCCATCAGGATGATTATTTCTTGTATTTATATTTCGCTCATCATATTCTTCATCGTATGAAAAATCTTCAATTTCTTCATATTCATCTTCAGATTTAAACATTTGAAAAAATTTTTTAATCCAACTCAAAAGTAATCACTCTTTCTCAAATCTAACTACATACCTATTTTAACAGTAATTTGAAAAATTTCGAGTTAAAATAAAAGAATAAGCCAATTTAATCAGGAGAGGGGAGAAAATGGGAAAAAGCCACACATGATGTGGCTTATCAATTATCCATATATAGGATCAACTACCTTTTTTTATTCTTACCTAAAATAAATATTGGTTCGAGTTCTCCATTTTGATATAAAAAAGAAAGAGCTGTAATCGGTACATGACCATTTGCAAAAAAGCTCATTGTCATTTGTGCCAATACATCATATCCCGTGTCATTCTTTATATCCGCAATAATTAGCACGTCTTGATGAGGAACCGCAACTGCCATTGTCCCAGTGATTTTTTGCGACATTTCCTTGAGAAATGAATCATTTAATATTCTGCTTGCATCATAGCCATCATTTGTACTTAAAAAGTAAAAGGTATTCTCTGCAACCCGATCAGACTTTACCTTTGTGGATAAAGAGCGTACATTAAACATGGCCATTTCGCGAATTTGCTGATGATTCCACCCTTCAGCTTTCAGCAAGCTTTCATCAATGAGTCGATAGGTTTTTCCTTGATCGACTGCATAATAGATTCTCGTTTCTGCTGTATGCTCATCAACAATAAAAGGCACTCCTTCAGACTTTTCAATGGGAAAGGATGTGGAGCGGATAACTGGATAAATCCTTTTTTCCTGACCTGTTAATTCGACTTCATTTTCCATCGCTTGAAGTCCCTGTTCAACATAATAAACCACTTCATCAATAGCCCTATCTTTTTTGTCCTGCCACTTTCCAACGAGCTCAGGTAAAGAGATCGTAATCCCTTTGTTCGTTTCTCTATTTTCAATCCGTAATTGTTCTTTTTTTCGATCATATGAAAACGTTCGATTATCTTGAAGAAGCCTGGCTTCAAGTTCCTTCTTCATTCTTTGACTATCCATCTTCATCGTTCTTTCCCCCTTTCTATTTACAAATGGAAGGCTGACTCCCTAAAAATGAGCCAGCCTAAACGATCAATTCGTTGGATTCCATTCATATTTTTCTTAACCCTTTAATCCATCAATAAAATTTTCAATTTCTTCTTGAGTTTTGCGATCCTTGCTAACAAATCTACCGAGCTCTTTCCCATCTTCAAACGCGACAAAACTTGGAATCCCAAATATGTCAAGCTGCTGACATAAATCAATATAATCATCACGATCTATATGAATAAAGGTATAGTCCGAATATTTTGCTTCAATTTCCGGTAAAACTGGTTCTATCACACGGCAATCTGGACACCAGCCAGCTGAAAACATAAAAATATGTTTACCGTTATTCTTTAACTGTTCAAATTGTTCAAAGGACTCAAGGTCTTTCATTTTGAACTTCCTCCTTTGCAAATATACATATTTTTCTTCCATTTCTTATAATCTGATACTATCAAACATATCCCTGTAGGTCTAATGAAATGCATCGCTTGTGAAATCAATTTAACTCTCCATTAGATTCTCCATTTTTTTTCAGAAAAAAACCGAAGAAAAACGGTCTTCGGAATTATTTTACGGAAACGGAATTCACAATATCAACCATGGTAGTAGCCTCGGAAGCAAGGATGTCTGTTTTGGCTTCAGTTGTCATTTTGACTCCACCGATGCCAACGGTCATCTCGTTTTTCTTATCCGAAAGCTTCTCAATGAGAAGGTATCCAAACTTGTCCTTTTCTTTAAATGTTTGCTTCACATCATATTCCTTTTTGTGCTGTAATGTCGATTGAAAAACAACCTGACTTAATGAATTCTCATGTTGATTATAAAAGAGAATATACGTTTTTGAACCATTATGTAGAATAATATTATTAGGAGTTTCTTTCTTTATTTCAAAGCCTAGCGGAAGCTTATATTGAATGACCTCATTCTGAGTATTGGACTTACTTGGTTTCTTTTTCATAGCTGTTTCAACTGACGAGATAATTTTCTTCTGTTCCTCTTTAAATGAAGTCGTACATGCGCTAAGTAAAAAAACGGCAATGATGATAAGCAGGGCTGCCTTCATTTGTTGAACCATTTCTTTTCCTCCTTGCTCAGTAGCTAATAACTCCAATATAATGATAAACTTTCACCTAATATGATGACAAGTCTCTTTTTAGAGCCACTGTTTTACGGGCACAATTATCTTTGGTATTCATACTGACCCACTAGCAGATTCATGACATGAAGAAACATTTCTGCACGGCTTACAACACCATTGGTGAAAATTCCAATTGCCCCTTCTTTTTTCCTTACATTTTTTATATTCACATATCCTTCCATCACCGGCCCCAGTTCATTGCCTTTATATAATTCACCAGCAATCTCCTCAGGTAAAAGAATTCTTGCCCCACCAGCAATAATAGGCGATCTGCCTTTTACAGCAAGAGCCCCCCAATTACATAAAAATAATCCATGTTCCGTTTTGTGAACCCCACCTTCAAGTCCGATTCCAATGTCCCCTTGACCAAGATTTAAGGCCCCTTCTGCACGATTCAAGGCCCCTTGAATGGTTTCCTCATCAGAAAAAGGTTGAGGGCTTACACCTGATGATACATCAATAGAATTAAGCGTACATGGATAATGAGAAAATGCTTCTTCTACCGCTTTCACCTTTGCGGGATTTTTAGTTCCAATTACCACTTTCATTGACAACTCTCCTTATAAAAAGGAGGCCTCCCCGATAGATGCCTCCTTAGTGAAAATTAACTATTTTCAAGAATAGTATTAACTGTGGTTCGATCACAAGCTTTAACTAACTTCACCAATAATTCCTTGGCTGCCAAATAATCATCTACATGGATGATGGAAGCATGGGTATGGATATATCGAGAGCATATTCCGATAACAGCACTTGGTATTCCTTCATTAGCAAGGTGGACTTTTCCTGCATCTGTGCCCCCTTGTGATACAAAATATTGATATGGAATATGATGAGTTTCTGCTGTATCTAGTACAAATTCTCTCATTCCGCGGTGGGTCACCATGGACCGATCCAAAATACGAAGGAGAACCCCTTTTCCAATGTGACCAAACTCATTTTTATCTCCTGTCATATCATTTGCAGGGCTTGCATCTAAAGCAAAAAAGAGATCCGGCTTAATCATATTAGCTGCTGTTTGAGCACCTCTAAGGCCGACTTCCTCTTGAACTGTTGCCCCAGAATAAAGGATGTTCGGCAATTTTTCACCTTTCAATTCTTCTAATAATTCAATCGCTAATCCGCAACCATAGCGGTTATCCCAAGCTTTTGCCATAATCTTTTTCTCATTTGCCATGACGGTAAATGGGCAAATTGGTAAAATGGATTGTCCTGGCTTAATCCCGATTCTTTCTGCATCTTCTTTATCATCAGCCCCGATATCAATCTGCATATTTTTGATATCCATTGGTTTATTTTTTTGGCTTTCCTCTAAAAGATGTGGGGGAATTGAACCAATCACTCCAACAACCGGTCCATGATTCGTGATAATTTGCACTCTTTGGGCAAGTAACACCTGACTCCACCAACCACCAAGTGTTTGAAAACGAATCATCCCGTTTTTCGTAATAGAGGTGACCATAAAACCAACTTCATCCATATGCCCCGCAGCCATAATGGTTGGTCCCTTTTCATCGCCTCTTTTCACTCCGAAAATACTTCCTAAATGATCTTGAACCATTTCATCGGAATATTTGGCAAGCTCCGTGCGCATGAATTGACGAACTAGATGTTCATTTCCAGATGCCCCTGGTAACTCTGTTAATGTTTTAAAAAGCTCTAACGTTTTTTCATTCATGACGATGCCCCTCTTAATTTTATTTTTAACATAAATATGTATATGAATATTTTACAGAACTTCCTTTTGGCATTCCACTATAACAGTTTATACTATTCATCATATCTTAATTAAATTTGAAATATTTGCTATGATGGATCTATGATCATATAAAGGGAAGACTTTTTTTGTCGTGATGATTCCAAATGGAGGTGCTACATATGAACTGGAAAACCTTTTTATTAGGAATTGGAGCAGGTATTGTTGGTGGATATGTGACAAGTGAACTCATATCCAAAAAAACATTTATCTCTCCAGAAAAAGTATTGGAAAATGCGAAAAAATCATTTAAGGAACACGGATCCATTAATGGCTCTTGGATTAATATGACCGTCGAACCTTATGAAAAAGGAGTATTAGCATATAAGGTCTATAAAGGGGGCATTACAAGAGAAATAGAAGGCATTAATGAACAATATGAATTTATTTCTGACGCGTTAACAGGCACGATTATTGATGTTCAGAAACTTTGAACGAAAAAAGGTTATTTCTCTTCATAGAAAATAACCTTTTCTCATCCAATCTTAACTTTCAGCACCAGCTAGATTCCTTTTGATCTTTTCACTAATTTTATTTTCATCATCCCATTTCACCGCACGATAGATAGCGTCGTGATAAAAGGTAAACCAAGCATTGTGCTTTAATCCATATTCCGTCCATTTTTGTTTTGCCCATATGGAATTCATTGGATAATCATCATAAGCCATGACCCATAATACATTTTGATGGGCATGAGTCGGCATAATATCTGCCATATGAATCACAAAATCATCCTCATCTTTTATGAGAATAATGGCATGCCCATCGCTATGTCCACCAGTATGAATCATTTTAATCGGTCCCATTTCCCACTCATTTGAAAAAGTTTCTACCTGAGTTTGGATGGCTTCCCAATTTTCCTTCCAGTATGTACTTCGTGAGCGAATATTGGGTTCTCTCATTTCATCCCATTCGATTTGTGAAGTGATAATTTTGGCATTAGGAAAAGCAGAGCTGTATTCCCCATCCACTATATTTGTTAAACCACACGCATGATCAAAATGCAAATGGGTCATTAACACAAAATCAATTTGTTCACATGATAAACCAAGCTCTTGAAGAGAAGCTTCTATTTCAGATTCTTCTGTCACCCCAAAGTTTCTTTTTTGCTTTCCATCTAACTTTCCATTTCCTATGCCAGAATCTATGAGAAAATTCTTTCCCTCCCATTCAATTAGGATTGGATCTGTTCTTAATTCAATTTGGTTTTTTTCATTAAAAGGATATTTCTTCGACCACAGTGGCTTTGGTACGACACCAAACATGGCTCCTCCATCGAGATTTGTGACTCCTCCCTTTAACCATGTTAACCTTATATTGGTTAAGGACAATTTCTCCATCTTCAATCCCTCCTATCTTTATATTCCTTATTTTAACATGACTGATAAAAATTAGTAATCTTCTAAAAAAACATATAAAGAAAACTCGTCGATTGGCGAGCCATCAGGCAGAATTATAGTTTATTCCTAAAATTATCCATTACATCAACTTTCATCACCGCAGCCAATTAATACTTAAGGCATAAAAAAATAGAGCTAAAGAATAAGCCCTATTTATATCGAACCTCACATCGATAAATGCGGTTTCCTTTTGATGAAAATTTCTCTTCGTATTCCGTCATGATATTTTCTTCGAAATCACTGTTATGCAAATCAAGGCTTACAAAAATTAGCTGTAACCCATATTCCGAAAAACTCTTTAATGAATATTCAAAAAGTCCTTGATTATCAGTTTTAAAATGAATTTCACCTTGCTCGATGAGGATATCTTTATAAACATCTAAAAATGTTTTATAAGTTAACCGGCGTTTTTCATGACGTTTCTTTGGCCATGGATCGGAAAAATTCAAGTAGATGCGGTCCACATCCCCTTTTTCAAAATAACTTCGCAAATCCATAGCATTCACATTCATTAATTTCACATTTGGAAGATCTGCTTCAATCAAACGATCCAATGCCGTAGCAATAACGCTAATGGATAATTCAATCCCAATATAATTAATATGGGGATTCATTTTTGCCATTTGAGTAATAAAACGTCCTTTACCTGTCCCAATTTCAATATGAAGCGGTTGAGCTACTGGAAAGGCTTCCTGCCATTTCCCTTTATATGTTTCTTGCGATTGGATAACATATTGCGGGTATTGCTGTAATTTATCTTTCGCTCCAGGTTTATTTCTTTGTCGCATTTTTTGACACCCCTAAAAAATAATATCGTTCAAACCATAGCATGCAACATGAATTGTTGCAACTAGGATTTTTTTCGTATAAACAAGGAAAGGAATTCACATCATAAAGGTGAATTCCTTCTAATAAGAAAGGTAGTGAATCCATGCCAATCAGTCATACTGACCAAGTCAATTTATTAAAAGACATTCTTAGCAATCATCAAATGGATTGCTGTGGCTCGGTTTCTGAGTGTGAACAGCTTGAACGGTTAATCAAATCGCTTATGGCCAATTCAAATGTTCACAGCAATGTAAAAAACACGTTAGAGCAGGTTTATGATTATAGTCATAATGGAATCAATGCATCTAATTTAGATGAGCATATTGAGCTCCATAAAGATCAACTTTCACAATGGGTCAATGACATTGACCAATATTCCTAAAACTTAAAAATTTCTTCCAAATAATGAACGCGATTCTCCATTTCCTGAAATCGCAATTTTGTATGATACCATTGAACGGAAGTCAAAGTTTGTTCTAGCACATACCATTTCATTCGTAATAATAAATGTTCGGATAACTCTAACCCATAAATTTTGATCCAGGCATCCCATTCTTCACGAGGAATATAACAATATAAGAGCATCCCTAAATCAATAGCCGGATCACCAATCATCGCACCGTCCCAATCAATGAGATACAACTGGTTGTTTTCAGTAAGCAACCAGTTGTTATGATTGACATCACAATGACAAACCACTTTCTCTTTATATTGAACATTTTGGAGCTCCGCTTGTAAAAATGATAATGACTTATTGATCAATGGCCGTTCTTTTAATTCAGGGGCAAGCTCTTCTTCAATACTTTGAAGAAGCTGATTCGGACTAAGTGGTGATTTCCCCAACCTCTTAAGCATTCTTAATAATGGTCCAGAACGATGAATTTTTCCCAATAGTTTCGCAATAATTTGCTGTTTCATTTCATGAGGCTTTAGTTCCCTACCTTCTAACCATTGTTGAGCAGAAATGACATCGCCATTTTCCATTCTTTTTGTCCAAACAAGCTTTGGGACAATTCCTTCTGCTGATAGTACCGCAAGAAATGGAGAGGAGTTTCTCTTTAAGAATAGCCGTTGTTTGTCATGTTGAGCCAAAAATGCTTCTCCGGTTGCCCCTCCGGCTGGGACAATCTCCCATTCTTGTCCAAGTATGTGTTCCAAAATGTTCACCTTCAATTAATACGAATTAACATTATCTATTATTTAATCTATTATGGTTAGAATAAAAAAGACAGCTATTAAAACATATTTTTCAATAGCTATCTTTATAGATTTTATCCTTTACTCACTTTTTTCGTCAAGTACCTCTCCATATTACCATAATTTATGTAGAAATAGATGGTTTCATTCTATCTTTCTTTTAATCGTTTAGAATAATAGGAATGGCCTTTTGTCGAACCTTAACCTTTACAGGTGTACTTCCTGCAAGCTCACCATCCACATGGATAAGAAGGGGGGATGCCGTTTGAATGGAAATCTCTCTTCCTACAAAACTATGAACCTCTTTAAAGCGCACATGCCCTCCCCAAAAAACACTGATCGATACAAGTAATAGCTTTAGTTTGGAAAGATCATGAACAATCGTTATATTGAGAAGTCCATCTGATGCATTCGCATCGGGAGATATTTTCATTCCCCCTCCATAATAGGGCTGATTCGCGATCGTCACAAACCATGTTGAATGAAATTCATGAACAATTCCATCAATCGTTATTTGAACTTTTGTACATTGAAATGTAAATAAACTTCTTAATAAAATGATTGCATAAACAAAATTCCCTAATGATACGCGATTTAACCATTTTTTTACCCTTGACACTTCAGCCTCTTTGCAAATTAAGGCATCAAATCCTACACCCATATTATTGATAAAAAATATTTTTTCTTCATTTTCATTAACAATAAATCCGACATCAACTTGCCTCCCTTTTGCAGGAAGGGAATCGATGATAGTCTCTAGTGCTTTAAGCGGATTCTTTGGAATCCCGAATCCTCTAGAAAAATCGTTCCCTGAACCGCCGGGAATAAAACCTAAGCGCACACGTTCCTCATTTGAAATACTATTGATAGCTTCATTCAGGGTTCCGTCCCCGCCAATCACCACTATATTAAGGGTCTCCGTTCTTCCTTTAAATAAAGATGCAGCGATTTCCTTCACATGACCTCTATATTGACTTAATTGAGCGGTATAGGAGATATTCTTCGCCTGTAACTCCTTTTCGACCATCTGCCAAACTTTTTGCCCTTTTCCATTACCAGCCTGTGGGTTAATAATAAAATCCAGTCTTACCATTTAATCCATCCTTTTTAAATTAAATCATCCTGATTACTTTCATCTTCAGATTCCCATTCATGTCTTTTAAAGCTGGACGTTTGGCAAAATTGCAATAAAGCCTTAGCTGCTTTTAATTGCACATGCTTTAATGGGGAGCGATTGTTTCTTAAACTTTGAAACCATTCCTCATAATTTCTTTTTTCTACTAAAAACGTCCCATATGGGGCAGAAGGGTAATCTATATAACCATTTCTACTAATCATTACCTGATGAATCGGTAATTCTATATCGTATTTTTTGAATAAGGTTTGGACGATTTTATGGGTACGATTTAAGGCAAGTAAAGGATTTAATATTTTTTTCTCTTGGTTTTGAACTCTTTTCATCCAGAATCGTTCCTTGGAGCCAATATAGACCGCTTGATCTTCTTCCTCTAAAAACGTGATACAAAGAACTTCTGTCGGTGTTATCATGATACTTTCCACTTCAACAGGCGCTTTTTTTAATAGAAAAATCGGGCGATACATAATTAGATAGGTATCTGGAAACCGCTGAAGAAAATAGGCTAATTTCCGATCAAATAAATAGCTATTGTCCACATAGGATTTCTCCATTAAGGTAGAACTCGCCCACTTTAGCTGGAAGCGAATCAGCTGGTCAAGAAATTGCTGCTTCAATTCTAATTTTGTTTGTGGACGAACGGCAAAGATTGGTTGAAATAGGACGGCTGATTCCTCTTCCTGAAGTCCATCATCTCCTTCCAATTCCACTTCCTCTTTATTAGCTTCGTGTCTTTTTCTAATCTTTAAAGCTCCCTTGATCTTTTCAAAAAAGGTCGGACTGTCCTCTTCGAACCAGTCGAGTGCAGATGTATCATCTTGTTGTTCGCTAAACTCTCCTTCATGGTTCTCCCAAGCAAAAACAACCTTTTCCCAATGCTGTTTCTTTAATCGAACATACCTTGCCGGATATAGAAATATATTTTGTTCATAACGTGAAACATAATCTTGTAATTTAATTAATTGTCCCATTATTCTTTGCCCCACTCTTTTTTTCTTGTTCTCTTTGTCATTCAGTGGAAACAATATTTACAATTGTACAAACTGAAATATCAAAAAATGGATGGTTCTTTTAATTTATAAAGCGAAATAGCTTCATATTTTGGAGTTTGATTAAGATTTGTTTGATAAAGGACAACCTCCTTTATTTCGCATTCTACTCGACTCAGCCGATCTTGCTGCAGTTGAATTAGCCTCTCAGGTTCAAAGGGAGTTTCCCCTCCCCATTTTCGAGCAAGAGTGATATGGGGGTTAAAGGGTCTTGTCTCTAATGAAAATCCTGCTTCCGTACATGCTTTATAAACATCCGCTCTTAAATCATCCAGCCTTTGTTCTTTATCTAGTCCAGCCAAAAAAATTCTCGGTGCATCCTTCTTACCGAATACCCCTAAATGATTAATCGCTAAGGGAAATGAAGTGTGGCTATGCAACTTAGAGGCCACATTCTCTTTCGCTCTATCCAAAGTTTCTTGAGGCGCTCCACCCAAAAAAGCTAACGTAATATGATAGTCCTGCTCATGTACCCACCTTTTAAAAGGAAATGGCTCAATTATTCTCTGACACATTAAAGATAATTTTTGTTTTATTTCCAAAGGTAGACGAATGGCAAAAAAATAATGTTGTCTGTTCTCCATCAACAATCCTCCATTTCCATTATTTTATCAAATTCAAAATTAATTTCCTAATAAAAAATAGAGCCCAAATCCATGTTGATGAACGAGAAGTACAAATTTCTTCATCGAATATTCGCTTTAGTCATAGTGCTTTCAACTTATTGATATTTTGTCCATTTGACCAATTCTGATAAAAACTTTTTACTACTTTCTTCTTTTTTACTTTAAATGCACTCTTGAATTTTCCCGTTTCCCCCTTGTAAGTATCTTTTCCAAATATATCATCTTTCAAAAAATACACTAGACGTGCATTTCTCAAAATGGATACAAAAATGCCACAGTACCAAGGACTGTGGCATGAATAATAATAACAAAATAGCAACTATAAAAATGGACTTTCCCCAATTATTTTGCTAATTCATAAATTGCTTGCGCGTATATCGCGGTTGCCTTATAGAGGTCTTCGATGTCCATATATTCATCCTTTTGGTGAGCGACATCAGGACGTCCTGGAAAAAGCGGACCAAATGCAACAGCCGTTTTTAAGGCACGTGCATAAGTGCCTCCTCCAATAGAAATCAACTCCGCTTTTTCCCCCGTTTGTTCCTCGTATACCTTCTTTAATGTTTGAATAAGAAATTCCTTTTCATCAACATGGTGCGGTTTTGAATCCGAATAGTTCTCTAATCTGAAGCCATCTTTTTCAATCGCACTTTCAATTTTCTTTTTTGTTTCATCCATTTCATTTGTAACTGGGTAGCGTAAATTCAATCCTAAAGTACCACCTGTTTCTTGCTCATATCTCATTTTTCCAACATTAATGGTTAAATCCCCAGTAATATCATCTGCATAGGCAACACCTAAGCGTTTTCCTCTTGAGTCCCCTAAAAAATACTTTGAAATAAATTCAAAATACTTTTCGGCCTGAACATCAATCGCAAGAGTTGTGATAAAATCAGCTAAAATGAAGCCAGCGTTCACTCCATGTTCTGGTTCCATACCGTGAGCTGATTTTCCTTCTACTTCCAGATTGATTTCGCCATTATCTAATTGAGCTTGACCCTTCACTGCTTTTTCTTGAAGGAAGTTTTCAAATTTTTGTTTCACTGCATCAAGATCGTCACTAGCAATAGTTGCCTTAGCAAAATCCGGGACCATATTATATCTAAGTCCTGATGAAAAGCTGATTACTTTTGTTTTTCCCTCATGATCCAACCGATCGTTTTTTGTTTGCACAAGATCAAAATCTGAAATTCCTTTTTCAGCAAAGATAATAGGAAAATCCGCATCTGGTGCAAACCCCATTGTTGGCATTTCTTCATTTTCGAAGTAATGATCAACACAACGCCAATCACTTTCTTCATCCGTTCCAATAATCATTCGCACGCGTTTATTTAATGGTAAGCCAAGCTCTTTCACGATTTTCATGGCATAATAAGCAGCCATTGTTGGTCCCTTATCATCAATAGCACCACGGGCATAGATTTTCCCCTCACGAATTTCCGCTTCATATGGATCGCTCGTCCAGCCATCACCTTCTGGAACCACATCTACATGACACAAAATCCCGATTAATTCTTCTCCATGTCCAAACTCTAAATGTCCAGCTAAGTTGCCTACATTTTTAGCCGTAAAACCATCCTTCTCTCCAAGCTTTAACATAAAGTCTAAAGCTTCCTTAACTCCTTTTCCGAGGGGAGCTTCAGGCGTCATATGTTCTTCATTTAGAACACTTTTAATTTTTAAGAGTTTTTTTGCATCCTCTATTAAGGATTCCTTTCTTGAATCTACTTCTTGCATCCAATCAATGCTCATCATAATCCTCCTCATTTGTATGTATTCATTCTGTAAATTATCCCTTATACCCATTAAGAAGCGTAATGAGGAATTTTCTTCAGTGAAGCCTTATTACCCGTAA
Organism: Cytobacillus sp. Hz8; assembly: GCF_042263505.1. NCBI lineage: Bacteria > Bacillati > Bacillota > Bacilli > Caryophanales > Bacillaceae > Cytobacillus > Cytobacillus sp. Hz8. The sequence continues at coordinate 53,524 of NZ_JBHKFI010000009.1, read as the reverse complement.
AAATCAAAATAGCGAGCGCTTCTCCTAATTTTGAGAATATCGATTTAATCCTGATTTTGCAAGCGATTGCCCTATGCAATCCGATATACTTATCATAGTTGAAAAATTCCAAAAAATGAATTTTTTATCATAATTTCCTTGTCCTATTCATTATTGTATAGTACAACAACTATAGGAGGTGGTTTTCATCGATCCACTGTTGGAATAAATTTCGACTAAATCAGTACGAAGGTCTAGAAATTTTTTGCAAATAAAGCTACAATAATAGTGTAGTGAAACATCTAGAATTCTTAGACGATTTTAAAAAAAGGGGTTGTCTGGGGAAAAGAAAATTACATAATTCTATATCTTCATGAAGCTGTCGTTGCTGGATTTTGCCCCAGGTTTGAAAAATGGATAGGGAGTGGTTTTTTGAAACCTTCGACTAACCGGATGTTAAACCGTATTAAATCAGTCTACATGTTTATTAGTAAGCATGGTACCGTTACAACTCAGGAGCTTGTAGATGAATTTGGTATTACCCCTCGTACGATTCAAAGGGATTTGAATGTTCTAGCGTATAATGACCTAGTGGAAAGCCCTAGCAGGGGAAAATGGACAACAACAGAGAAGAAAGTGAAAATATCATCTTAAGAATAGCAATAAATACAATTTTCCTTATTGAGATGGCTCTCAAAGTTAGGGTAACATTAGAAACAAATGATCGTTCATTCTGAACCAAAATCTTTTTCACATTGTCAAAATGAGAACCCTTTTTTGAGAGAACATCTCTTTTTATTTATTTTTCATAATCCCGTAGCAGTTGTATTTCTTCTTCCGTCAACTCTCGATATTCTCCAAGCTCTAAATCCTCATCTAAAACGCAAGGCCCCATTGATAGTCTTTTTAAGTAAATCACCCGTTTTCCAACCGCCTCAAACATTCGTTTCACTTGATGAAATTTTCCTTCCGTGATGGTTAATTCAATCTCTGAACGAATCCCTGAATGGAGAATAGTTAATTCGCCTGCCTTTGTTACATATCCGTCTTCCAATACAACTCCTGCTTTAAAACTTGAAATATCCTGATCTGTCACAACTCCATCAATAATAGCAAAATAGGTTTTGGGAACATGTTTTTTGGGCGAAAGCAAGCGATGGGCAAGCTGACCATCATTGGTTAATAATAAAAGCCCTTCCGTATCTTTATCTAGTCTACCCACAGGAAAAGGCGCAAAGACTCGATCCTCTTCTTCTAATAAATCAATAACCGTTTCCATCTCCATATCCTCTGTTGCTGAGATTACTCCAGGAGGTTTATTCATCATTAAATAAATAAACTCTTTATATTCAACGATCTCTCCGTTTACCATCACCACATCTATCTGCGGGTTAACATGCTGTTTTGCATCCTTGATGGCCATATCATTTACCATAATCTGACCATCCTTTAAAAGCTTTTTAACTTCCTTCCTACTTCCAAAGCCTAGATTGGCAAGCATTTTATCAATTCTCATATTTTTTATTTCCTCCATTTTCACAAAAAACTGGGCGAATATCCGTTACCTAAGTTTTAAAAGAGCATAGACTGCTAACATGGTTTAGAAAAATGCTAAGGAGATGGTGTGATGTATTACCCTCAACAACAACAACAAGGATATGAATTTTATCCGCCTGCTGATCCAAGAACACAAAGCTTTCCTGGTGGTGTCTTCCCAGGAGGGGGATTTGGAAATATCAATCGACGTTTAGATCAGCTTGATCGTCGTGTAGAGCGTTTAGACAATCAAGTTGACCGTATTAACAGGAGATTGGATCGTATTGAAAGACGATTAGGAATTAGGGATGAATACGCACAATATTAACAAAAGAAGGAGGCTGTCTGATTCTTCAGGGCCTCCTTTTTATATCAACAGACTTTTCTAGTTTAACCAAATATTCTTAACTTCTTCTTTAACCGATCTGCTCTTTCACCGAATAAGAAATTAATCAATTTCGTCTTATACCCTAAGTAAAAGTAAACCAAGACTCCGACCGCTGCGCAAGTACCAATAATAATCAGGGACTGCATCCGCAATTCAGATGATAAAAACATGGTAAGAATAATATAAACCGCTTTAACCAAGGCATACATAATAGCCGTAAAAATAATAATAAGCAGGCTTCTTCTCCAAACCAAGCGAAATTGGTATTTCGAGAATATTTTAATCACAATCAAGTTAATGATGATAGCAGCTAAATATCCTGTAGAAGTGGCCATAATCGCTCCATCTGTCTGAAATAATTTGATTAAAGGGATATTCAAACTCAATTTAAGCAGAATGCCAACTAATAAGCTTAATATCGTAAATCTCTGTTCATTAATTCCTTGAAGAATGGCTGCTGTAACAGAGTAAAGTGAAAATAATATAGCAACAGGGGCATAATGCCCAAGAACCACTCCCCCCATTGGGTCATATCCATAGAAAGCGGTATAAATAGGTTCAGCTAGCATAGATAATCCAATGGAAGCCGGTAAAGTTAGAAATAACATGACCTGAAAAGTTTGATTTAATTGACGATTTAACTCTTTAAATTCCCCAGCAATAAAGGATTTTGTTACACTTGGAACAAGTGTTAATGAAAAGGCCGTTGCTAAAGATACCGGAATGATCACTAGCTTATGTGATTGATAATTTAGAATAGACAGAGCATCCTCTGACAGCTTCTCTAAACCAATCTCTACCATCGCTCTATTAAAGGTGAGCTGATCGATAAATTGGAATAATGGATTGGCGATTCCCACCAGCACAAAAGGTGCTGCATAAAGAATAATTTCCTTATACATTTCACGAAGAGAGATCTCCATGTCGCCATGATTCTCAAGTAAAAGTTCATCGAGATATGGTTTCCGCTTATACCAATACCAAATAAGGACAGCAAGACTTCCAATTCCTCCGATAAAAGCAGCAAATGTTGCAACACTTACAGCAGAAATTAGACTTCCCTTCATCACCTTTAAGACAATGAAAGCTCCTGCAAGCAGGAAGATGATTCGAACAAGCTGCTCAATCACCTGCGAGACTGCGGAAGGTCCCATTGATTGATGTCCTTGGAAGAAACCGCGAATTAAACTCATGAACGGAATGATAATCAAAGCGAAACTGACGGCACGAATCACGGTTGCCACATCATCCACACTTGAGGTTAAATCCTTATCATTAATCGTCATCCCTGCAAGGATTGGTGCTGCAAAATAAAGGATTAAAAATGAAACAATCCCGCTGATCATCATTATAATCAGCCCTGATTTAAATAGCTTACGTCCTACAGCATATTCTCCCATTGCATTGTATTTCGAGATAAATTTCGATACCGCTAGCGGTACACCAGCTGTCGCAATACTGATAAATATCGTATATGGGACATATGAATATTGATATAATACGGTCCCATGCTTACCGACAATTGCATAAAAAGGTATGACATAAAAGAGCCCGAGAAATTTTGATAAAAAAGTCCCCAATGTTAGAATGAAAGTTCCTCTCAAAAGCTTCGATGACATAAAATCCCTTCCTAACCTAAAATGCATAAAGTAAACACTTTATGCTTAAAGTACCAAAAACTTTATCAGAAAAGAATAATGCTACCATCATCTCATCTGAAATCTTTATCATAATTATTCATAAAATAGCATTTCAAATAAACATTTTAACATAGATATTTATACAAAATCTGTGAACTATTTTCTACATGTTTTTGATACACACTATTTGTAGTTTACCCTTCTTTCCTCCAATTCGCCAGTTTGACTTAAAGAAGAATTTCTTTATATTGGATTTTCAAATAAGCTATTTTACTATGGCTTATCAAAATCCAAATCTGAATAACTTCACTTTCTGCTAGCATGCAGCGAACCTCCCTCAGGTCGCGTACGCTCCTAATGGATTTTTCTTTTCTCGCAAATCCCTTAGGAGTTTACGTGTATTCAAACGTAAGAATTTTTTTAATAAACTGCAATATTTGAGAATATTACCTTCAAATAAAGGATCAATAAACTTTTTATCGGCTTGCATTTGTTTTATAATAATTGAACACGTTTAGTAATGAAAAATATGAAGTTGGTGAATCTATGTTTGATGTGATTGTTATCGGTGGTGGCCCTGCAGGATTAATGGCTTCCATCGCAGCTGGTGAGCAAGGAGCAAAAGTGCTTCTTATCGATAAAGGAGACAAGCTAGGACGGAAGCTAGCTATTTCAGGAGGTGGTCGCTGCAATGTAACCAATCGATTGCCGATTGATGAAATAGTCAAGCATATTCCAGGGAATGGTCGATTCCTCTATAGCGCCTTTTCCATCTTTAACAATGAAGATATTATTACATTTTTTGAAAATCTCGGAATCAAGTTGAAGGAAGAAGATCATGGCCGGATGTTCCCTGTTTCCAATAAGGCTCAATCAGTCATTGATGCACTCATCAATCGAATAAAAGAGCTACAGGTGAAATTGATGACAAACGCTCCAGTTATGGATATTGATTATGATAGCCATATAACAGTCAAACTACAAAATGGTCAAAGTTTTAAAAGTCATGCCGTCGTTATTGCCGTTGGTGGAAAATCGGTTCCCCATACCGGATCCACAGGAGATGGATATGCTTGGGCCCAAAAAGCTGGACATATGATCACAGATTTATTCCCTACTGAAGTGCCGCTTACTTCAAATGAACCGTTCATCCACAATAAAATATTGCAGGGGTTATCTTTAAGGGATATCAATTTAAGTGTACTAAATCCAAAAGGAAAACCCTTAATCACTCATCAAATGGATATGCTTTTTACCCATTTTGGCATAAGCGGTCCAGCCGTCTTACGCTGCAGTCAATTTGTCGTGAAAGCGATGAAAAAATGGAATATAGCAAATGTAACCATGAATATTGATGCGATTCCTTCCAAAAAAGAAGACGAGCTTTTTCAGGAAGTCTTAAAAATGGTCAAGACAGAACCAAAAAAGAGCATTAAAAATATTTTTAAAGGGTTGCTTCCTGAACGTTATCTTCTATTTCTCTTTGAAAAAAGCGAAATGGATCCGCTCACGATCGGAGCCAACCTTTCCAATGAAAAAATCAGGGGATTTGTTCATTTATGCAAACAATTTCAATTTCAAGTAAATGGTACATTGCCTTTAGAGAAAGCATTTGTAACAGGTGGAGGTGTTTCTGTGAAGGAAATAGAGCCACAAACAATGGCTTCTAAATTCATGAACGGCTTATATTTCTGTGGAGAAATCTTAGACATCCATGGCTATACAGGTGGTTACAACATTACCTCTGCTCTTGTAACCGGCAGACTTGCAGGGATAAATGCAGCGAAATATGCTTTACATGAATGATCCTAAGCCATGCTTCATCATAAAAAAGAGCTTGATTCCATCAAACCGAATCAAGCTCTATAAATGATCATAGCAGAAAAACAATAAATTTGATCATCTTCATCTTCCTGCATTGCTGCAATATTATATTTAATATCTAATAGCTTTTTCTCTTCGATCGTCTCTAAAAAACGATTCATTTCGATTTCAAGGTCTTTTTCGTGCTCTTGGTCGAACAGTTTTACTTGAATCATTTTTTCCCTCTCCCTCTCTTTTTCACATTCCTACCCAAAATGGAAGGATTTTATTCAGGAAAGGGATAATTTTTTTAGTTTGCCACAATATTAACAAGTTTACCTGGTACAGCAATCACCTTACGAATCGTTTTCCCATCAATCTGTTCTTTGACCTTATGATCATCCATCGCTAATTGCTCTAATTCTTCCTTTTTCATACCGGTTGGAACCATCATTTTGGCTTTTACTTTTCCATTAATCTGAACAACGATTTCCACTTCATTATCGACTAGCTTCGCTTCATCATAGGCTGGCCATGCTTGATAAGAAACAGTTCCACTATACCCAAGCTTCTCCCATAATTCTTCTGCTACATGAGGGCAAATTGGAGATAGCATTTTAACAAATCCTTCAATATAGGATTTAGGAAGTATAGTTGCTTTATAGGCTTCATTAATAAAGACCATCATTTGCGAAATCGCGGTATTAAAGCGAAGTCCTTCAAAATCCTCTGTCACCTTTTTCACAGTTTGATGATAGATCTTTTCCAGACTATTTGCTTCATCTGTATCTTGAATCTTTGGACTTAAGTTTCCATCCTCTTCCACTAATAATCGCCAAATGCGATCTAGGAAACGGCGAGAACCATCAAGCCCATTGGTAGACCATGCAATAGAAGCATCTAGTGGTCCCATGAACATTTCATATAATCGTAATGTATCAGCACCATGAGTATTGACAATTTCATCAGGATTCACGACATTGCCTTTTGATTTACTCATTTTTTCATTATTTTCACCAAGAATCATACCTTGATTAAATAATCGTTGGAATGGTTCTTTTGTCGTCACAGCCCCAATGTCATAAAGGAATTTATGCCAGAAACGAGCATATAACAAGTGAAGAACCGCATGCTCTGCACCACCAATATAAATATCGACAGGGAGCCATTCCTTTAACTTTTCAAGATCAGCGAGCGCTTGCTCGTTTTTCGGGTCAATATAACGTAGATAATACCAGCAGCTTCCTGCCCATTGTGGCATCGTATTCGTTTCACGACGACCTTTTTTCCCCGTAACAGGATCCACAACATGCACCCAATCCTCGATATTGGCTAATGGAGATTCTCCTGTACCTGATGGCTTGATTTCTTTTGTTTTTGGAAGCATTAATGGCAGCTCTTCCTCTGGTGCAGCTGTCATTGTCCCATCTTCCCAGTGAATAATTGGAATAGGTTCACCCCAATATCTTTGACGGCTAAATAACCAATCACGAAGACGATAGGTCACCTTTTTCGTTCCAATACCTTTTTCCTCGAGCCAAGATATGATTTTTTGAATCGCTTCTTCTTTATTTAATCCATTCAAGAAATCAGAGTTCACATGTAGGCCTTCTCCAGTATATGCTTCTTTGATGACATCTCCACCTGCAACAACCTCTTTAATTGGCAAGTCAAATTTAAGTGCAAATTCATGATCGCGTTCATCATGACCTGGAACCGCCATAATAGCTCCTGTTCCATAACTTACTAATACATAATCAGCAATCCAAATCGGCATTTTTTCACCGTTTACTGGATTAATCGCAAATGCTCCAGTGAAGACTCCTGTTTTTTCTTTCGCTAAATCTGTACGCTCAAGATCGCTTTTAGATTTTATTTGATCTAAGTAAGCTTCTACGGCATCTTTTTGCTCTGTTGTTGTAATTTTTTCAACTAGGGCATGCTCTGGTGCAAGTACAGTGTATGTCGCACCAAATAAGGTATCTGGTCTCGTAGTAAATACTGTGAATGTATCGTCTAATCCGTCAATATGGAATGTAACCTCGGCACCCTCAGAGCGGCCAATCCAATTTCGTTGCATATCCTTTAAGCTTTCAGGCCAATCTAACTCTTCAAGATCCTCTAATAAACGATCCGCATAAGCAGTAATTCTTAACATCCACTGCTTCATTGGGCGGCGTTCAACTGGATGCCCACCGCGTTCACTTTTTCCATCAATGACTTCTTCATTGGCAAGCACGGTGCCAAGTGCTGGACACCAATTAACAGCTACTTCATCAATATAGGCTAAATCTTTTTCAAATAACTTTAAAAAAATCCATTGCGTCCATTTATAATAATCTGGGTCTGTTGTATTGACCTCCCTGTCCCAATCATAGGAGAAACCTAATGATTTAATTTGGCGACGGAATGTTTCAATATTTAACTTAGTGAAATCAGCTGGGTCATTCCCTGTATCTAATGCATATTGTTCTGCAGGAAGCCCAAATGCATCCCATCCCATTGGATGAAGAACATTATAGCCTTGCATTCGTTTCATTCTTGATAAAATATCTGTTGCCGTATATCCCTCAGGATGCCCCACATGAAGACCGGCACCAGATGGATATGGGAACATATCTAATGCATAGAATTTACGTTTCCCTTTATCTTCTGTTGTTTTAAAGGTTTTGGATTCTTCCCAATATTTTTGCCATTTTGTTTCAATTTCTTGATGATTGAAGCTCATCGTTTTTTTCCTCCTAAATTCTAAATATAGCCAAATATATTTGTTCATTTTATTGAGCTTTTTAAATAAAAAAACTCTCATCCCTATAGGGACGAGAGTTTATGTATCTTCTCCCGCGGTACCACCCACATTAGTGACGAATTTAAGTCACTCGCTTCATTCATCCTTAACGCGGTAAACGGCAAGCATTACTATGTTAGGGTTCATACTTGCAACTCAAGAGGTGAGTTCATAATGGGCCTGATTGACTCTCACCAGCCGTCAATTCTCTAAAACAGGCTTTTCACTATTACTATTCCTCGTCATAGTCATTTTTTATAAAATATAGTCATATTGTATTAAATTTAATTTGAATATGCAAGTCGTCAAAAAATTGTTGTCAAGTTCTTTTATTCACTTTCTTCGATTCTATTTTTTTGAAAGAAAAAGCCAGCTCATCGATGAGTTGGCTTTTAAGATGGAAGAGATGATACTATATTTCGCTTTTCTGTTAAAATATCGTTTAGAGATTGCTTTAATTGTATTTTCTGACTCCAGCCTATATTTTGTAACTCTAGAGGCTTAATGGACTCAAGCTTTTCATTCTCATCTTGTAAACCCTTAAACTGAAAATTGACTGTTGCCATGGAATGAAAAACGTTTATGATTTCCTTTAAGGTTCTCGGGTTCCCCGAACAAACATCATATATTTTTCCCGCTTCTCCCTTTGCAAACATATAATCATAGGCTAAAACTGCATCTCGCACATCAAGGAAATCCCGCTTTGCCAATAAGTTACTAACCTCTAAAAATTTACTTACGTCACAAAACTCCATCTTTGCAATTTTTTCAGCAAGAATAGAGCAGACTCCTTTTGATGGACCTGGACCGATTAAATTGGAAGGTTTAGCAATCATAATATTCATATGAAAGAGGGTTTGCCAAGCTTGGGCTGCTAACACCTGAATCGATTTACTAAAACTATAGGGATGAGTTGGAGTGGATATTTGATTAAGATCAGATTGTAGAGCAGAGCCTACGACGATGATTTTACAAAATGGAAAATGAACGCGAATGGATTCAATGAGATAGGCGGTCGAAACAACGTTGTTTTCAAAAGTCGCAAGCGGTTCCTTCCACGAAGTAGGGACATGATTTTGACCTGCAAGATGAAGGAGAAAATGTGGCTTAGTTTTGTGAATAAGTGCATCAACCCCTTGTTTATTGGTTAAATCACATTTCTCAATCAGCATTCCCTGATGTTCAAATGAAAGTGTCTTCCTTCTAACTACCCCTATTACTTGATAACCTTTGTTTAAAAAATGCTCACATGCATGAATGCCAGTAAAACCACTAGCTCCAGTAATCATGATTCTTTGCTGTCGACTCATTTTAAGTCTCTACCTTTCTTGAAATATGGTGACAGATGGAATCATCTAGTATCTGTTTTATCCCACTCTTAACGGACAGGAGGTCCTAGTCAGGCGAAGCCACAGGATGTGGCGTCCCTTGAGCGTGATAAGTGAAATAAGATTTTTCTTTGGGATTCAGCCCTTAGAAAAATCAATCAGGCTCTGCGTAACTAACCATCAGTGGGGGATGAATGGCAGACTAAAAGCGCGACGTCAACACATAAGTCTGCACACTTCACGTCCTGTGCGTCGAAAACCCCCACTGATGGAAGTTTCACTTTATATGAAGCACAACCGGAATGAAAAACTCAATTTACTTTTTGGAGTTGATAAGCATACGTTTTCGATAAACCTTCTAAAATATCTATTTGAGGAACCCATTTCAATGTTTGAACTATCTTGTGATTATCTAAGCAACTATGCTTTATATCTCCGATTCTCTCTTTTGTTCGAGCGGAATCAATTTTCACTCCATGAAGATCCGATAATATATCCACAACCTGATTGATTGATGTCTTTTTAGCTGTACTTGCATGAAAAATTTGTTGATTCTCATTATCCAATGCAGCTAAATTAGCGGTAACAATATCCTTTACAAAGATAAAATCTCTTGACTGCTCGCCATCCCCGTGAATGCTTAATGATTTTTTGTTTTGAATATGGTCAAGAAATACTGCGATAACGCCCCCTTCTCCTTTTGGCAATTGCCTTGGTCCATAAACATTGGCATATCTGAGAATGGTAAAAGGAAGCTGGTAAAGCTCATAAAATATCCGAATATAGTTTTCTGCCGCCAGTTTAGATAACCCATAATAGGAAGCTGGATGGACTGGATCATCCTCTCTGATGATTTCTTTTTGCAGATTTCCATAGACCGCAGAAGTAGAGGCAAAAATGAATTTCTTTACAGATGCATCTCTGCATGCCTCAAGAATATTGATTGTGCCAATTAAATTAACCTCTGCATCATATTTAGGATCAAGGATAGATTTACTAACATCTGCCTGTGCGGCCAAATGGAAAACCGCATCAGGCTTGAGCTGGATAATAATTTTCTTTGCTGTTTCACTACAAATATTGACAAGATGTAGCGATGCTTGCGGATTCTTAAATTGGAGTTTTCCAGTGCTTAAATTATCCAAAACATGAACCTCATCCCCTCTAGCTATGAGCGCATCTACAAGATGAGAACCTATAAATCCTGCTCCACCTGTAACGATAACCTTCATCATATAGTCTCCCTTTTATTTTTTACCAGTGTATGTCTTAGGAATAGATATGCTATAAGTCAGTTGACTAAAATCCCATTACTGGCCATAAGAAAGTACAAAGGGAGAATCTTAATTTGAAGGATCATTATGAATCACAGACGAAACAGGCAATTTATAGTCTTCTGGCAAGGATTGAATGATTTCATTCCACACTTCATCATCAACAAATACTTCTTCCCCAACTGCTGTATAATCAAATAAAGAATCAAAGGAATGGCCAGACATCGGTTTAAAGATTCCCATGGAATCTGGATTAGGAAGAATATAATCTTCTGGAAGGATTTCTTTGATTGGCTCCCAAGTAGTTGGATCCACGAACACCTCAACAGATGCAACATCTTCTGTAAAGAGCTCACTGAAATTCATGCTGCTCATTGGTTTAAAGGTTTCTAAGGCAAAAGGATTGGGGATGACATAGTAATCAGGAAGAGCCTTTTCGATCACTCCCCAAATTTCCGGATCAACAAACACCCCATTAATACTCGTCGGATTTGAGAATAAGGCATTGTAGTGATTGGCATTCATTTTTCGCATCACAATGCCAATGCTTTCATTTGGAAGGGAGTATCTATCTGGTAAACTGTTTGAAATTTTCCCCCAAATATCGGCATCAACAACCAAATTCGTAAGCGGAGTTTTCTCTGAAAATAACAGATTGTAATGATCCCCAACAAATGGTTTAAGAATTAAGATTGTTTGCGGATTGGGCATAATAAATCCCTTAGGAAGATTGGCTGATAACCTCTTCCATAGCTTTTCTGAAATAATAATCTCCGGATTCAGAATCGTTTGAGAGAAATACGGATTCAGGCGATTGCTATTGACATATGGGAATTCAGGGCTCTCTTCTAGTGGCTCCACCACCGCTGGCTTTGGCTCAGGCTTACGCCATAAACTGTTCCATATATTTCTCCCCCATGAGACAGAATTTACTAACCAGACTTTAATCGATTGTAATATCGTCGTCATTCTCTAAGACCTTCTCCCGCTTTGTAATCGCCTCATTGTACACATCCAATAATGATCTAATCCCTTTTTCAAGAGACCAGTGGGTCATTCCCCATTTCTTGGCATTTGAACCTAATGTTTTTCTTAAGCGATCATTTTGAAGGAGCCGTTCTATTTTTTCAGATAATGCATCAGGATCTTCAGGGGGAGCAAGCAATCCTGTCACTCCGTCCTCAACCATTTCTGGAAGACCACCCACTGCACTCACGATGGCAGCTTTTCCTGAAATCTGAGCTTCAATTAAAGACAAAGGCTGATTTTCGATAAGACTAGGAAGAACATAAATATCTGCATTTGCTAAAAGGCTTGGAATATCATCCCTTTTTCCAAAGAAAAAGACATCATCCTCGATTCCAAGAACCTTACTTTGTATCTTTAATTCTGCTTGTTTTTCACCGGACCCAACAATCCAACAAACCCAATCATTACGTTTTTCTTTTAATTTTCCTAAAGCCTTTAATAAATGCTGAACCCCTTTCAGCTCTACAAGTCTACCTGTAAAAATAATAACCTTTTTATCCTTAGGTCGGACAATAGCGGATTTCTGTTTCGCTTTCCTAATGAAATTCTCTGTATCAAAGCCATAATGGAGTACTTTAATTTGTTCCGGATTGACTTGAAACTCATTGGTTAATACATTCTTCAGCCAGTTATTTGCTACTATGGTCACTTCTGCTGTCGATGCACCTATATGCTCCAAATCATCATAATAAGCCCTCGCCATATATGAGTTATTAGATTTGTGGTAGGAATCAATTTGATGTCTAATTTCATGAGCAACAGAACCGTGGAGAGTGGAGACTAAAGGTGTGGATTTAGGGCGTATCCGATTAATACAGGCTGTTGAAATTACATCCTGTGTATGAATCAAATCATATTTATCTAATCCTAAATAAGCTGCTCCTAGTTCAAATACATACCGTTGGAATTCAGTATATTCCACCAATTTATTAGCATAAATGGCAGGATAGTTTTGGGGATTTATTTTTGCTTGTAACAAAGGGAGAATCTTTTCTTTTGAAATTTTTCTCCCCTCGTTGACAATATGGACACTGTTATTTTCATCTCCATATCCAAGCAAATCCACCTCATGACCTAGCTGCTCCAATTTATTCTTGAGCTGAACCATATAATTCCAAACACCACCCAAATGTGGCACATCCCAATATGTGGCTAACAAGATTTTCATTCATGCATCTCTCCTAATGATTGTCGTATACATACACAATATTTAATGAGGTACAAGAATGTATAGACCACTATCTTAGGACAAAAGGAATTTTTTCTACCATTTTCACTAATATTTCGACCTTTCTTAGTAAATTCGCACCATTTGAAGAATGATTGGGGTTCCCAGAAGGGGAAAATCATCCGTTTTTAAAATCAGTTTCCCTTTCTTGACTTCATAATTTATTTTGGGTTGCAGCACCCCATTGATAAAAAGATTGACATAAGAATAATCCTTAGGATCATGTATCGATTGTTGTCCGTAGCCATCGACAGCATCTTGTTCGGAAAAGATTCTTTTTTTGCCGTCAGCTACCACAAAAAATTCATGTGTAATCACTTTTTTAGGAGAAGAAACACGAATTTCTTCAAGAGGAAGTTTTGGAATTTTGATAAACGGAGAGGACATCTTTGTCGAGATACTAAGGATATAAGAACCTTGTTTATTCATTTTTTCATTATCCCCCCAAAAGCCGCCTTTCTATGAATAATTAGCTTTAGGTTTTTTTCTTATTGCATTATATAAGTAAACCTTTAAATAAGTGTGAAAAAATAGGTCAATTCCTTAATTTTTACTAGACTACTTGTCCTTCCCAATCTCCCCGGCACAAATTACATATATTGTATGGAAATTGAAAAGGAGGATTTAGTAAATGGGACTAAAGATTATTAAACTTGCTGTTACAGCCAATAACGAAATTACGACTTCACCGACGGTAACACGTTTATTTCATGTCACTCCAGAATCCATTTTAGTTGAAGGTACACATAAAATTTCTTGCAATCAATTCTTCGATGATACGGGTGAAGTTGTCACCAGTCTTCCAAGTCTAAATATGAATAATAGCTACTTTAATGTATACATTAACGGGGTTCTGCAAATGGACGATCATTTTGCTTATACTGCTGGAGGAGAGGGGATTGGTTCATTGTTAATCTCAGTAAGTGAAGAAACAACAATTGAACAAGGAACCCCTATTATTTTAGAAATTGTTAACTTTAATCCAACTATTAAAACCACTTATACTACTTAAAAATCATCTGCACTTTTCCTTCCATGAGGGGCCTTTATGGCACCCTCCTTAATTTAGGTTAAGCCTGCACACATTTTTTCTAAATATGGCAAACCGCACTTTCATTTTCAACTTTATTGCATTTACTATTCTGAAGGATATAAAGGAAATAGAAAAAAGTACAAGTTTCTAGAATAAAACACTCTTTCCTCCTTTATATAGCCTCATACTTTATACAAGGGGAGTTGAGAAAATGAATTTGAATGAGTTGAAAGGAAAATACGATGCCGTTTTTAGCCTCGGTGATCTATGCTTAGCCTCAATCCAACTTAAAAAGCACAACCTTAGACCTTTTTCAGGAGTTCTTGATTGGATGGCTTCACCGTCATTATCTGATGTTAATCGACTCTTGACCAATCGCTTCGTTGGCTTTATGGACTACGATAACCTTCGAATCATAGGCTACGCAGGTCCAGAAATGATATGTGTTTCAGATGATGGATATCAATTTGTTTCTAACCATGATTTTGGATCTGATAAAAACTCTCTCCAATATCTAGGTTCCTATCATGAGGTTCGTGCAAAATATGACCGAAGAATTAAAAGATTCCTAAAAACCATGTCAAGTGCTAAAAGAATTCTATTTGTCAGAACAGAGGGCTCCTTTGAGGAAGCTTTAGAACTGCAGACTGTACTTTCCAAACTTGTAAAGCGGGACTTCCGTGTTCTACTTATCAATCATAATAGCGTTGAAGGCATTGTTGAAAAAAACTGGCCGCTTGAAAAAGTCTGCGCTGTAGAATTTCCGAATAAAGACAAATGGGAAGGAAACCATCACCTTTGGGAGCAGGTTTTAAGCGGAATCCAATTAAGTAAATAAGAATTGCCTTCACATAAAAGATTCTTAATCAACACAACAAGATACAGGAGGAAACCAAATTGTTTAAGAATACAACTGTACTCGTTACAGGGGGGACAGGCTCTTGGGGAACAGAGCTTATCCATCAACTATTAGCTCAAGAGCCCAATAAAATCATCGTTTACTCGAGAAATGAAAATAACCAAGTTGAAATGAGAAGAAAAATAGAAGACCCCAGACTTCATTTTTTTATTGGAGATATTCGGGACAAGGACTCACTCAATCAGGCATTCATAGGAGTTGATTATGTTTTTCATCTCGCCGCTCTCAAACATGTCCCCGTCTGTGAAGAAAACCCCCTGGAAGCTCTAAAGACGAACGTGATTGGAACACAGAATATCATTGAAGCCGCTATCTCAAATAAAATAAAGAAAGTCGTATATGTTTCAACCGACAAAGCCGCTGATCCCGTCAATTCCTATGGAATGACAAAGGCATTAGGTGAAAGGCTGATGATCCATGCCAATCAAACCAACTCTTTAACTAAATTTTTTTGTGTCCGTGGCGGAAATGTACTCGGAAGCAGCGGAAGTGTTGTCCCATTATTTAAAAAACAAATACAGGAAAAAGCGGAAGTTCACATTACTGATATGCGAATGACCCGCTATTTTGTCACACCACAACAAGCCATTAAATCTTTACTTAAAGCAGCGGAGTTAGGAAACGGCGGAGAAATATTCGTGTTAAGAATGGATGCCTGTCGGATCATCGATTTAGCCGAAATCCTAATAGAACATTCCGACAAAGAAGATGTGAAAATTACTGAAATCGGTGCACGACCTGGCGAAAAGCTTGAAGAAGTTCTAGTTGGCGAAATCGAAAAATCTGCCACGTATGTATATGATCAAGACTTACTTGTTATCTTATCACCGCAGAATAGAACCGATTCCTCTGAATTAAATTCCTTAGCAATCATCGATTCTCATCATCTTATGCCAAAAGAAGCATTAAAACAAATTCTCTCTGAAGGTGGGTTCCTGGACTAATCCATCCAGCGAAACTATTATTTAGAAAAAATACCCCTCCAGTACTAGAATGTCAATCTAGTATTAGAGGGGCATTTTTATTTTCTAAAACATTAGGAAGCCTTTTTCATCATTGTATGTCTATCCTTAAGTCGACGATCATAAAAAATAGTTGTAAGAATAGAGAAGATAAATAACGACGTTACAAGAATAAACAAAACCATCATTCCATATAAATCAACAAGCAGACCACCTAAAACAGGTCCAATCATTCTTCCGCCTGTCGCCGTACTATTCACAATTCCTTGAAATAGGCCCGATTTCCCTTTTGGAGCTAATTGATTGGCAATCGTTGGGACTGCTGGCCATACTAACATTTCTCCCAAGGTCAATATCATCATTGCAAGTAAAAACCCAAAGAATCCATTCGCAAATGAAGCTGTCACAAAGGAGAGAATAAAAATAACCATTCCAGCAATCATTAAATGTTTCAATGGTTTCTTAAATGCATGAATGATACCATTTAGAAGCGGTTGACCAAGAACAATCATGGCACCGTTAATCGTCCAAAGTAAGCTATATTGCTTTAAGCTAATGCCAATTTCTTGTGTATAGGTAGAGATAGTGGATTGCCATTGAACATAAGCAACCCAGCAAAGTAAATATCCAAGGCATAGGATAAATAACGCCTGCAAATTACGACGATGTTTCTGCCATTCATGTTCTTTTTCCTTAGATACCTTTCTTTCTTCCATTGTCTGCAAGTTTCGATAACCGAAGCCTGCAATAAATAGAAAGATAACATACATAAGGGCATTAGCAATAAAGATAAATTGAAAGGAGTAAGAAGCAACAAAGCCTCCTAAAGCAGCACCTATTGCTACTCCTAGGTTCTGAGCAACATATATGGCATTAAATGCCCTTCTTCCTCCCTCTTTCCAGACGGTTCCAGCCATGGCAAACATCGATGGAAAAACAATGCCTGATCCAAATCCAAGAACGGTTAAAAATAAAACGTAATACGGCCATCCACTCCAGAAAATGAGCGCAATTACCGATACAAGGGAGATTCCAATTCCAAGGAGAATCGATTTATATCCCCCGATTTTATCAAATAGAGACCCTCCAACTAAATTGCCAATCACGCTTGCCGCTGCATTGCACATAAGAACGAATCCTGCAACAGAGAGGGATTTGCCTAAATGGTCATGAATATAAATTGCGTTTAACGGCCATAAAAGAGAAGAGCCTGTTACATTCACTGCCATACCAATCACCAATAACCAAACGGCTCGTGGCATGATAACCGCCCCTTTTCACATCTATACTATTTCGAATTCATACCAAAAAATATTAAAGCTTTTTCAGGCAAACCGCAATAAAATTGTTTCGATTTCTGAAATAAATTCATAAATGTAACAAGTTAGTCAAAAATTTGTTGATTTTATTTTTCAAAGCAAAATGAAAAGCCCTCACCATAGCGTGAGAGCCTGTCACTAAGAAGATTGTTCCGGTTCTTGATGCATTTTGGATTTCACGGGTTGTCCGCCACGATTTTCATACTTTTTTTTCGATAACTTCACTTGATCATATTCTCTTCCTAATTCAATATCCTGATTATTTATACCATTTCGTGTTTTTTGTTCCGGATTATTTTGCTTCGATCTTTTTTGTACCATCTCATTTCTCTCCTCTAATGATCATGTAAAATCATTCTATTTTGGAGCTGTTGAAGTTGTAAGCGCATTCGATGCAATTGTTCTCGTTGTTGCTCATTTGCGCTATGTGCCATTTGACTTAAATCATTATAGGCATTTTCAAGTTTTTGTAGGGCAAGGGAATACTCATCATAGTTGTAATGCTCTTGTTTACTACTTATTTCAAGCTGTTTCTCCGCAAATTGAATGGTATTTGAGCACTCATCCATAAATTGCCCCATTGATTCCCGAGTTGCCATATTTACCCTCCTAAATCGAAAGACATGAGAAGCTACTTGCTTCTGTATTATCTTGTTCAATTATTGATTTTTTTACCACCTTAAATGAACTCAAAAATCCTACCAATTATTTTATCCCACTCTTAACGGACAGTAAGACTCCCACTTCAAGATTCTGAGAATACGAAGAAGATAAGTGGGAGATCAACTGTCCGTAAAGGTCCGATAAGTTCAACTAACCATCAGTGGGGGATGAATGGCAGACTAAAATCGCGACGTCCTGTCGCAACGCCTGCACTAGCACGTCCTGTACGTCGAAAACCCCCACTGATGGAAGTTTCACTTTATTTGCAGGAATTACAATTGGATTCCTCCGATACTTCATGATAAAATTCATTTTATGTAAAAAAATATTCACATTGTATAATCAATGTTTTTAAAGGAGGTTGCTGAATTGAATCAGACAAACCCTTTTCCATATGCCACAGACCATAAACGTTACCACACTTGGAATTATCATCTTCGCAATCAGTTTGGCGAAAAAGTTTTTAAAGTTGCCTTAGATGGCGGCTTTGATTGTCCCAATCGTGATGGCACAGTCGCTCATGGCGGATGTACATTTTGTAGTGCTGCTGGATCTGGGGACTTTGCCGGAAACGCACTCGACGATTTAGAAGTTCAATTTAATGACATCAAAGAAAAGATGCACACAAAATGGAAGAATGGAAAATATATGGCTTATTTTCAGGCCTATACCAATACCCATGCACCAGTGGATGTTCTAAGAGAAAAATATGAGCAGGTTTTAAAACAAGAGGGAGTCATTGGATTATCCATTGCCACACGTCCCGATTGTTTACCGGATGATGTCGTGGAATATTTAGCTGAGCTAAATCAAAGAACTTATTTATGGGTGGAACTAGGTCTGCAAACCGTTCATGAGAAGACGGCAAATCTAATTAACCGCGCTCATAATTATCAATGCTATATTGAAGGTGTCGAAAAGCTGCGCAAACACAATATTCGTATTTGCTCACATATTATTAACGGCCTGCCGCTTGAAACTCCGAAAATGATGATGGAGACTGCTCGAGAGGTTGCTAAACTAGATGTACAAGGAATCAAAATCCATTTATTGCATCTTCTAAAAGGCACACCAATGGTTAAACAATATGAAAAAGGAATGCTTAAATTCTTAACATTTGATGATTATGTAAAATTAGTATGTGACCAATTAGAAATTTTACCCCCTGAAATGATCATTCACCGTATCACTGGGGATGGTCCGATTGATTTAATGATTGGACCAATATGGAGTGTCAATAAATGGGAAGTATTGAATGCTATTGACGATGAATTAAAACGCCGCGATAGTTGGCAAGGAAAATATTTTCATAAAGACCAAGTGGGTGTTCAAGTATGATTCTCGACCGGGTTTTACCCTTTGCACGAACGATTATGGAAAAAGCAGCTGGTCCAAATGATATTGTGGTTGATGCAACTTTAGGAAATGGACATGATACTGTATTTCTTGCAAACCTTGTTGGCCCAAGAGGTCATGTATATGGGTTTGATATTCAAAAACAAGCGATCATCAACACAAGAGCACGGTTAAAGGAGCATAATCTAGAGGAGCGCGTAACCATTTTTCATTCAGGACATGAGCATGTAGCTGAATTAATTCCAACGCTACATCATGGCGAAATTAAAGGGGCCATTTTCAACTTGGGCTATTTGCCAGGTGGTGATAAATCAATCGTAACCACTCCGAAAACAACCCTTCAGGCTGTACAATCCTTATTCGATATCCTTGCGCCTGAGGGAGTGATTGTGCTCGTGATTTATCATGGTCATGAGGAAGGGGCGGTTGAACGCGATCAATTACTGTCCTATTTAACAGAAATTGACCAAAAAACAGCTCATGTTTTGCAATATCAATTTATTAATCAAAAAAATCATCCACCTTTTATTGTAGCCATAGAAAAAAAGTAGCCCAACCTTGAGCTACTTTTTTTCTATTTATCTATTTTATTTACTAAATGTTCTCAAAACATGGTTAGGCACCCATTTTTGCACCTTCCGATAGGCCAATCCGTTAATATAGAAAAAGTAACTAATTGGCCCTCCCTTTTTAATGATCCCCTTTGCGAGTTTCTTCACATTCTTCTGTTTTCTAACCTTCTCATCTGACAAATATACCCCAATTAATCCTCGATTGATCAACTTATGAAATTTTCGATGGGGAAGCTTTTCGGTATGTCGATCTGCTTCCTTTAAAAAATACTTTAGGCGATTAAATAATGTTTCTTCATTTTCATAATAAAAGCAAAAATTTAAATCTCCGCCTTCTCGATCTTCCTCTTGATCGATAAAATAATCAAGCAAAATATGAAGCCCCTGTATATAAGGAAAATACCCTTTCATAATACTATCGGCATGCTGAGGGGAAAAATCATCTCGCATCGCATAAGATACTAAGCAAAAAATACCCAATGTAGAACCGGAGCAAGCAGAAAATTCATACCACTCCATCTCTGGAATTTCCTTTTTATAATGATTAAACCATGCTTTTAAGCGAGGAATGCGCTGATCAACTTTGACATGCTTATGTACTTGTAGATCGCAATAATATTTGCATAGCTCAAGCAACGGTTCTTGTATGAGGTGGTAATGATCCATCCTCGTTAAAACATCACGGCATGTTTTGGCAAGATCATTTAAGTAATGTCCATCATCTTGATCCTCGCGAAAGCGATAATACTCCTTCGGCTCTGACTTGATTGTCAAAGCAACAACCATTGAATCATGGAGCGCTCTAAAATCCTTCGGGTCCAAGGATGTACTGCGGTCACACAGGTTATCAAGATAATCGCTAATGGTTTGATAGGCGACAATAAATTTAATCGCTTCTTTATATTGTTCATTTGCTAAGAGGGCGATAATCGCACCACCTTCGCAATGAAAAGTTTTGCTTTCAATACTTGCTAAAGCCTGTTTTCTTAGCTCTTGATTCGGGATTGAATTTGCTCTTTCCTTCCAATAAGCCAATTCTTTATGAACGACTGGAAATACCTTTCGATAAACCTTAGACATCAGACTAATCGGCATGGTTGGTATAACCATACATTAACACCTCTTTTTACCATAATAAATGACAGAAAACTCCAAGCATTTTCAGCTCAAAGCTTTTGTTTAAAGCTTGTCTATCGTTTTCCAGTACAAATCATTATGGTTTTTCACTCAATCAAACAATATAGCCTATAGCTTTTAGCTGACTATCCACAAAATCCTTAGCATAGACAAAAATTTCATCTCGCTCTGGTTCATTAAATATCTCATGGTAACACTTCGCCCATTCCTTATATCGCTTCTCAGATAATGGAGCTAGATTAAACCATTCCTTAACGAATTGCTTATTGACAATCCGATCATCCCCACCTTGCATCACAAGCATAGGAATATCTTGTATTTGATTGATATTAGCAAAGGAAAGCTTAATGGACGCCATAAGTTCACGATACCACCTAACAGAGACTTTTGTCACATACAGGGTATCGTTCATATCCGCTTCTTGTACATCTAGATTTCGCGTTGCTTTATCAATCGTTAATCTAGGATTAATTCGCAAACTTGGAAAAATTGTATTTAGAGGATAAGAAAGTAAATTAAGCCATTTTGGTGGAGTAGCAATAAGCCCTAAACATGGGGAAGATAAAATGACTCCTGCTATATTTATTTTCTCCTCCTGTAATAATCGAATCGCAATTAACCCACCCATACTATGCCCCAGCAAAAACACCGGCAGCTCAAACTGATAGGCTGCTTGAATCCAATCCTTCACTTCAATTAGATAATCCTCAAAAGAATCAATATGACCTCGCCTTGACCTTGTTGTCATTCCCTGTCCTGGAAGGTCGCCCATGATTATATGAAAGCCAGATAATCGCCACATCTCAATTAACCAACCATAGCGGCGATGATGCTCGAATGCGCCATGAATCATGACAATAACGCCCTTTGCATCACCTTCTGCTTCCCATTTCCACATCAATATCCCTCCAATGACTTTTGTAGCTCTCTATAATATACAATAAAATTGGCTATCATGCCTAAAACAAGATGTCCAACCATTGACATATTAATAGTAGGGCTCAACATACAAAAAAACATGTTAAAATAGTACTATTACGAACGGAAGGGAAGAAAAATATGCTATATCCATACCATAACAAACAACCCAAAATTGCTGATAGTGCCTTTATTGCTGATTACGTAACCATTACTGGAGATGTTACAATAGGGGAAGAGTCCAGTATCTGGTTTAATTCTGTCATTCGGGGTGACGTCGCCCCCACAGTCATTGGAAACAAGGTGAATGTCCAAGATAATTCAGTTTTGCATCAAAGCCCAAATAATCCTTTAATAATTGAAGATGAAGTAACAATTGGTCATCAGGTCATTCTACATAGCTGTATTATTCGTAAAAAAGCACTTATTGGTATGGGATCCATCATCCTCGATAATGCTGAAATTGGCGAAGGTGCCTTCATCGGTGCAGGAAGTCTTGTCCCTCAAGGAAAAAAGATTCCACCCCATTCACTTGCTTTTGGCAGACCAGCTAAAGTCGTGCGCGAATTAAATGCGGAAGATATTCAAGATATGAAACGAATTACTCGAGAATATGTCGAAAAGGGACAATTTTATAAATCCTTGCAGGAAAAATAAACATATTGGATTAGCTTTCCCTGCAAAAAAGGTTCTCTATTCTTGGATAACATTTCCACCTTAAATGACCAAAAATATAGCCGATATATGACAGGAATAATTTCAAACACAAGTTAACTATAATTCGATAAAAACAATCTTTTAACCTTTTTTATCGATTTTTTTCAATTTTAAGGTGGTGCCATGAACATATTATTAATTATTATCATTCTATTAATCCTATTATTTGCTTATTTAGTGGTTAAATTAAAAAAAGGTTCTGGAGTATTCAGTTCTTTTTCCTTATTTTTTATCGTTTTCATTATCATTATCTTTGCGTTTATTTTTGATAATCAAAAAACAGGAAGCCTAGCAGACGCAATTGATCGGATAAAAAATATGATTCATTCTCCCATTGTTGAAACGAATTCATTCTTACAAGATAATTTTCATATGTCCATTATCAAAATTGAAGATAAAGTACTGATTGATGCAGACGTGATTTCTCAATTGCCTGAGCTTCCCCGTGGTTGCGAGGTAACCTCACTCGCAATGCTGCTTAACCACGCAGGAGTGAATGTCAATAAAATGACACTAGCACAAAAAATTGAAAAAAATCCGGCAACTTATAAGGAGAAAGACGGGAAAATATATTTTGGCGATCCCAATGATGGATTTGTTGGGAATATGTATACTTTTGATGATCCTGGTCTTGGAGTCTACCATTCTCCTATTAAAAGACTAGCTGAAAAATATTTACCCCATCGCATAAAGGATTTAACGGGTTCCGATTTTGATGAGTTGAAAATCCATCTTTCTGATGGAAGACCTGTTTGGGTGATTATTAACACCAATTATCAAAAACTTCCCGATTCTTTATTTGAAACGTGGAATACGCCAAGTGGAACAATTAAAATTACCTATAAAGAACATTCCGTCCTTATTACAGGCTACGATCAGCAATACGTTTATTTTAACGACCCTTTAACAGGGGAGAAAAATCAAAAGGCTCCGATTCAGGATTTCAAAGATGCTTGGATTCAAATGGGCAGTCAAGCCATTACTTACCTGCCAAAATAAAGTGAAACTTCCATCAGTGGGGGTTTTCGACGCACAGGACGTGAAGTGTGCAGACGTCGCGATTGACGTCGCGCTTTTAGTCTGCCATTCATCCCCCACTGATGGTTAGTCACGCAGAGCCTGATTGATTTTTCTAAGGGCTGAAGCCCAAAGAAAAATCTTATTTCACTTCTCACGCTCAAGGGACGCCACATCCTGTGGCTTCGCCTGACTAGGACCTTAATCCCTCGTCGGACCTTTACGGACAGTTGATCTCCCACTTATCTTCTTCGTATTCTCATAATCTTAAAGTGGGAGTCAAAATGTCCGTTAAGAATGGGATAAATCAATTTGTATTTGTAGAAAAAATATCCGCATAAGAGTGAGTTTATTTAATTAGCGGAAACTAATAGGAGATCACCATAAGGAAGGATAGGCTCGAATTTATTTCGAGTCTTTTTCTTATGATCTAGGGCAAGTTGTATCATTAATTAGAGCATCTGATTTGAACATTTCGGTTGGTTCTCTGCTAAATGCGTTACCTACCGAGTGATTCAGTATATTATCAAGATATTCAAGCGGCTTCTGCTCGAATTCACCTTGTTTTCGAACTCCTTTTGGCTGTTTTCTTTGATTCCTGTCCATTACCGCCTCGCATTTGGACTCCTTTGGGCTGTTTTCCTTGATTTCTGTCCATTACCGCCTCGCTTTTGGACTCCTTTGGGCTGTTTTCCTTGATTTCTGTCCATTACCTCCTCGCTTTTGGACTCCTTTTGACTCTTTTCTTTGATTTCTGTCCATTACCGCCTCGCTTTTGGACTCCTTTGGGCTAGTTTCCTTGATTCCTGTCCATTACTGCCTTGCTTTCGGACTTATTTTTGATATTTCCGTGGCTCCTGTCCGAATACCTCCTCTAGCTATCATACTGCTTTTAATTTGCCCACGCCCCCTATCCACCCCATCCAAAATTATTTTCCCCCCAAACATCTTATCCAACAAAAAAAGCTGACTCTCAAAAATCTTCTACAAAGATTCTTAAAGTCAGCTTCTACACAAAATTGATTTAAGCTTAATTTTTCATTGGTTCAAGTGTTTTGTCTTGAAAAAAATCCTTTTCAAAGGAGTATTTCTTCTCGATGTATACTTGATGCCATACCATAAACATAAGCACAGTCCAAATTTTGCGGCTGTTATCTATCTTACCTTGGCAATGGTCCTCTAAAAGCCTTAAAACATATGATTTATTGATTAAATGATCGGTATTGCTTTCACGAATAATTTCTTTTGCCCAACCATTCATTTCATCCTTTAACCAATGTCGAATTGGGACAGGGAATCCTAACTTTTTCCGATTTAATACATGATCCGGGACAATGCCTTCTGCTGCTTTTCTCAAGACATATTTTGTTGTGCCATTCGCCGTTTTTAAGCTAGTTGGGATTTTCGATGCGACCTTAAATACTTCTTTATCTAAAAATGGTACACGCAGCTCTAATGAATGAGCCATAGTCATTTTATCCGCTTTTAACAAAATATCTCCACGCATCCAAGTATGGATATCAATATATTGCATCCGGTCAACTGGATCATAGCCAAGGCTTTCTTCATATAATTTTTTCGTAATATCTGTATAATTCAACTCATTTTTATATACATTTAATAATTGCTGCTTTTCAGACTCTAAGAACATTTTCGCATTTCCAATATATCTTTCTTCCATTGAAGTTAAGCCTCGTTCAATAAAGCTTTTCCCTTTCATTCCTTCAGGCATCATTTTTGCAATTAGGCGTAGAAAACCTTTGAAAATGGATGGAATTTTATTAAATACCTCTAAATCCTGTGGCTCACGGTAAATATTATAGCCTCCAAAAAGCTCATCAGCGCCTTCTCCTGATAATACGACCGTCACATGCTTCCTTGCTTCACGGGCAACAAAGTATAGTGGAACACAGGCAGGATCCGCTAATGGATCATCCATATGCCACATGATTTTTGGCACTTCATTCATATATTCCTCTGGTGAAATGACATAGCTAATATTCTCAACCCCTAATTTTTCAGCTGTTTCCTTTGCTACGTCAATTTCGCTGAATCCGTTGCGTTCAAAGCCAACAGAAAAGGTTTTTATCGCAGGATGAAATTCCTTTGCAATCGATGCAATGATGGAAGAATCAATTCCTCCAGAAAGGAATGAACCTACAGGAACGTCCGCACGCATATGCATTTTCACTGAATCAATAAGAACATCCTTAATTTCTTTGATGAAATCCTGCTCAGATTTATGAACCGGGTGGAAAGCAGCCTTCCAGTAACAGTGAATATCCATTGGCGCTCCGATTTTTTTAGTAAAATAATGTCCAGGTTCAAGCTTTGAAATACCTTCTGACATTGTCATAGGTTCAGGAACAAATTGATAAGTTAAATAATGCTGCAAAGAGTCATAATTGATGACATCATTTTCAAGGGCAAGCAAAATACTTTTCTTTTCAGATGCAAAAAAGGTTTGCTCTCCATTGTCATAATAGAAAAATGGTTTAATTCCAAATGGATCCCTTGCTCCATATAAGCTTTGCTCCTTTTTATCCCAAATGATAAAAGAAAACATTCCTCTTAGCTTTTCTGCCGTTTTTTCTTTAACATGGCTATATAAAGCGATAATGACCTCTGTATCTGAGCTAGTCTCAAAGGTTAAACCCTCTTTTAAAAGCTCTTCTCTAAGTTCAACATAGTTATAAATTTCTCCGTTAAAAATAATCCAATACCGTTCATTTTCATAAGTAAGCGGCTGATGTCCGCTCTCAATATCAATAATGCTCAAACGGCGGAAACCAAACTGAATGTGATCATCATAGAAATATCCGTCATCATCAGGGCCACGGTGAGTAATAATCGTATTCATATTTTCAAATAATTGTTTTTGTTCATCACGATAGTCTTGTGCCTTCTCGTGCACACATCCAATAAAACCGCACATATGTAATACCTACTCCATTTCTTACTATATTAAAGAAGGAATTACTCCCTCTTAACATATTGCTTTTTTAAAAATATACTCTCTAATACTACCACTATTTATTTTAAAATGGCACTAGGAATGCAGAAAAGACAGTGGAAAATTAATGGAATTATTATGGGATATAACCAATTCTTTTGAAAAATAAACCTTTTGTCATATTTTAGACGAAAAAGGAAAATGGGAGTTACACGATTCTGTAACTCCCATTAATATTATAGGAAATTATTGATTTAATGCTTGTGCTTTTAACGCATCGGCTTTATCTGTTCTTTCCCAAGGTAGATCAAGATCATGACGTCCGAAATGACCATATGCAGCAGTTTGCTTATAAATTGGTCTGCGTAAATCTAGCATCTTGATAATTCCAGCTGGGC
The DNA here is from genome assembly GCF_042263505.1 of Cytobacillus sp. Hz8. Taxonomy (NCBI): domain Bacteria; kingdom Bacillati; phylum Bacillota; class Bacilli; order Caryophanales; family Bacillaceae; genus Cytobacillus; species Cytobacillus sp. Hz8. Next base: position 26,567 of record NZ_JBHKFI010000009.1, on the reverse strand, counting down.
GAAGATCAAAGTTTTTGTTTACCACATCAATTAATACATCTTCCGTTACTTTACCCGTTCCAAATGTATCAATTGAAATCGATACAGGCTTCGCAACCCCAATGGCATAAGCAAGTTGAACCTCAACCTTATCAGCAAGTCCAGCAGCTACGATGTTTTTCGCAACATAACGTGCAGCATACGCAGCTGAGCGGTCTACTTTTGTTGGATCCTTACCAGAGAATGCGCCACCGCCATGACGAGCATAACCACCGTATGTATCAACTATGATTTTGCGTCCTGTTAAGCCAGCATCTCCTTGAGGTCCACCAATGACAAAACGACCAGTCGGGTTAATGAAGTATTTTGTATTTTCATCAATGAGTTCTTTTGGAACGACAGGATTGATGACATGTTCTTTAATATTGCGTTGAATTTGTTCTAAACTAATTTCAGGATGATGCTGAGTAGAAATAACAATTGTATCGATTCGAACTGGTTTGTTATTTTCATCATACTCAACTGTCACTTGTGTTTTTCCATCAGGACGTAAATATGGAAGAATATCATCTTTACGAACCTCAGTTAAACGATGAGATAATTTGTGAGCAAGGGAAATTGGAATTGGCATAAGCTCTTTTGTTTCATTACATGCAAAACCAAACATTAATCCTTGGTCTCCAGCGCCAATCGCTTCGATTTCCTCATCTGTCATTTGACCTTCACGAGCTTCTAAAGCTTTATCCACTCCCATGGCAATATCAGGTGATTGTTCATCAATAGAGGTAAGGACCGCACAAGTTTCAGAGTCAAAACCATATTTTGCACGAGTATAACCAATCTCTTTGATTGTTTCACGAACAATTTTGGGGATATCTACATATGTAGAGGTTGTAATTTCACCTGCAACTAGTACTAAACCAGTTGTAACAGATGTTTCAGCAGCGACACGAGCATTTGCATCCTTCGCTAAAATCGCATCTAAAATCGCATCAGAAATTTGGTCACAGATTTTATCCGGATGACCTTCAGTAACTGATTCAGAAGTAAACAAACGACGTTTTGTTGACATCTGATTTCCTCCTTATTTATCAAAAATAGAGCCTTTCATCCGCTCTTTCTTTCTTTGATACGGTACTCATTCCCTAAGTAGTATGGAATAAACAGGGAGTTTTTATTATCGAATCATAAGAAATGGATAGGACTATTCCAGTATGCCTGATGTATACCCATTCTACCTTATATGAATAAGGAACTCCCATTTAGTTGTTAAAAGATCGCGTTTCAAATGCAATATAAAAAACCTTCCCATATTGAGGAAAGGTTTGAAAGCAAAGTGATTTGCGCCTTTCACTCTTATCGTTCAAGGACTGAATCCTTGCCTCAGGTTAGCACCTTTGCTTAAAATGCCCTAAAAAATAACGATTCATTTACACATTTTTCATCCCGTAAACAAAAGGTTCAGTATCATTTTTGGACAATTTAATCGTTAAGCAGGTTGCTGGGTTTCATTGGGCCTGTCCCTCCACCAGCTCAGGATAAGAGAGTATCCGTTCAATTCAAAATGATATCCTATTGTAATAAGCTATGTCAATGAATTTCTTAATAAAAAAACAGATTGATTATCTCCTTTTTAAGAGTTTCGCTTTAAATCTTCAATGTTAAATGAAAGTAAACCTCCTCAGGCCTTGATATAACTAGTTCTCCCTTTAAAATAATTCATTTTTCCTTAAAAAAGTTAGTTTTGATTATCAGTTTAAAAAACGTGAAAAAAGGGTTATTTTTTTAAATATTTTAAACAAAACAAATTGTTACAATTTTGTAACAATACACGAAAAGTTCAATAAATTAGTATAGATTATTTGTTTAAATGTGTTATACTATTTACGAGATGCATTCACTTTCAAATAAATGGAAAAGGAAGGTATTCATCATATGAATTCAGTCAAATTATCTAACCAATTAAATGAATTGTTAAAGGGGAGTAACATTCAGATTCAGTTATCCGTTCCACAATTAGTGGAAAAAGTTTTAAGCCGAAAAGAGGGATCATTATCATCAACAGGAGCCATTTGTGCTACTACTGGAAAATATACAGGGCGCTCTCCTAAAGATAAATTTATTGTTGAGGAACCTTCTGTAAAAGATAAAGTGGATTGGGGAAGTGTAAACCAACCTGTATCTGAAGAGGTATTTGATCGCCTTTATAATAAAGTCATTAATTACTTAAAAACGAAGGAAGAGGTGTTTGTCTTTAAAGGCTTTGCAGGTGCTGATAAAGAATTCCAACTTCCAATTCAAGTCATTAATGAATATGCTTGGCATAATCTATTTGTTCATCAATTATTTATTCGCCCAACAGAAGAAGAATTGTTGACACATACTCCAGAATTTACGGTTATTACAGCACCAAACTTTAAGGCTGATCCTCAAGTTGATGGCACGAAATCAGAAACCTTTATTATGATTTCTTTCGAACGCCGTACGGTCATCATCGGTGGTACCGAATATGCTGGTGAAATGAAAAAATGTATTTTCTCAGTGATGAACTATCTCCTACCTGAACGTGGGGTACTTTCTATGCATTGCTCTGCAAATGTTGGACGAGAAGGCGATGTCGCTTTATTCTTTGGTTTATCCGGCACAGGTAAAACCACTTTATCAACAGATCCAAATCGCCGATTGATTGGGGATGATGAACATGGCTGGTCATCTAATGGCGTGTTTAATATCGAGGGCGGCTGCTATGCAAAATGCATCAATCTATCTCGTGAAAAAGAACCACAAATCTTCGATGCTATTCGTTTTGGTTCCGTTTTAGAAAACGTCATCATTAATACAGAATCTCGCGTAGCCGATTTTGATGATAGCACACTAACAGAAAATACTCGTGTCGCTTATCCAATTCAGGCAATTGGAAATATCGTTGATCCAAGTGTTGCGGGTCATCCAAATACTATTGTCTTTTTAACAGCTGATGCCTTTGGAGTTCTCCCTCCAATCTCTAAATTAACGAAAGAACAAGCTATGTACCATTTCTTAAGTGGCTACACTTCTAAGCTTGCAGGAACGGAACGTGGAGTAACAACACCTGAAGCTACTTTCTCTACATGCTATGGCTCACCATTCCTACCACTCCCAGCAACTCGTTATGCTGAAATGCTTGGTAATAAAATTGATGAGCATCATGCAAAAGTATATCTTGTTAATACGGGCTGGACAGGCGGAGAATATGGTGTTGGAAACCGTATGAAGCTTTCCTTTACCCGGGCAATGATTCAAGCTGCACTTGAAGGGGAATTAAATCATGTAGAAACCGTCAAGGATGAGATTTTCGGTTTAGATATTCCTGTTCATGTTCCAGGTGTGCCTGATGAAGTGCTTCAACCAAATAAAACTTGGGCAGATGCAAAAGCTTATGAAGAGAAGGCTAAAGACTTAGCAAATAAATTCCGTCAGAACTTTAAGAAATTTGCAAGCGTTACCGTTGAGATTGATAAAAAGGGCGGTCCGATCGCATAAAATAGATGAATCAAAAAAAGCGATTGTGAAGGCAGTCGCTTTTTTTGATTTAAGCTTTATTAAATTTTAATGTTGATAAATCCATAAAATTAAAGGAAACCCATTTAGTTGAGTTTCCTCTGTTCTTCTTAAACTCCATTGTTTTAAGTTAAATTTTTTCGCACTTCACCTTAAAAAATTTAACTTACCGACTTGGTATAAGAAGTAATATCTAATTTTTAAGTTTTTTCTCTTGCTGTCTTAACAAGAATAATGAACCTGCGATGATGGAAAAAAATGAAGCTATTTGTACTGTTGAAGCGTTTTCTACAATCATAGTGACAATACCTAAACCACATAGAATTGTAGCAATTTTTCGACTAAACATCATTAAACCTCCTCCATAAAATATTAGCGTACTGTATTATATTTCCATTATAACATACATTTTGCACTAAAAATTCTATGAGATTGATTACATTATCTTGAAAGTTAGTTAAAGTATCACAATGTCTTGAATTTAGACAGACGCAAACTATCGTAAGTTTCTGTAATTTCAAATACAAATGATGTTCTCTTCGATTGGCTTTCAGAAATATGGGTTGTATATGGAAGGACTCCCCACACATCTTCATTCCCCTGTATAGTATTTCATCTCATTATAGAAAATGATATTTTGAATAATGACGATCACAAAGATTCCCATAAAGATCATCAATCTTGTAGCAAAGATAGAAAAACCAAATAAAGCGGGAATTACCATTGCCATGAATGTATATACCTTTTTCGTTGCACTCATGGTGACTTGCTTAAACATTTCGTCATCTTCTATATATTCATTTGGGCAATAGCTAAATGGATTGACTTTTTGTCTCGGATGATCTTTATTAAATTTCATAACTAATTCTCTTTTTCAAATTTCAACAAAAGAGCACTCACATAATGAAAAATTCATCATTTCCCCTAACAAATGAAAAGGCAGAGAAATACTCTCTGCCTAATTTGTTGATTTCAAAGATATTAATTGATACGTAATTTTTGTTAACTTGTCTTCCCACTCAATCTTTTTGATATATGCGGTTCCCTTTACTTCACCATCAATCGCTCGTTTAACCTCAATCGGAATTTCAATGGGGTATAAGCGATACCCCTCTTTGACTAGTAAAAATAAATTTTCCTCTAGTCGCTCTTCCCTATCCTTTGTCACAATCATCGTATTTAGTTCTAAAGGCATTCCCATGAGCATCACTCCTATTTCAATCTTATTCGTTATTTTATCATGACTATCTTTGCTTTTTCATCCATTTCGTTAATTTTATCAGGACTTCCCTATTAGTAGCCGGTGGAAAATAATGTGTAAAGTCTTGAAAATACCAGCATTCCACTTTTTTATGTAAATCCTTTAATCCTTTTTCCAGACGGTAGGAATGTTCAACAGATACATTTAGATCCTTCACCCCATGAATAATTAAAGTTGGAGCTAATAAATCCTCTAAATAAAATAACGGCGTTCGATATTGAAACCGCTCAGGATATTTATGAGGTGTTCCTCCGATTACTCTTTTCATCATTTTCCGTAAATCTTCTCTTTCCTCATAGGTTAGAAACATATCTGTTACTCCACCCCAAGAAACAAGTGAAGCTACTTCCTCCCGAAAATGAATCGCTGTTAATAGAGCCATCACCCCACCTCTTGAAAATCCAAAAACATGAATATATTTAACTCGAACATGCTCCTGTAAGAGACGAAAGGCAGAAAACGCATCCTCTCTATCCTCCCCAGCAAAATCTTCATTCCCCTCTCCCCCGTGATTTCCTCGATAAAATGGGGCAAACACCACAAAACCCTCAGAAGCAAATTGAACAATCCTCCCCGGTCTTACCATTCCAACCCGCTTGATTCCACCGCGCAAATAAAGAAGACCATCAGAAATCCTTTCATCCTTTGGCTCAGCCAAAAGTCCCTTGACCTTTAATCCACCTGAAATATACGTGACAATGGATAGCTCAATTTGTGGATTTGGTGAAGGAAATCGTTGTTTTTTAATGAGGCTCATGATTCTTCGCTCCTTTATGTATAGATATTTTCTATATATGACGTGCTTTTAAGCAATTATCAAAATGTGATATAGGCATTCACACAATTTTATTGTTGTTCATACGATATTTTAAACGTACACAGAAATGCAAATGATTCAAAAGCAAGGAGGAGTAGCCATGGAAAAATGGTTAAAAATTAGTCTTTCGTTTCTTATCATTACCATTCTTATTATACCTATTGCGGCCTGTAGTAAGGAGGAAAAAGAATTACAAAATGTTCGGATTGCTGAAGTTACTCGTTCCATCTTTTATGCTCCACAATATGTTGCTGTGGAAAAAGGATTCTTTAAGGATGAAGGTCTGAACGTCAAAGTTACAACGGTTCCTGGTGGAGACAAAACAATGACTGCTCTTTTGTCAGATGGAGCAGATGTTGCCCTTGTCGGATCTGAAACTTCCATTTATGTTCATGCCCAAGGCTCTAATGATACGGTTATCAATTTTGCTCAGTTAACACAAACAGATGGAACCTTCCTTGTTTCCAGGAAGGAAGTCGAGCACTTTTCATGGGAGCAATTAAAGGGAACAACATTCCTTGGTCAAAGGAAGGGGGGAATGCCTCAAATGGTTGGGGAATACGTATTAAAACAACATGGTATCGACCCACATAAGGATTTAAAGCTCATTCAAAATATTGACTTTGCCAATGTTGCCACAGCATTTGCCTCCGGTACTGGAGATTATGTCCAATTATTTGAGCCAACTGCTTCTGTTTTTGAACAAGAAGGCAAAGGCCATATTGTTGCATCCTTTGGAACGGAGTCTGGCCATGTCCCTTATACCACCTTTATGACAAAAAGCAGTTATATAAAAGAACATAAAGATACCGTCGAGAAATTTACTCATGCTATCTACAAAGCCGAGCAATGGGTGGATTCTCATAGCGCTAAAGAAATCGCCGAAGTGATTCAGCCATTCTTTGAAGATACGAAGCTCGATTTGATTGAAAAGGTTGTAGATCGTTACAAGAGTCAAGGGTCTTATGCCACAAATCCGATTCTTGATGAGGAAGAGTGGGATAACCTGCAAAATATTATGGATGAAGCCGGTGACCTTCCTAAGCGTGTTGATTATGAAACATTAGTTAATACTGAAATTGCTAAGGGGGCAATTAAATAACTTTTCTGATACAAAATAGCTAGCATACTGCTTGCAAACCATCTTTTTATCTTTAAACAAAAAGGTCGATGCTCCCATTCATCCATGGATTTCTTCAGGATTTCCATGGATGATAAAGAACCATAACATTCATTATTTTAAGGAGGCCGTGACATGAATTTTTTAAAACTAGAAGGAATTCACCACTCCTATTTTTCAAAAAGCACAGCAACAACGGCTCTCTCCGATATTTCACTTGAAGTGGGAGAAGGAGAATTCATCTCCTTTCTCGGACCCAGCGGTTGTGGGAAAACAACTTTGCTTTCGATTATTGCTGGAATAATTAAACCAACAGAAGGAATTGTTACATTAGAAAATAAGCCGATTCGGAAGACAGGAAATTCAATCGGTTATATGCTTCAGCAGGATTATCTTTTCCCATGGAAAACCATCGAAGAAAATATACTTTTAGGCCTAAAGCTTGGAAAAAACTTAAATAGTCGCAATAAGGCATATACTCTTGATTTACTACATCAAATGGGGCTCAAAGGATTTGAAGCTCAATATCCTAAGCAATTATCAGGAGGTATGAGACAAAGAGTAGCACTTGTAAGAACCCTTTCAACCGAACCGAAGCTCTTACTGTTAGATGAGCCCTTTTCAGCTTTAGATTATCAAACGAAATTAAATTTAGAGGATTTAGTATCCAATACACTTAAATCATTTAAAAAAACAGCCATTCTCGTCACACATGATATTGGCGAAGCGATTGCGATGAGTAATCGAATTTATCTTTTCTCTGCTCGTCCAGGAAGGATTTTTCAAATTTTCACAGTGCCTCGTGAACTGCGTGAGCTTTCTCCTTTTCATGCCCGAAACCACGAGAGTTTTTCGGAAATTTTTCAAACTATTTGGAAGGAGCTGGATTCCATTGAATAAGTCTCCTGTAACCAATATTAAACTCCTTCACGAGAGGTATATCCAAACATTAAAACGTGAAAAACGGTGGGTTCGTTTTTACCAATTCATCATTTTTATTGTATTTTTTGCAGGTTGGGAGCTTTTTAGTCAGCAAAAGTGGATTGACCCGCTCATCTTCAGTTCTCCTTCAAAGATTTGGAGCTTATTAATCAATAAACTCCAGGATGGCACACTCATGATCCATTTAGGGGCGACCTTGTTTGAAACAATTCTTGGTTTTCTATTAGGTACACTACTAGGTACATTACTTGCTGCCATTTTGTGGTGGTCACCTTTTATACAAAAAATATTAGATCCCTATTTAGTGATTCTAAATGCCATGCCCAAGGTTGCCCTTGGCCCCATTTTAATTGTTGCCTTAGGACCAACCTTTACATCCATCATTGCAATGGGTGCGATCATCTCCGTTATCATTACGACCATCGTCGTTTATACATCCTTTAGAGAAGTCGATCCAAATTATTTAAAAGTACTGCAAACCTTTGGAGCCAATCGATTTCAAAGCTTCAAGGAAGCGGTCTTACCTGCTTCCTTTCCCACGATCATTTCCACCTTAAAGGTTAATGTCGGATTATCCTGGGTTGGCGTCATTGTGGGTGAATTTCTTGTTTCTGAAAGAGGGCTAGGTTATTTAATCATCTATGGATTCCAAGTCTTTAATTTTACCCTTGTTCTCATGTCACTCTTAATCATCGCTATTTTCGCTACTATTATGTATCAATTAGTGGAGTTTCTAGAAAAAAAACTAATTAAAAACGGTGGGTAATAACGATAATACAAACAGAGGTCCATTCATACTAGACCTCTGTTTTCATTTCTTCTATGCTCATAATGTATTCAATCACACTTGGGACGACTTCATCCTGCATGATAAAACTATATTTTGAAGAAAACCGTTCAATTAACAGTTGTTCTCCAACTTGAACTGGACCATTTGTCTCATAATATGTTTTTGTTTTTTCAAGCCGATCTACCTCTGCAAAAAAGATGGCCTTAACAAATGAGTTTGATGGACTTTTCACTTCATATTCCCCTACGAAATGCAAATTACGAATACGTGCACCAGTTTCTTCAAACACTTCACGAATTGCGGCCTGTTCAATAGATTCCCCAGGTTCTAGCTTTCCTCCAGGAAATTCTAGTCCTCGCTCTTTATGATTCGTAAGCAGCCATTTCCCTTTATATCGACAAATAATAAAAACATGCAATGGTCGCTCTTTAAACGAATTTCTTTGAAAAGAAAGATGAACCTCTCCACCATTTGCATCCTTAAAATACTTCATATGTATCTCTACTCCCTAACTTGTCATGCCTCTATTATATAGCGAATGATACTCCATAACAAAAAATCAACATTATCCGCATCTTAATCGTTATCAACAACTATTTTTTTATTTTTATTCCATCTCGTTTTGCTCTAATATCCCCATGCTTTTAATATGTTGTTTCGCTTCTTCATCCCCCAACTGATAAATCATCCGATATATTCCAATTAACGTCCGATCATAAATGTCATTTTCACGATCATAATGATATTGAATATAAGGAACGTGAGCTCTGAAAAAATTTTGCCACTCTGTTGAATAGTTTTGATCAAAATATTCTCTTAATGTCGTAATTTCATCATCTGTTGCCTGTATTTTAAAATTCCAGGGTGAATCTGTACGGCTCTGCGAAATTTCACCTGAGCCGACTTCTATATAGTACGTTTTTTTCTGATCAGCCATACTTTACACCTCTCATAATTTCTTATTATTGTTTCCCACAAAAAGCAGGCTTTTATTCTTATGTCCTTTTTCTCTAAGAACCGAGTTATTTTTGAATAAAACTTCTAATCAAGGGGATTGACTAAATATAATGAAAATAAATGCATTTTGTTAAATGTTTTTACTTGAAAAAAATTAAAATTTGCTTCATTATTTCTGTAACAGAAGTTCAAAAATAATCCCCTAGAAGTATAAAAAGGAGGAGAATCTTATGAAAATTATTGATGATTTATACGAGCTTTATCGTAATAAGCTAACTGGTGATGAAGAGGATATTGATTTATTAGCGTTTGCTTTTTTAGAAGAAATGACAAGAGAAGATTTAATAAAAATGATTCAGGATCTAAATGACCAAGAATTATATAATCTTGTTGGAATATATTTAATTGAAAGCTTAAAAGGCAAGTTTGCTCAAGAAGAATATGGTCAAGGAAGAGCTTCCTATAACAAACAAAGACACTTACATTAATACATAATTCAGTAATATCTTCCCTAAAACGGGTAGTACTATTGTACTACCCGTTTTCATATATAAAGTGAAACTTCCATCAGTGGGGGTTTTCATTCATCCCCCACTGATGGTTAGTTGAACTTATCGGACCTTTACGGACAGTTGATCTCCCACTTATCTTCTTCGTATTCTCAGAATCTTGAAGTGGGAGTCTTACTGTCCGTTAAGAGTGGGATAAATTTTCAAAAGGAAACGATTGTAGATTCTGGGTTCTATTTCATAAAAGTCCATCTAGAAACCCCATAATGTGATAAAATATTGGCAAGTGGGGGGAGATAAATGAAAATTATTTTAATCATTTCGATTATTATTGTTCTTGTTGTATTATTGTTAGCCGTACTTACAACATCAAAGGCATATACCTATAAGCATACGGTTGATCCTTTAGAGGATAATCCGAATATCCAAAAAGATTCAAACAAAAAGGATACCATTCAATCCTAATAAAGATTAGCATGATTTAGATTTATCCATGGGGGAATTTTTTCTTCCCCTATAGGAGTCTAATAGAGCGGGGAATTATTCATGAACATTTTTTCAATATTAATTGGAGTCGTTTTCATATTGAACGTCCTCCTAGCAGCCATTGTTATATTTTTAGAAAGAAGGGATGCAGGGTCAACCTGGGCTTGGCTTTTAGTCCTTTTTTTCATTCCTGGCTTAGGATTTATTTTATATTTATTACTATGTCAAAACTTAACAAGAAGTCGATTGTTTCAGTGGGAGGATAAGCAGAAGGTTGGCATCGAGCAGCTGATATCGACGCAAATTCAGCAATTAGAAAATGATGAGTTTGTCTTTCGCAGCGACACAGCGCGGAGCAGCCGTAATATGGTGCATATGCTTCTTATGAATAACGATGCTGTTTTAACAGAGGATAATCGAGTCAAAATTTTTACAGACGGAAAAGAAAAATTTACAGCCCTTTTAAAAGATATTAATCAAGCGAAAAATCATATTCATTTACAATACTATATATTCAAAAATGATCAGATTGGAAAAAAAATAATAAAGGCATTAACGAAAAAAGCGAATGAAGGAGTCACAGTAAGAATCCTTTATGATGAACTGGGATCCCGTAGAATTCCCAAAAAGGCATTTGAAGAACTACGTAAGGCTGGTGGCGAAGTGGAAGCCTTTTTCCCCTCTCGACTCCGCTTTTTTAATTTACGAATGAATTATCGAAACCATCGCAAGCTAGCCATTATTGACGGGAAAATTGGCTATGTGGGTGGTTTTAATGTTGGTGATGAGTACCTTGGCTTAAATTCGAAATTTGGTTATTGGCGTGATACCCATCTACGAATTACTGGAAGAGCTGTCCATGCCATTCAAACTCGATTTATTCTTGATTGGAATCAAGCATCCGAACGGCATGATATTAACTACCAAACACGCTATTTTCCCGAAGAGCTTTCGAAGGGAACGGTTAGCATGCAAATTGTTACCAGCGGTCCGGATTCAGAATGGGAACAAATCAAGAATGGCTACATCAAAATGATCTCTTCTGCAAGGAGATCCATTCTTATACAAACACCCTATTTTATTCCAGACACAAGCTTACTTGATGCACTTCGAATTGCCGCCCTATCAGGAGTAGATGTTCGGATTATGATTCCTGACAAACCAGATCATTTATTTGTTTACTGGGCGACGTACTCCTATATCGGAGAAATGCTAAAAGCCGGTGCGAGAGTATACGTCTATAATAATGGCTTTATTCATTCCAAAACGATGGTCGTGGATGGGAAAATCTCCTCTGTCGGAACGGCCAATATTGACGTTAGAAGCTTTCGCCTAAACTTTGAGGTCAATGCCTTTATTTATCATAAAACCATCGCAAGAAGACTTAGCGATAGCTTTCGAAAGGATGTAGCGTTGTCTTCAGAACTTACCTTATCCAAATATGTTCAACGGCCTATTATTATTCGGATTAAAGAATCGATTTCAAGATTACTTTCACCCATATTATAAAGAAAACTCGCCGATTGGCGAGCCCCTAAGGACGAAGACAGAGGCGTAGTTCACAGAAAAAAGAAAAGCACTTTTTTCGGCTGCGAAGCGTCTCTCAGAAACTTTCCTTGTGCCCTTATACTAAATTCCTAAAATTGGCCACTACATCAATCTTCATCACTGCTGCCAATTCTTCATGTAAAAAAAGAAGGCTGTCAAGAGCTTATTTCTCTTGACAGCCTTCTTTACATAAATTCATTTAAGCAAATATCTGTTTTAAATCTTCCTTGCTTTGTTCAAGCCAATAACGCATTAAGCGTTTAGCCCCTTCAAGATCATGAAGCTTAGCTTGCCCACATTGCTTTTCATTCGCAGCTGGAATATCAGTAATTTCCAATGCATCTTTCATTGTAGCATCCAATAAATCAATAATTTCTTCGACTGTAGGTTCTCCACTTACCACTAAGTAAAAACCTGTTTGACATCCCATTGGAGAGATATCAATGATGTCAAAATGATCGTATTTCGCACTATGCTTTCTTATATTAAAAGCTAATAAATGCTCAAGTGTATGAATGGAATCTGGTTTCATCGCTTGTTTATTTGGTTGACAAAAACGGATATCGAATTTATTAACAACACCGTCTGTACCGACTTTATGAACACCACAATGTCTCACATAGGGTGCTTTCACCAAATTATGATCTAATTCAAAGCTTTCAACTGAAGGCATGTATCATCACTCCTATAAAAAATATGCTCAAATCTTCCTGGAGATTTATATTCGATAAACCCAGCTAGATTGAACAACTTAAAAATCTACAATTAATTATAGCGCAAATTCCTAGTAAATTCATCAAAATAATACGAATTTCCATTTTTAGACGAAATTCAAGAGATATGATATGGTGTACTTAACAAAGGAAAGTGAGTTGTTTCAAATGATTCAAAAATTAATGGTGGGAATCATTCGCTTTTATCAAATCGTCATTTCGCCATTAAAGCCACCAACTTGTCGTTTTTATCCAACCTGCTCCCATTATGGCATTGAAGCAATCAAACGTTTTGGCCCGATAAAAGGAGGATGGCTCACAATCAAAAGAATCTTAAAATGCCACCCATTTCATCCAGGTGGATTCGATCCTGTACCTGAAAAGTCAGATTCAAAGCTTAATGGTCATAACCATTAATAACTAAATCTAATTTTCCTGTATCCGGATTGATCACCAATCCATGGACCGGAACATTCTTAGGGAAAAGGGGATGATTTCTAATCATATCGACACTATGAGCGACACTTTCTTTTACATTATCGAAACCATGAAGCCATTGATGAATATCAATCCCTGAATTATTTAAAGTATTTAGGATATCCGCATCAATCCCCCGATCTATCATTTTTTCAATGACATCTCCAGATTTCATTCCACACATCCCACAATCATGATGCCCAACCACCATGACCTCATGGGCCTGTAATTGATAAACCGCAACTAAAATACTGCGCATGATACTTCCAAAGGGATGCGAAACAAGGGCACCTGCATTTTTAATTAATTTTACATCCCCATTGCTTAAGTTTAACGCCTTTGGTAGAAGCTCTACAAGCCGTGTATCCATACAAGATAAAATGACCATCTTCTTTTGCGGATATTTCGGCCTTGCAAACTGTTCATACTTCTTTTCTTCAACAAAATGCTGATTATACTCTAAGATATCCTCTAAGAGACTCATCCTATCACCTTCTTAAATTTTTTTCCCTTCTATTAGGATACATAATTAAGACAAAAATAGACAATCTTTAACCCTTGATTTTTTAAATAATATTTTGTAAGATTAGGTTTGTTAAATCGTAATGATTACGGATTATCTTTTTAATTAGATGAGTTGGGGAATTTTATCCCACTCTTAACGGACAGTAAGACTCCCACTTCAAGATTCTGAGAATACGAAGAAGATAGGTGGGAGATCAACTGTCCGTAAAGGTCCGATAAGTGAAATAAGATTTTTCTTTGGGCTTCAGCCCTTAGAAAAATCAATCAGGCTCTGCGTGACTAACCATCAGTGGGGGATGAATGAAAACCCCCACTGATGGAAGTTTCACTTTATAAAAAAAGAGAGAGAATTTCGAGAGGAGATCTACATGAATAAAAGAATATCTGCTTTTTTTCTGCTTTTCTTTAGCTTCAGCCTCATTCTGGCTGGCTGTAGCAGCAGTAATGAAACTAAGAAAAATAAGGATAAACTATCCATCTATACAACTGTATATCCGCTTCAATATTTTACAGAAAGAATTGGCGGAAAATATGTACAGATTGATACCATTTATCCACCAGGTGCTGATGAACACACCTTTGAACCAACACAAAAAGATATGATGAAGCTTGCCGATTCCGATCTTTTCATCTACATTGGTTTGGGTCTCGAGGGCTTTGTAAATAGCGCCAAGGATACTTTAAAAAATGAAAATGTCCGCTTGGTCGCAGCAGGAGATCAGCTTCCTATTGATAAAGCCACTGCCCCTAAAGATGAAGAAGAAGGCGATCACGACCATGGAGATATCAATCCACATGTTTGGCTCGATCCTGTTTATTCAAAGGATATGGTGGCCATCATTGAAAAAGAACTGATAAAAGCTATGCCGGAGCATAAAAAAGAGTTTACCGCCAATAGTCAAAAACTAACAGCGGAATTAGACCAATTAAATACAAAATTTGAAAAAGTTATTAGCCACTCAGCCCATAAAGAAATCATCGTGTCGCACGCTGCCTTCGGTTACTGGGAACAACGCTATCATATAAAACAAATCAGTATTTCTGGTCTTTCAACTTCTAATGAACCAACACAAAAAGAATTGAAAAGCATTATTGTAACTGCTAAAAAAGAAAAGTTAAAATATATTTTCTTTGAACAAAACGTCTCTTCAAAGCTTACGAAAATTGTTGAAAAAGAAATTGGGGCTAAGCCATTGACTTTGCATAATTTAGCTGTCCGAACAGATAAGGATATCAAGCAAAATCGCGATTATATGAGCATCATGGAAGATAATCTTGCCGCATTAAAAATAGCTCTTAATGAATAATAGGAATCATTCGCCGCTATTCTTTGGATAGCGGTATTTTGCTAAAAGCACAAGATTTTTCTCCTTCCATCCATTCACTAGTATGCATGGATTCCTTTCATCAAAAACTAGTGTGGTATTTAATCTTAAAGGGGGGATTGCTTTGGCAAAAGATGTGTTATGTGAAGTCCATAATTGTACCTTTTGGGAACAAGGAAACTTATGTGTGGCAGATCAAATCTATGTCGTAAGTCATACAGGTTCGCAAGCTGATACCTCAAAAGAGACTGACTGCAAAACCTTCGAGCCTGCTGAGTAATAAAAAGGCTAAGACGGATTCTTTTGATTCGGTCTTAGCCTTCATCTATAAAACAAAGCTTTCTTCTGATAATAATACATCTTGAATTCTTTTTTTATTAGGCAGATAACCAATTCCATGCCCTGTAGGAACTTCAATCATACCTTGCTTCACAAACACCTCAGGAATCGTAATATCTTCCTCCCAATAACGACTGGAAGCCGAAATATCTCCAGCAATTGAAAAGCCTGGAAGGGATGCCAGTGCGATATTATGAGCCCTTGATATCCCATATTCAAGCATTCCCCCACACCAAACAGGAATGTGATGACGATAGCAATAATCATGGATCCTCTTTGCCGTTGTAAGCCCACCAACCCGGCCAATTTTAATATTTATTACTCGACAGCTTCCAAGCTCCACCGCTCTTCTAGCATCATCAAACGTAACGATGCTTTCATCTAAACAAATAGGCGTTTTTAACTCCCTTTGCAATTTAGCATGGTCCACAATATCATCATATGCAAGTGGCTGTTCAATCATTAGCAGACCAAATTCATCTAAAGCCTGTAAACGTGCTATTTCACTTAATGAATAGGCCGAATTGGCATCTGCCATTAATTGAAGCTTGGGAAACTGCTTCCGAATTTCTGAGACGAGCATTAAGTCATTTTCCGGGCTAATTTTAATCTTCACTCTTTGATACCCATCATTTAAAAATTGTTCGATTTGTGTGAGTGATTCAGCAATCGTTTTTGCCCCCACTACTACTCCGGATGGGATGGTCGATTGTGTGCCACCGAGTAATACAGAAAGAGATTTTTGCTGTTCCTTCGCATACAAATCCCAAATAGCTGTTTCTAAGCCGGCCTTTGCCATCTGATTTCGTCTAAATTTAGAGAGTAGGGCCGTCAATTCATTTGGATGGGCAATGCGCGTTTTTTGGAGCAATGGGATAAAGAAATCCTTTAGCATATGATAAGATGTTTTCACGGTTTCCTCTGTGTACCAAGGAGAAGAAAAAGCAACAACCTCACCATAGCCATTTAAGCCATCGGAATCGATGATCTCAACTATAATGGCTTCCCGATTCGTCACAGTTTCTAAATGGGTGGTGAATGGTTTTTTCATTCTCATGCTAATGACCTTTAAATTGATTCCTTTAATCTTCATATGATTCCCTTCTCTAGCATTTCTCTTAGCTCTCTTCTTAATAGTTTTTTCGCAGCATTTCTCGGTATTTGATCGACAAAATAAATCTGTTTTGGTACCTTATAACCTGCTAGCTTTTCACGGCAAAAATCGAGTAATTCCGCTCCATTTCGTTCTTTTTTTACTTGAACAAAGGCAATGGGCACTTGTCCCCATTTTTCATCCTCAATTCCAATCACTCCCGCATCATGAACATCAGGATGGGAAGTTAATACTCCTTCTATTTCCGCAGGATAAATATTTTCTCCTCCGGAAATAATCAAGTCAGACCGACGATCCAACACATAAAGAAATCCCTCTTCATCTAAATAGCCGATATCTCCCGTAGAGAGCCATCCATCAACGAATTTTTCTTTTGTTGCCTCGGGATTATTTAAATAACCAATAGTAACATTAGGT
The DNA here is from genome assembly GCF_042263505.1 of Cytobacillus sp. Hz8. Taxonomy (NCBI): domain Bacteria; kingdom Bacillati; phylum Bacillota; class Bacilli; order Caryophanales; family Bacillaceae; genus Cytobacillus; species Cytobacillus sp. Hz8. The sequence goes on along the minus strand of NZ_JBHKFI010000009.1, from coordinate 9,708 downwards.
CCCTTAACCATAATTTCTCCTGGCTCATTCTGCTCAGCCAATTCGTGATGATTATCAACAATTTTTAATTGGGAAGGAAAAAGCGGCTTCCCAGCAGAACCAAGCTTTTGAATACTATCCTCAGGTGATAATGTTACAATTTGTGAGGAAGTCTCTGTCATACCATAAGTTTGAAAGATGGGGATGTTTTTCGCTACACACTCTTCCAGCAATGAAAGGGAAGCAGGTCCTCCACCAAGCAGCATGCAACGAAAGGTAGAAGGAAAGTTTTCATTTCCTAATCTCTCAACTATTCTTGTTGCCATCGTACTGACTACTGACATAATCGTTACATTTTGAGCTTGAATTTCCTCAATAACCCTCTCCTCATGAAAGGCCTCAAATAAAAGCATCTCCATTCCATAAATAAGGCTCTTCATGAGGATAGAATAACCACTAATATGAAATAATGGAACAGCGCATAACCAGCAGTCATTTTCCGTAATTCCTAAATTGAGTGCAGAACCAATCGCACTCCACCAGTGATTGCCATACGTTTGGATTACACCTTTTGGATGCCCAGTCGTACCAGATGTATACATAATGGAACATATATCATGACTATTCACCACTTCATTAATTTTTGGCGATTGATATGGACTTGAAAAAAGCTCCTCCTTAGTTAGGATAACAAAATCAGAATTAAACTTAGCTATATCCATGATGATATCCTCAAATTTCTGTTCCGTTATAAGAAGTACTGCGCCCGAATCCTGAACTTGCCATGTTATTTCCGCAGCCGTTAGTCGGGCATTCAAAATAACTGCCCTTGCACCAAGAAGCTGTAGGGCAAGAAAAATAAAAATAGTATCTTCATGATTTCTTAATAAAACCGCAACAAAGTCATCTTTTTTAATATTTTTGTTTGCCAATTGACCGGCAATTCGAAGAGCCTTCTCGTAAAGTTCTTTAAAAGAATATTCTTCCGTGTTAAATCCTAAAGCTCTTCTATTCGGTGTTAAAAATGCGCGTTTGACCAAGAAATTTGGTAGCTGTTGAACGTCCAATTTGATTCTCCTCTTTTAAAAAACATATGTCTCACAAAGCCCTAACTTGCTTCCTTATAAAGAAAACCCGCCGATTAGTGAGCCTTCAGTTGAAGATTAGGCATACTTCTAAAATTAGCCACTACGTCGATCTTCATCAGGCTGTTTTTATACTTTAGAAAGTATAAAAACAGCCTGATGAGCTAACCTCATCAAGCCATTTTCAACATGAAATTCTTTAGTATTAAGGGAAACGAGGAAATTTGCCAAAGTCAGGACTGCGTTTTTCCTTAAACGAATCTCGACCTTCTTTTGCTTCGTCCGTTGTGTAATAAAGCAAAGTGGCATCTCCGGCAAATTGCTGCAATCCAGCTAAACCATCCGTATCTGCATTCATTGCAGCTTTTAAGAAACGAATTGCGGTTGGACTCTTTTCCAAAATCTCTTCACACCATTTAATCGTTTCATCCTCCACTTGATCAAGTGGAACAACTGTATTAACTAAGCCCATATCTAAAGCCTCTTGTGCATTATATTGACGACATAGATACCAAATTTCACGTGCCTTTTTATGTCCGACAATTCTAGCTAAATACCCAGAACCATAACCAGCATCAAAGCTTCCGACTTTTGGTCCTGTTTGTCCGAAAATCGCGTTATCTGCTGCAATCGTTAAGTCACATACAATATGAAGAACATGTCCGCCACCAATTGCATAGCCTTTAACCATTGCAATCACTGGTTTTGGAATCACACGAATTAAGCGCTGTAAATCTAATACATTTAAGCGAGGAATTTGGTCATCCCCCACATAACCACCATGTCCACGAACCTTTTGATCTCCGCCTGAACAGAAAGCTTTATCTCCAGCTCCTGTTAAAATGATTACACCAATATTGGAATCATCGCGTGCATAGGCAAATGCATCAATTAATTCCATCACGGTCTTAGGTGTAAATGCATTATGTACATGAGGTCGATTAATTGTAATTTTTGCAATCCCGTGGTATGTTTCATAAATAATTTCTTCATACTGACGGCCAGCAACCCATTCTACTGCCATAAAAAGCTACCTCCTTATGAAAATTTTATATAAGGTTTGTTGAAATAAAAGCCTATCCCCTAATTTCACCATTATCCCTATAGATTTGACAAAAACTCACTTACTATTGTACCAAATTTTTCAGGTTTCTCCACATGAATTGCATGTCCGCAATTTTCAACTGTTATCCATTTGGCATTTTTCATCTTGGCTCGCATTTGTTCAGCAATCATGCAAAATTTCTTGTCGATAGATCCTGTTATCAACAGTGTTGAATTTGGCAATTTTCCTAACTGCTCCCACCAGGATGGCTGAGAACCTGTCCCCATTCCTAGCAAGCTATTAGCAAGGCCATGTGGCAAATTGGTTAAACGTTGCCTTCTAAGTTCCCGTTGTTTTTCAGTCGATAACAATTTTTGACTAGCAAATAACGGGATATTCTCCCAATATTCCACAAAAGCTTCTATGCCCTCATTTCTAATAAACAATGCCAATTGCTCATCCTTTTGCACGCGCTCATGTCTTTCCTCAGCCGTTTCTAGCCCTGGAGAAGCACTTTCAAGAATCAATCTTCGAACCTTCTCAGGATATTGAATAGCAAAGGTGAGTGCAAGCCTGCCTCCCATAGAATATCCCAGAACATCTGTTTTTTCGATCTGATTTTGCTCCAAAAAGCGATGCAAATCTTCAGCAGCTCGCAGTATTTGATAATCCTCCACATCTGCTGGAGAATCTGTTTTCCCATGTCCTACTATATCAAGGGCATACAAAGTGGAGTGTTGTGCCCATTGCTTGTAAAATGGGGTCCATGTTGAATGATCCCCTGTAAAACCATGCAATACTAAAAGGGGATGCCCTTTTCCGCAGGTTTCAACAAAATAGCGAATGCCGTCGATAACAAAATTCATTCTAAATCACTAGTCAAAAACTGACTTATTTCCCAGGAAACATTTTTCCACAAATTTCGATGTTCTTTTAAATTTTCCTCTCTATTTGTCGGAATTTCCAATACGTGTAAACCAGGATTCTCCAAATTTTGCATCAATGCAGATGAAAAGTGGTTCCAATCCGTAATTCTTTCAAAATGGCCATTAAACATTTTAACAGCATGCTGAAAATCTAAATCTAGTGGCGTTCCAAATAATAATTCAAAATGCTCAGGATGATTAGACTGTGGAAGAAATGAAAAAATCCCCCCACCATTATTGTTAATTACAATAATCTTAATATCGATTTGATGTAGCTTTGAAGCAATCAGTCCATTTAAATCATGGAAAAAGGTTAGATCCCCGAGAACTAAATAAAGTGGTTTAGACTTTGTTGCAGCTCCAAGTGCCGTTGAAACCGTACCATCAATACCGTTTGCACCGCGATTAGCCAAAATCCGAATCGACTTATGATTGGCAAAGAAAAAAGTATCCAAATCCCTAATTGGCATGCTGTTCCCAACAAACAAAGTTGCCCCATCAGGCAGCAATTCTGCTAATTTTAAAAATACTTTTCCTTCATTCAGTTCGGAGATATCATTCATTTTCATTAAATGGTTTTTCGTCAATGAATTAATCTGTCTCCATTGTTTGAGGAATTCCGAGTTCCTATCTTTCAAAGAGACATACTTCGAAACTATCTGACAAAATAAAACTTCATCACAATAAACCATATTTGAGGATAACAAAGAAGGATCCTGCCATCCCCCACCACCATCTACAACTACTATCTTTGATAATGGATTTTCTTTTATAAAAATAGTCAAAGCTTTTGATACAGGCATAGCACCAAATCGAATGATGATCTCAGGCATTAAAGCACCTTTTGCATCCTCATTTCGCAAAAACGTGTCATAGGTATCTATGATGTTTTCATCTAAATGCTTGCTACTTCTAAGCTGGGATAATGGATCCGCAATAATGGGATATTTCACTTTTTGCGAAAACTTAATGACTTCCTCAGGGAAATTACCTTCCCTATCTAATGATCCGCAAACAATAATTCCATTTTCATATCGCTCGATAAGCTTTGCATAATGTTGAGCTTGTTGATCCGTCATCGTTAACTTTGTATCTTCAATATGTACATAGTGCTCAGTACGTTCAGCAAATGTAAATAAATCCTCCTGCTCAAGATTAGGAATCAGTGGTTCCCGTAATGGAAAATTCAAATGAACCGGACCGGCTGGTGCACGTAAAGCCGTAGCAGCTGCCCGAGCACATGAGATCCTCGCATATCGAATCATTTCAGTTGTGTTTTCAGGTGGAGCCATCTCCACAAACCATTTTACATGTTTGCCATATAGATCGATTTGATCAATGGCCTGCGGTGCGCCTACATCTCTTAGTTCATGAGGGCGATCTGCTGTTAAAACAATCAATGGCACCCGTGAATAATGGGCTTCAACTATAGCCGGATAATAATTAGCTGTTGCCGTACCTGAAGTACAGAGAATTGCGACCGGCTTATAAGTGGCCTTTGCCATTCCTAGTGCAAAAAAGGCAGCTGAGCGTTCATCCACATGAATGTGAACTTTAAGATCCTTATGTTCAGCCATAACCATAGCAATAGGAGTGGAACGTGAGCCTGGGCTCACCACCACATCCTTTACCCCACAATTCACTAACTCCGCTACAAAGGCGGAAATATATGATGTTAAAGCTTCTTGATGATTCATAAATTTACTCCTCCAAGAGCTGAGAGCATCGGCTTAAATTTAATATTTGTCTCTAAATATTCGCTCTCAGCGTTTGAATCTTTCACAATGCCACATCCCGCAAATAGAGAAGCCTCATTTCCCTGAATTAAAGCAGAACGAATCGCAACGGCAAACTCACCATTTTCCTTATAATCCATCCACCCAATGGGTCCAGCATAGAAGCCCCGATCTAATTCTTCGATTTCTCTAATCATTTTGACTGCCTCTTGTTTAGGCAATCCTCCTAATGCAGGTGTAGGATGTAATTTCTCTACCAATTTTAAAATGGAAGTATTTTTATCAGATATTCCTCGAACAGGTGTATACAAATGTTGAATATCCCGAATGGTAAGTAATTTTGGGTGATTAGGGATTTCAACTGTTTCACAAACCGATTCCATGGCATCTCGAATCATTTCAACTACATATTGATGTTCCTTCAAATTCTTCGAATCATTTAAAAGTGCTTGTCCAAGCTCTTCATCTTCAGCTTGACTCTTTCCTCTGCCAATTGAACCTGCCAAGCATGTTGACAGAAAAGTTGAACCAGTCTTTTTAATCAATCTTTCAGGGGAAGCACCAATAAAACAATCCCCACCTGTTTCAAAGGCAAAAATAAAGCTATCTCTTTGCTCACCTAAAAGATGCTCTAACACCATTTCAATTGATACATCTTTATCAAAATAAAGCCTTAGCTCTCTTGCTAAAACCGTTTTTTTCAAAGTTCCCTCATTTAACCGTTGAACAAGATTTGTAACTGCCTGCTTCCATTCCGCTGGATTAATTTCTTTTTTTTCAACAATCCTTGCATTTTCTACCGTTGAATTTTGGGAAATGAAATGGATTAGTGCTTGTCTTTCAATCATAGTTTTTTCATATAACTGAAAATCATCATGCTGAGTACATAATATATTTGTTGTAAGATACCCTTGCCCATCCACGATTGTTAATAAATATTTAGGAATATGAAATTGGGTATCATCAAACTTAGACCATAATTCTGTCTTCTTCTTCAAAGGATCAAAAGAAAAACCACCAAACATGATAGGTCCGACACTATTCACGCTATATTCATTGTAAATAAGTGCTTGTTCTATTAAGCGCTTCCGTTCTCTCTCAACATGAAAAAAGCGGTCAGTACCCTGATCCGATTGTATTTTCTTACATATTCCAATTCCAACTAAATACGTTTGGCTCTCCGTATCTTTCCAAAAAAAGCGTTCTCCTAAATTCATTTTATTTCCTGATGTAAAAAACTTTAGAGGATTAATCAAATCAATCTTCTGTACTTCACTAACTAAAACAGATTTAAGAGAACTAGCTCTTTTGATGGCTTCTTGGATCCCTTCCTTTAAATCCGTATCATGCATGGTAACCAAAAAAATCCCTCCAAATAACAGTATCTCAACTGTTATCGTACCTTTTAGACTTATTTTAATTTACACCTCAATACAAGGCTATGTCAATCTTCACAACTAGTTCAACCCTAGTTTTTTCATTATTATATATCATTCCATTTTTGCCTATTCTTTTATCGGCGAAACAAATAATAAGATAATAATGATGTAAAGTTTATTCTTTCACATATTTTATAATAAAAAATCGTACAGACATTGAGGTTCAAAAATTGTCATTGACACCTCTTATTATATTACCTAAACTTAAAATTGTAACCAAATAGTCAAAAATATATTTCTATATCATTTTGATTATTTCGCTATTATATAATAAATTTTTTTGATTTGAATACAAATCTAAAGGGGAGAGTTATATGCAAATACAAGTGCAGACAAGTTCTTCACCTGTAGTAAGCAAAGGCTGGAAAGTATGGTGGAAAATGACCCGACCACATACATTAACAGCTGCATTTGTGCCTGTACTACTTGGAACTGCATTAGCACTTTATTATACGAAGATAAATATTGGCTTATTTCTTGCCATGTTATTCGCGAGCTTACTCATTCAAATTGCCACCAATTTATTCAACGAATATTACGACTTTGTTAGAGGACTAGATCATGAAGAATCTGTTGGAATTGGTGGAACCATCGTCCGTGACGGGTTTAAGCCGAAAACGGTCATGATAATTGCACTAGGTCTGTATGGAATATCCATCTTAATTGGAGTTTTTATTTGTATGAACTCCAGCTGGTGGTTAGCCTTAGTTGGTCTTATTGCCATGGCCATTGGCTATCTATATACCGGAGGTCCAATGCCCATTGCTTATACTCCTTTTGGAGAACTGATGGCAGGATTTTTTATGGGAATGCTCATTATTTTGATTTCTTTCTTTATCCAAACCGGAAATGTCACTACTTTTAGTATCCTCATTTCTGTCCCGATTTTCATTCTTGTCGGCGCGATTCTACTTGCTAACAATATTCGAGATTTAGATGGAGATAAAGAATTTGGACGAAAAACCGTGGCAATCCTATTAGGAAGAAAAAAAGCCATTTATTTATTAGCTGGAATGTTTGGTATATCCTATTTATTCGTTTTAACTTTAATCTTATTAGGCGTTGCTTCACCTTGGCTTCTTATTGTCATACTAAGCGTTCCTAAGGCTGTTAAAGCAATTAAAGGATTTATAGGAAAAACCATGCCAATTCAAATGATTCCTGCCATGAAAGCCACAGCACAAACCAATACATTCTTTGGTTTACTTCTATCCGTTGGATTATTAATCGGCACATTTATTTGAATTAAAAACGAGGGTAACGATTATGTTATCCTCGTTTTTACTGCTATCTGATTGAGGATTATTGTTTACCTGTAATATGGCTTTATTTCCTTGTTCTTAAATCATTTCCATGGATAAAGGAGTACTTTTCACCTTTATCCATGGAAAGTTTCTTAATAATGATCAGCACTTCATGAATTAGAGTATACCTTGTAAAATGATTTTCTCAATCTATAAAAAATACAAAAAAACTGCTGAAATAAATTCAACAGTTTTTTTGTATGACCCGTATGGGAATCGAACCCATGTTACCGCCGTGAAAGGGCGGTGTCTTAACCGCTTGACCAACGGGCCGATAAAATTCATATGGCGGAGAAGGAGGGATTTGAACCCTCGCGCCGGTCACCCGACCTACACCCTTAGCAGGGGCGCCTCTTCAGCCTCTTGAGTACTTCCCCATATGGCTCCGCAGGTAGGATTCGAACCTACGACCGTTCGGTTAACAGCCGAATGCTCTACCACTGAGCTACTGCGGAATAACTAGTACACGTTCCTAAGCCTTGATTAACTTTGCCGAATGTCCTCATCTCAGAAAGCCTATCCAAGGAGCGGCTCGATGAGTACAACTCGAAGCATATTCATTGAAGAATCGCTCGTTGCTCTACCACTGAGCTACTGCAGAATAATATATATGGTGGGCCTAAATGGACTCGAACCATCGACCTCACGCTTATCAGGCGTGCGCTCTAACCAGCTGAGCTATAGGCCCCTAAATGGAGCGGGTGATGAGAATCGAACTCACGACAACAGCTTGGAAGGCTGTGGTTTTACCACTAAACTACACCCGCTTATTTATATTAAAGATGGCTCAGGACGGAATCGAACCGCCGACACAAGGATTTTCAGTCCTTTGCTCTACCGACTGAGCTACTGAGCCATATAAAATTATTCACCTACAGGTATTTCCTCTTTGTCCTTCGCCCAAAACTCAGGAAGTCCATTCAGGGAGCTGTTCGTTTTGTGCGCTGATGCTTTTGCTTCGTAGCTTATTCGGTCGTGCTCTACCGACTGAGCTACTGAGCCATATTCTTACCTATAGAAGATATAAATGGCGGTCCGGACGGGACTCGAACCCGCGACCTCCTGCGTGACAGGCAGGCATTCTAACCAGCTGAACTACCGGACCATTGCGATTGCGGAGGCAGGATTTGAACCTGCGACCTTCGGGTTATGAGCCCGACGAGCTACCAGACTGCTCCACCCCGCGATAATAGTATTAAATATTATTTTACTTATGCATAATGTTCCTGCAAGATATGACCGCCCTGATTTCAGTATGCTTATTCAAGATGCTACTCAATCAGTGCGCTGTTGTGGATTCGATGAGGATTATTCAACGTGCTCCACCCCGCGATAATAATACTTATGATAAGTGGCGGAGGAAGAGGGATTCGAACCCCCGCGCGGTTTAACCCGCCTGTCGGTTTTCAAGACCGATCCCTTCAGCCAGACTTGGGTATTCCTCCACTTATAATAAAATTGGTGGACCTTGTAGGACTCGAACCTACGACCGGACGGTTATGAGCCGTCTGCTCTAACCAGCTGAGCTAAAGGTCCAGATTGCTTGATATCTGTTTAAATTATATAAAATATTTGGTAGCGGCGGAGGGGATCGAACCCACGACCTCACGGGTATGAACCGTACGCTCTAGCCAGCTGAGCTACGCCGCTAAATATAATTATTCTGAATTGAATGGTGGAGACTAGCGGGATCGAACCGCTGACCTCCTGCGTGCAAAGCAGGCGCTCTCCCAGCTGAGCTAAGCCCCCATACGAGAAGAAAAATGGTCGGGAAGACAGGATTCGAACCTGCGACCCCTTGGTCCCAAACCAAGTGCTCTACCAAGCTGAGCTACTTCCCGAAATAAACGCGCCCAGTAGGAGTCGAACCCGCAACCTTCTGATCCGTAGTCAGACGCTCTATCCAATTGAGCTATGGGCGCATTATCAATTTAAAAGTGGTGCCGAGGACCGGAATCGAACCGGTACGGTAGTCACCTACCGCAGGATTTTAAGTCCTGTGCGTCTGCCAGTTCCGCCACCCCGGCATTACATGGAGCGGAAGACGGGGTTCGAACCCGCGACCCTCACCTTGGCAAGGTGATGTTCTACCACTGAACTACTTCCGCGCGCTTAATGGTGCGGGTGAAGGGAGTCGAACCCCCACGCCTTGCGGCGCCAGATCCTAAGTCTGGTGCGTCTGCCAATTCCGCCA
>NZ_JBHKFI010000008.1:0-181153 GCF_042263505.1 Cytobacillus sp. Hz8 | reverse complement strand
CGAAAGCTAAAATAAGCCCATATTTTTCTTGTGCAGAATATGTCCCCCTCTTAGCCATAAAAAAACCCCCAATAAAGTAAACAGATTTTTATTATTTCATCTGTCCACCTTATTGGGAGCATATCATAAAAGGACCAACACTCTTTTGATATTGCTATTTTCTTTCTGATTATTATAAGCGCTTTTCAAGCTCTGCTTTCTTTTCTTCAAATCCTGGTTTGCCTAATAAAGCAAACATATTGACTTTATATGCTTCAACACCAGGTTGGTCAAATGGATTAACGCCTAATAAATAGCCGCTCATCGCACATGCTTTTTCAAAGAAGTATACTAAATAACCAAATGTGTACTCATCCATTTTAGGAATCGATACAATTAGGTTTGGAACTCCGCCATCAGTATGAGCAAGCATTGTCCCTTCAAACGCTTTATTATTGACAAAATCAACTGTTTTTCCAGCTAAATAGTTCAATCCATCTAAATCAGATTGCTCTTCTTCAATCGTTAACTCATGGCGAGGACTTTCCACTTTAATAACCGTTTCAAACAAATCGCGGCGACCTTCTTGAACATATTGACCAAGTGAATGTAAATCGGTTGAGAAATTGGCAGAAGAAGGATAAATTCCTTTTTGGTCTTTTCCTTCACTTTCCCCAAATAACTGTTTCCACCATTCAGAGAAATATTGAAGACCTGGCTCATAATTGATTAACATTTCAATTGTTTTGCCTTTGTTATAAAGAACATTACGAACTGCCGCATATTGATAAGCTGGGTTTTCAGCCACTTCCGATTTGCCAAAATCTTCGCGCGCTGCAGCCGCTCCCTTCATCATAGTTTCAATATCAGCCCCACTAACAGCAATAGGTAATAAACCAACAGCAGTTAATACAGAGTAACGTCCACCGATATCATCAGGAATAACGAAGGTTTCATAGCCTTCTTCATTTGATAAAGTTTTTAATGCTCCACGAGCTTTGTCTGTGGTCGCAAAGATTCTTTTTCTAGCTTCGTCTACACCGTATTTTTCTTCAAGAAGCTTGCGGAAAATACGGAAGGCAATCGCTGGTTCTGTTGTCGTTCCAGATTTGGAAATAACATTAATGGAAAAGTCTTTTCCTGCAAGTAAGTCCATAACATCTCTCATATATGAAGAGCTGATGCTGTTTCCAACAAAAATAATTTGAGGAGTTTTTCTATTTTCCTGTGGCAAGGCATTGTAAAAGCTATGTTGAAGCATTTCAACTGCAGCACGTGCACCTAAATAAGATCCACCGATTCCAATAACTAATAGCACATCTGAATCCGCTTTAATCTTTTCAGCTGCCTTTTGAATTCGTGAAAATTCTTCTTTGTCATAATTTACAGGTAGGTCAATCCATCCTAAGAAGTCGTTTCCTACACCCGTTTTTTCATGTAATGAATGATGAGCCACTTTAATTGCATCACTTAAATATGTAATTTCATGTTCACCAAAAAAACTAAGTGCTTTTGAGTAATCAAATCGAATATGTGTCATGAATGATCCTCCATCATTATTATTTACTATTTCACTTTATCGAAAGCTGTTGCCGGAATCAAGAAAATCCTTTACTTGTAAGCGTGTCCAATTATGACATTTTTTTTACGTTCTTTTTTAAATCCATGTAGAAAACAAGGAGCTTCTTCTTTTTATGAAAAAACTCCTTGCTTTCTTCATTATAACGAAGCGCGGTAAATAGCGATGACATCTTCACGATTTAATTTCTTAAATTTGCCAAATTCACCATTACTCATGGCTTTATCAGCCATTAATTCGATCTTGCTATCATCAATGCCATAATCAGCCAGTCTTGCTGGTGCACCAATGCTACTCCAAAACTCCCTTAGCTTTTCAATTCCCTCAAGACCAGCCTCTTCCGCTGATTTTCCCTCTGGGTTAACTCCAAATACCCGAACTGCTAATTGCTTAAATCGTTCCGGTTTTACCTTCAAATTATGCTTCATCCAATTAAGGAAAAGAATGGCAAGTCCTCCTCCATGCGGAATATCATAAATGGCTGATACTGCATGCTCAATATTATGAGTCGCCCAATCCCCATTGAATCCCATTGAAAGCATTCCGTTTAAGGCAATGGTTCCATTATAAAGAATGGTTGCACGATGTTCATAATTTTCCAGATCCTCTAATAATTTCGGAGCAGTTTCCATCACAGTCAATAAAAGGCCTTCACACATGCGATCCTGTAATAGAGTATTTTCTTCTAAATGAAAATAATGCTCAAAGGTATGTGACATCATATCCACAATACCATTAATGGTTTGGTCCTTTGGAACCGTAAAAGTATTCGTCGGATCCAATATCGAAAATTTTGGATAAACAGCAGGGCTTGCCCAGCCATATTTTTCATTAGTTTCCCAATTGGTAATAACAGAATTGGGGTTCATCTCTGAGCCAGTTGCCGCAAGCGTAAGGACTGTTCCAAATGGAAGAGCCTCCGTTGCAAACGCCTTTTTCGTTACAATATCCCAGGCATCTCCGTTGTATTTAGCTCCAGCAGCAATTAGTTTTGTACAATCGATAACACTGCCGCCGCCAACAGCCAAAATAAATTCAATACCTTCATTTTTACAAATTTCAATTCCCTTACGTGCAGTTGCAATTCTAGGATTCGGTTCTACTCCTGAAAGTTCAAATATCTCTGCTTCGATGTCTTTCAAGTTACTATTCACTTGATCATATAATCCATTTTTCTTGATGCTGCCGCCACCATAAACAAGTAAAACCTTTTTGCCATAGCGTGTGACTTCTGTTTTCAATTGTTCCAGTTGATTTTTCCCAAAAATTAATTTTGTTGGATTCCAATAAGTAAAGTTCTGCAAAGAATTCAACCTCCTCTTCGAATATATTATCTAATAAAGCAGGGCTTAATGCAAAAATTTGGTTACGGCTACTAAATAATGAATAAATAAAGTTTCGATGAATCACTATATGAATGAACCCACTTTATAAGGAGGAAACATTATGAGTGCTATTCAACGTATTGCACTAGTTCTTACGATTATCGGAGCCATTAATTGGGGGTTAATCGGATTTTTTCAATACGATTTAGTTGCCGCTATTTTTGGAGGTCAATCATCCACACTCTCTCGGATTATTTACGGATTAGTGGGAATTTGTGGTCTCATTAACCTTGGCTTGTTATTCAAACCAAATGAAGAAATTGAAAGGGCCCCTCAGGCAAAACCAACTAGGTAAAGTGAAACTTCCATCAGTGGGGGTTTTCGACGCACAGGACGTGAAGTGTGCAGACTTATGTGTTGACGTCGCGCTTTTAGTCTGCCATTCATCCCCCACTGATGGTTAGTCACGCAGAGCCTGATTGATTTTTCTAAGGGCTGAAGCCCAAAGAAAAATCTTATTTCACTTATCACGCTCATAACGCCACATCCTGTGGCTTCGCCTGACTAGGACCTTAATCCCTCGTCGGACCTTTACGGACAGTTGATCTCCCACTTATCTTCTTCGTATTCTCAGAATCTTGAAGTGGGAGTCAAAATGTCCGTTAAGAGTGGGATAAATTTCAAAAAAAATCCTTGCATAACTTCTGCAAGGATTTTTACTCTTATCATTTAGTTATCAATTGTGATCCGTCAAAACTTTCCTAATACGCTCAATGGCCCAATCTAATTCTTCTTCAGTAATAATAAGTGGTGGAGCAAAACGTATTACATTTTCATGGGTTTCTTTACATAACAATCCTTCATCCTTTAACGCCTCACAGTACACTCTTGCAGGCTCATGAAGTTCTACACCAATAAATAAACCCTTTCCTCTTACTTCTTTAATAATTGGATTTTCAATTTCTTCTAACTTTGAAAGAAAATATTCACCTAAACGAAGGGAACGTTCTGCCAGTTTTTCTTCGATTAATACATCTAATGAGGCAATGGATACCGCACAAGCCATAGGATTTCCTCCAAATGTGGAACCATGTGAACCGGGATTAAAGACACCTAAGATATCTTTGCTTGAAACCACGCATGAGATAGGGAACACCCCGCCGCCTAGCGCTTTCCCCAGGATATACATATCTGGAATAACCTCATCCCATTCGCAAGCAAACATTTTTCCAGAACGTCCTAAACCTGCCTGGATTTCATCCGCAATAAGCAGCACGTGATTTTCTTTACAAAGCTCAGATGCCGCTTTCATGAAACCTGCTGGTGGAATGATGATGCCTGCCTCTCCTTGAATTGGTTCCACTAGAAAGGCTGCAGTGTTCGGTGTAATCGCGGACTTTAATGCTTCCAAATCGCCAAAAGGAATAAGCTTAATTCCAGGAAGCATCGGACCAAAACCACGCTTGTATTCATGATCAGAGGATAACGAAACGGCAGTCATGGTTCGACCATGGAAATTACCCGTGCAAGCTATGATTTCCGCTTGATTTTCCGCAACACCCTTCACATCATAAGCCCATCTGCGTGCAGCTTTGATCGCCGTTTCAACCGCTTCAGCCCCAGTATTCATTGGCAAAGCCATATCCATATTGGTTAAACGACAAATCTTTTCATACCAAGGTCCTAGCTGATCATTATGGAAAGCACGTGACGTCAATGTGACCCTGTCCGCCTGTTCCTTTAATGCCCTGATAATCTTCGGATGCCGGTGTCCTTGATTCACAGCGGAATATGCACTAAGCATATCCATATATTTGTTCCCTTCAGGATCCTCAACCCAGACCCCATTTGCTTTAGAGATGACGATTGGAAGAGGGTGATAATTTCTTGCTCCGAATTTTTCGGTTTGTTCAATAATCGTTTCTGAATTGGTCATAACCATTCCTCCATTTCTCATTATCTTCTAAATAATCAAATAGATGTATCATCTGAATAGTTTGAAAATCGTATCAACTATATGATAACACACCGACATCAATTCTTTGTATGATTGTTTTTAAATGTATTTGAACAATAATCAGTCGTGTAGAGTCATTCTAGACCAACCTTTTATATGACCTTTTTCATTCTCTGTTTTTCAGTCTTAAAAAACAGCTTCATCATTGGAGGTGTTACAATTGTAGTGACAAGTACGACTACAATGAGAACAGCAAATAAATCTTGTGTTAGCAATTTTGCTTCCATTCCAATAGAAGCAATAATCAGGGCTACTTCCCCCCTCGATACCATAGCAGATCCAATCCCTAATGAACTTTTCCAATTAAAACCTGCTACTTTTGCTCCGAGAGCAGATCCAATTAACTTCGAGACGATCGCAATAATACTCAAAATCACAATGAGCCCTAAATGATCAGAAATCCCACCAAATTCAGCACTTACACCAATGGTTGTAAAAAATACTGGTACAAATAATGAATAGCTGATCGTCTCAACCTTTTCAAAAACTTCCTCCCTGTACTGTGTAACACTGATAGCAACACCGGCAATATATGCTCCAATAATAGCAGCAACACCAGTAAATTCAGCAAAATAAGCAAATAGAAAACAAATAATGAGTGCGGAAGAAAGAACGGCTTCAGAAATCCTTAATGGGGCAAACCTCCGAAGAACCCATGGGACAACCTTCCAACCAACAAGGATAGCTCCACCAAAAAAGAACACTTTTTTTACAATGATTTGACCTAAGTGTACATCCTCACCAGTGAAGCTCATCAAAAATGCTAAGGCTATAATAACGAGAACATCATCTATGACCGCTGCACCTAAAATCGTTGTCCCTTCACGAGATTTTAATTGATTCAATTCTTTCAAAGCCTGAACAGATATACTAACACTCGTTGCAGATAATAATAATCCTAAAAACCATGATTGTATTTGTGAAAGATCCATAAAAATCCCTGCTAAATACCCAAGCAATAACGGAACAACAATCCCATTCACCCCTACAAAGCCTGCCGCTTTTCCGGTTCGTTTAAAATCATCCAAATCTGTTTCCAAACCGGCAATAAACATAAGCAATATAACGCCGATTTGACTTATTTCATTAAGTGTTTCTGTTTCTGAAATAATGCCAAGTACAGAGGGCCCCAACAAGATTCCAATTAATAATTTTCCCAGAACAGAGGGCTGACCGAGTTTTGCACTAATATCCCCTGCTATTTTTGAAGCAATTAAAATCACCGCTAATTGTAAAATTAACATCATGTATTCCTCCTCACCCCTATCTTTTGATGAAACCTAAATAACATGCAAAAAAGTCCATCACAAAAAGGACATAAATATCCCTTATGTGACAGACTCCTCCAAATAACTTTTATGATGTTGTCTATTGTTTATACGAACAACTGGATAAAAGGTTTCAATTTTTTTATCCTCTGAATTTAATGATTAATAAAACTTGCACGAAAGAAAAAAGCCAAGCATTCGCTTGGTCTTTATCATTTACTATTATTTTTGAGATTGCTCAATCCACTCTTGAAGCTTATCTTTAAGAGTATTGAATCCTTGTGGCTGTTCAGTATCCTGTTGGATCGCTGCTGCAGCTTGACGTCTACGTGGTTTTTTTACCTTTTGAGCCTCAATTTGTACTGGTGCTTCTTCTGTTGCACGAATAGATAAACCAATTTTTCCTGCCTTTTGGTCAACAGAAAGAACTTTCACATTCACTTCATCGCCTACTTTAAGGAAATCATTGATATCCTTAACATAACCATGAGTAATTTCTGAAATGTGTACAAGTCCTTGAATATTTTCATCTAGGGCAACAAATGCTCCATAAGGTTGAATTCCCGTAACTTTTCCAGTTAATACACTGCCTACTTCAATAGTTTCTGCCATAGAAACACTCCTAAACCTTTATTTTTATCTCATTATACGCAATAAAAAATTATATCATAAAAATTACATTTATACAAAAATCATGCTCAAGTGCAAACCTCAATTAACAGAATGTTCACGAAAATAAACTATGTCATTATTTACACTATGATAAAATCAACTTAAAGAAATAGTGGAGGGGGGATTTTATATGCCAACATTAGGACAAAATATTAAGAAGGCTCGTGAAGACCAAAATCTTACACAAGAAGAGCTCGCTTTAAAGCTGAGAATCGGGGCAGCAAGGGTCGCAAAATATGAATCGGGAGAGCAAACCCCTGATAATAATATGATTCTTTTGATTTCCACAGTTCTTGATATACCCACTTCAGAGTTACTGCAACAATAATCTTCAGATGACCTAATGAAAAAACACCGTTTCATTTTTAATTAAATTTTTCTAAAAATGTATAAAAAGAGGAATACTGGATATCCTTGTGATAAGGCTTTCTAGTATTCCCCCCTTTTTAGTTGGACAAAACGACAATCGTTTGTCCTTTTTTTCTTTCAGCTAAAATTGCTGTAAAAATCGTTTCATTCTACTTACTGCTTCCTGTAGCTGTTCCATTGACGTCGCATAAGAGCAACGGACATAGCCTTCACCACTTATGCCAAATACGTCACCAGGAACCACTGCAACTTGCTCTTCAAGCAATAATTTCTCAGCGAATTGTTCAGAGGTTAACCCTGTACTTTTAATAGATGGAAATGCATAAAACGCTCCACCCGGTACATGACAGGTTAGCCCAATCTCATTTAAGGATTGGACAAAATAATTTCGGCGTCTACGATAGCTTTTTTTCATCTCTTCTACATCTTCTCTTCCGTTCTTTAATGCCTCAACTGCGGCAAATTGAGACATGGTTGGAGCACACATCATTCCATATTGATGGATTTTCAGCATCGCTTCTGTGATTTCAACTGGTGCACAGACAAATCCAAGCCGCCATCCAGTCATGGCAAACCCCTTTGAAAATCCTGAGATTAAAATCGTTCTCTCCTTCATTCCTTCTATGGAGCTCATACTTGTATATTTCTCATCATAGCTTAGCTCAGCGTAGATCTCATCAGAAAAGACCAATAAATCATATTTCTTAACAAAATCAGTAAACCCTTCTAATTCTTGCTTCGTCATCATCGATCCTGTTGGATTATTAGGGGAACAAATAATAATGGCCTTCGTTCTCGAAGTCACAACAGCTTCAAGTTGATCTGGTGTTACTTTGAAATCATTTTCCTTTAATGTTTGGAGTTCAATTGGTTTTCCGCCTGCTAAGGTCACTAAAGGTGCATAAGCGACAAAACATGGATTCAATACAATAACCTCATCACCGGGATCGATTACCGCTCTTAGGGCAATATCCAATGCCTGACTTGCACCAACCGTAACAATGATTTGATTCTTTGGGTTGTAATCAACCTTAAATCGACTGCTCATATATTTGGCAATTTCTTCTCTTAACTCCATTAAACCCGCATTTGCTGTATAGGAGGTATAGCCCTGTTCAAGAGATAAAATGGCTGCTTCCCTTATCGACCAGGATGTGACAAAATCTGGCTCACCTACTCCTAAAGAAATAACTCCCTCCATTCCCGCTGCTAAATCAAAAAAACGGCGAATCCCTGAAGGTTTAAGTTCTTCAACTGTGCGGGAAATATATGATTTTGTTTGTTCCATTACGGTGACACCACGATTCGTTTATCTTCATCATTTTGTTCGAAGATTTTTCCATCATGCTTATATTTCTTTAATATGAAATGAGTGGTTGTAGAAATAACTGAATCCAGCGTAGATAATTTCTCTGACACAAAATGAGCGACCTCGTTCATTGAATTTCCTTCAATTACTACAGATAAATCATAGGCACCAGACATCAAATAAACGGACTTTACCTCTTTAAATCGGTAAATTCTTTGGGCGACATCATCAAATCCTACTCCGCGCTGAGGTGTAACCTTTACATCAATCATGGCCGTAACCCCTTCATGGCCTTCAACCTTTGACCAGTTCACAATTGATGTGTGGGTCACAATAATCTTTTGCTGTTCCAGTCTTTTGATGATTGCTTCAACATCCGCAACTGCTAAATTCGTCATTTTCGCAAGATCCTCATTAGTTGTTCTTGCGTTTTTTTCAAGAACTTCAAGGATTTCCAGTTCCTGTTCCGATAATCTCATGTCTTTCACTCCATAACCATTTATTAAAATACAATTATTATAGCAGAATTTTTCGACAATATCCCTTCAATTTGCTTCTCTTTTCAAAAAAAAATCAAAACCATTTGCCATAAATAAAAAGACATCAACTTATGATAAATTTTTCCTTTCCAATACGATTTTATTTTACTTTTTCTCCTCATAATTTATCATAGATATAAATACATAAAAATTGATTAAGGGGTGACGAAATGACAAAGTATGATTTTAACCAACCAATTAATAGATTGAATACCTCATCTGTAAAATGGGAATTAACAAAGGAAATTTTTGGCACAAGTGACATTCTTCCAATGTGGGTCGCTGATATGGATTTTGCTCCACCAATCGAAGTAAAAGAAGCCATTCAAAATCGAGTCAATCATGGAATTTTTGGTTATACTTTCGCTAAAGCTTCTGTTTCAGAAGCGATCCAAGGATGGGTTAAGAAGAGACATGGTTGGGATATTGAGCTCTCCTGGATTAAATTTCACTCTGGTGTTGTCCCTGCCATCAGCACCACCATACAGGCATTAACTAAGCCAGGGGACAAAATCATGCTCCAATCCCCTGTTTATACACCTTTTTTTACCATGATTGAAAAAAATGAACGAGAAGTCGTCAATTGCCCATTACAGCTCAGTAATCATCGTTACGAAATCGATTTTTCGCAAATGGAAGAGTGCCTTCAATCAGGAGTTAAATTATTCCTGCTCTGCAATCCTCATAACCCAGGTGGAAGAGCTTGGACAGAGTCAGAATTACGGCAAATAGCTGAGCTTTGCAAAAAATATCATTGTCTCATTTTATCTGATGAAATCCATTCTGATCTAATATTTAAGCCGAATCGTCATATTTCAATTGCTTCATTAGATGAATCCTATCAAGACTTTATTTTGACATGTCTGGCACCAACCAAAACATTCAATATCGCCGGCTTGCAAGCATCGGCTATCCTTATTCCAAATCCTGACCAGCGCAAATCGTTTGAGGATACTCTTGCAAAGCAAGGTCTTCATGGCCTGAATCTTTTTGGTCTCACTGCTTTAGAAGCAAGTTATCGCTATGGGGAAGAATGGTTAGAACAATTGCTAGAGTATTTAACCGACAATTTAGAGACCGCCAAAAGCTTTATCAGCAAGCAAATTCCTGAAATTTCTCTGGTTGAACCAGACGGAACCTATTTATTATGGCTAGATTGCCGAAAGCTTGGATTATCAGACCTAGAGTTAAAAAATCAACTTTTACAAAAAGGAAAACTTGGACTTGAACCGGGACCAAAATTTGGACCTGGCGGAGAAGGTTTCGTTAGAATGAACATCGCTTGTACTAAAGCTACACTATTGGATGGACTTGAACGATTAAAGCTGTCATTCAGTTAGATATTAAAAAAGAGCTCCTATTGTTACGAAGGCGATTGAAGTGCAAAAAAAAGAGCAGTCCTATTGACTGTTCTCCTTTTCATTTAGTCGACTCATTCGATCCTCGACTTCTTTCGCCTTTAAGGCCTCTTTTCGAGACACGATAATGAATAATCTCGTTGCCAGCACAGCAGCAATCATGAATATAACTAACCAAATGACAGCTGGAATATATTCACTTTTATCCTCAGGAAAATATAAAAACAGCCCTAAAACATAAGATTGTAGCAAAGCAGTCTCCCTTTCCTCCTATTGACATTGTATAAATAGATTATATCAATAATAAAACGGCTTTCCAATGAAAACAATTACAAACTATTTCTTTGTCTTTTTTTTTCATTTGCGCGATAATACAAATACGATACTATTAGGGTGAGGGGATTATGATGGGAGAACTTCAAATTGGTGATCATGTAACGGCGATTTATAAAACGGGGAAATACATTGGGGAAATAACAGAGATTCGTCCAGAGCATTACCTTGTTCGTGTGCTGGCAGTTCTTAGACATCCCATGCAGGGGGATATCCATCATCCAAAGGACATGGAGGTCAGCTTCTTTCACGAAAGACGAGCATTAGCCTACCGTGAACAAACGAATGTCCCTAAAAAGATGGTCAAGAAATATGAAGAGACAATTCCAGATTACAAAGAATCATTAAAGGAAGCCGTACAAAAAAGCAAACAGGAACTATCAGAGGATTCATCCACTTGGGCTGAAATGAGTTTGAAAAATATTCAGACTTTAGAGGTGGAGTATTTTAAATGAAATGATAAAAGCCAAATCACTTTATAAGGATTTGGCTTTTATGCAAACTTATTTAATAGCTTTGAAAAGTCAACACAATCTCCAATCGTGGTCGGCTCAGTTTTGCCTAAATATCGCTTATCCTTCTCTACTAAACTAAAAATATGGTAGGTTGTTAACGCGTCATCTAATGCCCGATGATGCTTGCCCGTTCCTTCCTTGCCGTAAGCCTGGACAGCCTTCCATAATCCGGTTTGATTTTGATCTCCAAAAAACCTCTTATACTCCATGGATAGATCAATTTCCTTGCCGCAAAAAGGGAATGCTTGATTTACTTTTAAACAATTCTGACGCAGTACCTTCATATCCATATTACCCCAGGTGACAATAGAGTTTTTGCTACTTTTACTACTTAGTTCCTCCAAGTTTTTAACTAACTGGATTAAGGTCATCCCATTATCCACCTGATCCTGGGTGATATTTAGAAAGGATTTGCATCTTCTCGAGAGAACTGGAAATTGAACTGGTTTTACAAAGGAAGAAAACTTGTCGTTTATTTTGTTATCAATAACAGATACCATTCCGACCTCAATAATTTCAGGATAAAATCCTTTAAAGGCAGGGCTTCTTTCTGGCATAGTAAATTCAAAGTCAATAAAGATATACTGGTGCTCCTCGTTCATATATCCCCCTACTTCCTATAAACTAATTTATCAATATACAACTCTTAAAAATATGAAAACTAACGAAATTTTATTCTCTATTATATCACGATAGCAAGGAGTTTTTTTATTTTTCTAAAATATTCTCAAAAAGGAAACAATTGAGCATTTCATCATATCCCCCTTTCTTCCCATAATAAATTAGAGCATTGTACCTTAACCATTTCTGAATTATGATGAGAAAGGACTATAGAAAAATCTTAATTTATTAAAGGAATGAACTGACAAAGGTGCGAATATTCACTGGTTTTATAATTATTTTATTTATCTTTCCCCTGTTTATGTTCCTAATCATCTCAACAGCTAGCGAAACTGATAAAATCCAAAGTTTTGATGATGTTTTAGATGAAAAAATTCAATTGAATCAGGCAAATCTTACACTAACCAGCTATATAGAAGATGCAAATCATCACGTGATCTCTGAGATGTATGGCCCGGTTAACCGAATTTATTTAAAAATGGAGGATATTCCGTCCTTTCTTAAAGATATTTTTATTGTTTCCGAGGATCAGCACTTCTACGAGCACCGCGGCTTCGATGTTTCAGCCATTGCACGTGCACTTACCATAAATATGCGCTCCAATAATATTGAACAGGGTGCTAGTACTATTACACAACAGCTGGCACGAAATCTTTATCTTAATTATGAGAAAACCTATAATCGGAAATTAAGTGAATTGCTGTATGCTTATAAACTGGAACAAACATATTCGAAGGATGAAATCCTTGAACTATATATAAACACCATTTATTTTTCACAGGGAACCTATGGAATCGAAGCAGCTTCAGAAAAATATTTTCAAAAAAAGACAAGTAAACTATCAAAGGCAGAGCTGGCTTTCTTGGCAGCTATTCCGAATAACCCATCTCTATATGATCCACTAAAAACTTTCGGTCGTACAAAAGAGAGACAGGAAAGACTGCTAATCCAAATGAGTGAACAAGGCTATCTCAGCCGTGAAGAGGCAAACCAGTTGATAAAGGAACCGATTCAGCTAAAACTCAAAAAAAGAATCGATGCTTATCCGGACTATACTACTTATGTAGAAAGCGAACTAAAAGAGCTTATCTCCCACAAGGAAGGGTATGATATCAAACTCAAACGGGCCCCTTCTAAGGATCGAGCTCAGCTCGAGCAAAAGCTGGCTCAAAGAGTAGAGGAGGTCATCCACTCAGGTATAATCATCCATACTGCCCTTGATACTTCTGTACAAAAAAGAGCGGTTTCTGCTATAAAAACCTATTTACCCTATCAGGATATAGAGGGGGCAGCAGCCGTGATTAATCATAAGAAACACGAGCTAATCGCACTAGTTGGGGGAAAGAATTACAAAAAATACAATTTCAATAGAGGATATCAGGCCTATCGACAACCTGGATCATCCATCAAGCCTCTGTTGGATTATGCACCTTATATAGAAAGAACTCATTCCTCCTTGGTATCAACCATTGATGCAGGTCCTTTTTGTAGCAAAGGCTATTGTCCAAAAAATTATGGTGGAGCCACGTATGGGATGGTCACTCTTGAGCAAGCCTTTATCCATTCTTACAATACTCCAGCCATTCGCTTATTAAACACCATTGGAATCGAAAATGGCTTTAAAGATCTATCTCATTTTCAATTTCAAAAGGTTGGAACAAGAGATCACACCTTAGCAGCTGCCATTGGGGGATTTACCTATGGGATGACTCCACTGGAACTAACAGGTGCTTATACCGTATTTGGAGATGGAGGATCCTATCTACCCCCTCATGCCATCACGAAAGTAACTGATATCGACGGAAAACTTCTTTACAAATGGGATGACAAAAGTGTCCAAGTATGGAGCCAGGCTACGGTTGATAAAATAAGGACGTTAATGCAAAAAACAGTCACATCCGGAACGGCTCGTAAAGCCTATTTTCCTTCTGACTATGTCGGTGGAAAAACAGGAACCACCAATGATTATAAGGATTACTGGTTTGTTGGACTGACAAAAGCGATTACAGCAGGAGTTTGGGTAGGTCGCGATAATTCAAAAAGCATCCAATCAATTGAATCAAACAGTCCGCAATTATATATATGGAAATCTATAGTATCAGGGTATTAAAAAAGAGGCTGACCCAAAAAGCCGTTAAAAACGATTTTTTAGGGTTAAGCCCTTTTCTTTAGAATGATTTATTGGATATTAATGGATAAAGTTAGTGGACTGGAGTGAATCTTCTGTATTAACCAGTCGTGCTATATTTCATGTACATAAGAAAATCATTCTTTTCTGGTGTATTGTTTGTGTGGTAACTTCATTATACCAAATGGAATGATTTTCTTATTTTTTTAATAAAATTCATACTAATTCTTTTCGCTAAGTTGATTGGGAGTGGAAGGCGCGAAGACTCCTGCTGGAATACGGGGCAGGGGAGACCCCACAGGAGCGATAGCGACGAGGAGAGTCCCCGTCACGCCCGCGGAAAGCGAAGCGCCTGGAACGGAAATCAACGGACAATTTAATAGAACCAAACAAATAAGGGTTGTCCCCAAAGGTTATACTTTTGGGACACCCTCTTTTTTTCTATATTGGCAGGCTTGAAATGATACTATTATATACCTTTATTCCAATAAAAAAGACACCGATTAAAAGTGTTGACCATATAAGAACTTGAAAGAAGATTAACCCAATGATGCCTGTGATTGAGATCGTGGCACTCACTTTAAATACGAAATAAATAAAATAAATCAAGGTTGTGGCTAAAAAAATAACGGCAATACCAATAAAACTAAACATGCTAACTAACGAAAGCGCACCGCCCAAAAAATAGATAATGGAACCTGAGCGAATATTCTTCAAGCAATCCCCTTCCGAATCCTTTGAAAAGAAAAGGAGCGATAGTTCATTAATCGTATCGGCAATCAGCTTTAATGCAGCAAAAACCATAAAAAGGAGGACAAGTAATAAAATCATTAATGAGAGCTTGATTCCGCCTTCTGAGAAAAACTCCCTCATCCCTTCATAGATTCCGATTTTCTTCAAGAATTCAATTAATGTTAGCTCCACCCTTATTGAAATGCTCAAACTAAATAAAAGGATAGAAAAAAGAGGAAAATAGCTTGTAAGATAAGTATTTTTCATTTTAAATTCACCAACTGTCTATTTCCAAGCCAATTAAAAAGAAAGCTTGCCTCTTTTAATAATAGCAAGCTTTCGTTACGGTGAAAATTACTTCTTTTGTTTAATAACCGCCATTGTACATCTTGATACACAAATTAAATTACCTTCTTCATCCGTGATTCTAATATCCCAAACCATTGTCGTTCTCCCTTGATGTAAAACCGTACCAGTTGCAGTAACCACTCCGTCTCTTTTTCCTTTTATATGATTGGCGTTTATTTCAAGACCAACTACTGCTTCTGTTTCTTTATCAACAAGTTCAAAAGCACCGATAGAAGCAACGGTTTCCGCTAAAGCTACAGACGCACCGCCATGTAATAATCCAAATGGCTGTCTTGTTCTTTCATCTACAGGCATCGTGGCAACTACTTTCCCTTTCAAAAGTTCGATTACTTCAATTCCAAGACTGTTGATTAATGTGTTAGTTAACATGTTTTTCCCCCTTTTTATTTCGTCAGAAACAACTAACTGGTTGATTCCATTTAATTCTTAATATATATTCGCCGCCTTCCTTAAATTCCCTTTTCTCTAACTATCTAAAAAATTTAACATAGGATAGGCACTCATTAACATAAATTGAAAGGGGAAAATGATGCGAAAGGGGGGAATAAAATGGATCCATTTTATCCTTATGATCGTTCCTACTATCCAATAAATTATTCCTATTTTCCCCATTACACACCTCAAACAAATTATTCCTTACCTTATACAGCATATCGTTCATTTCCACTGGTTGACCCCAAAATATTTATGGCCTCTGCTAAGCATATGCAAGCTCTCATGCTCGACGCAAGTGTTATTTTGGAAAGGATGGCAACAAACCGAAAGTTTTCATTTGATTTAATGAATGCCGCCCAGCATTCTAATAAGAATAAGGTACAAGATCTAATACGTTCAACCGGAATCAAATCAAAACCGGAGGTCGAATATAATCCTGATGGTCTGAGATTGCTTTTTCTTAAAGATACAACACAAGCAAATTGCTGCCAGTTATTATTACATTTAAGATGGTTTTAACAGGAAGCACCTTTCTCATTTTTTTCTCATATAAAGAAAACTCGCCGATTGGCGAGCCTTCAGGCGCAGACAGAGGCGTAGTTCACCGAAAAAAGAAAAGCGCTTTTTTCGGCTGCGAAGCATTTCTCGTAAGCCTCCCTTTGTGCACTTATACTTTATTCTTAAAATTGGCTTCTACGTCGAATTTTCATCTTTGCTGCCAATTTATACTTTTTTTAAGTACTAAAAAGGACCACCTATCCGACAGTCCTTTTTAGCTATGCTCTATTAATAAAATGGTGGTCCGAATCCATAAATCCATAGCCACCATAGCCACCATAAGGAGGATATGGCGGAAACGGTGGGTAAAACGGCCGTGGCCGAGGGAAAAATACGGCCGAACCAACTAAGCCACCGAGAAATGGCACTCCAAAGAAAAATCCTCTTTGGTCATACGGATTTCGATAATAAGGCATTAAGGTAAACCTCCTTCAACTAAATCTGTACTCCCCTACACTACTTTCATATGCAAATTGCCTAGGATTGGCGTAGGCTAGCCTTCAATTTAGCAGGAGATTACTCCTCTATTTTTAAAAGAACCATTGTAATATCGTCCTTTTGCGGAACACCTAATGTAAAATCAGCAATCGACGCAAGAACCCCTTTCTCATTTTCCTTTTCATTCTTTTCTCTATTGTCCAGTAAAACCTGCATCTGGCGCTCAATTTTGTCCTGTTCCCCCATTTTATTTTGAGCTGCAATAATTCCATCTGTATAGAAAAAAATCATATCCTCCGACTCTTCCCCTTCAATCGGTTGTAACCTATTATTAATTTCTTCCTCTTAGAGGGATTCTTCTACAGAAAAGGCTGTCACATTTGATAGCCTTTTCTTCGATACTATTCAATTGGCTCGAAACGTTCTACTAACAAGGCAAGAGTTCGGACCATAACCCCAGTTGCACCAGCTGGACCAAGTTCATGATCATGATTAATCGTTGCAGTACCAGCAATATCTAGGTGAACCCATGGTGTCTCTTCAGCAAATTCACCAATAAAAGCCGCTCCCATAATTGCATGTCCTTCCCGACCAGGGGAGTTATTTAAATCAGCGATTTTGCTTCCTCTTACCCTCTCCTTATCCTTCTCAAAAATAGGAAGACGCCAAATTGGTTCCCCTGCTTCGTATGCTGCTTCTAACACTTGTTCAAGTAAAACCTCATGATTCGTGAATACACCAGTTGTATCATTTCCAAGAGCGGTAATCACCCCGCCAGTTAAGGTTGCGACATCTACCAAGTAGCTTGCTCCATGATGCTTTGCATAGGTAACGGCATCTGCTAACACGAGTCGGCCTTCAGCATCTGTATTAAGGACTTCAATCGTCTTTCCACTTAAAGAAGTAATCACATCATCCGGTTTAAATGCACCGCCACTAACCATATTATCAGTCGATGGAATCACCGCAACCACATTTTGCTCAGGCTTTAGTTCACCAATAATCTGCATCGCTCCTAATACAGCAGCAGCTCCACCCATATCCGTTTTCATCCCTACGATGCCATCCTTTGATTTGATGGAGTAGCCCCCTGTATCAAAGGTAATCCCTTTCCCAACTAATCCCAAAACATCCTTCCATTCCTCTTTGCCTTGATATTTTAAAACAATCATTTTGGGAGGTTCAATTGACCCTTGATTTACAGCTAGAAGGGCACCCATCCCCAGTTTTAGCATATCTTCTTTTTCTAAAATTTCGACTTCAAAATCATATTCCTGTCCTAATTCTTTTGCATAATCTGCGATATCGGTTGCAGTAAGCATATTACTAGGAAGATTCACTAGTGTACGAGCTGAATTTGTTCCAATTCCAAAAGAATAACCAACAGTAAGGGAAGAATGAATTTCATCACCATCTGCCTGCTCACTTAACACGGTGATCTTTTCTATTTTTTTGCTTCCATCATTCGATTGTTGCTTGTATCCTTCAAAGTGATAGGTCGCGAGGGCAAAGGCCTCGCTTACCGCATGAGCAGCATCAAGAGGATCAACATGAGTTGAGATGAGGGAGTCTAAAAATACTGCAGCTTCAGTTATTCTTCCATTTTCAGCGGCATTAAAGGCTTTTCCTAATGCTTCTCTTAAAATTTCAAAATCAAAATCCTTTTCTTTTCCTAGTCCAACAAATAATAACCGTTGCGCGCCAATTTTTCCAAAGGTATGTACAGTGGAAATTGCCTTTCTTTTTGCAGAAATATCACCTGATTTCACAAGCTGTGTAAGATATCCATCAAATAATTGGTCTAAATTTTCCAGTTGTTCTTCAAATTTCACTGGTTTTTCAAAAACGCCGATAATCAAGATTTCATGATTTGTTGAGAAATCGATTTCATTTTGAACAGTAAACATTTTCATCCTCCTCTTACGATCACTAATGCAATCTCTATTATATCGAAAAAATATCGAATGATACATTTTCTAAGACGAAAAGCATGTACTCCCTCTATTAAATAGAAAGAACGAGACAAGAGTGTCTTGTCTCGTTCTGATAATATTATTATTCTTTTTTAGACTTTAAAAATTGCTGACGGAATACCTGCATCGGTTTCATTTCATTTAATTGCCTTAATTTTTTTTCTGTTAGCTGCCCATCTCCACGTTTCACAACATAGACCTTAATCGTTTTCTTGCCCCACTCCTTATAAACATCACTTACCGTTTCATAATAAAGGTCAAGCCTATTTCCTTTAATGGCTCCTCCCTTATCTGCCACGACACCGAAACCATATTTGGGAACAAAAAGAATCGTCCCAATCGGAAAAACATTTAAATCAGCTGCGATAGTGGAATATAAATCCCTTTTTACCTTTACACCAGAATAGGTAATACCAAACTCTGGGTCATTAGGATTTTTTCCAGTTGATTCATATCCTGCTGTATAACCAGTTGCGACTACCGTTGTCGAGGGATATTGAGACCAATCTTTTTCCTCTAGAGTTGGCTTTTTTCCCTTCACTTCCTCACTTGAAGAAATCAATGTTTGATCTTTGCTTTTATGGTTTAATTCCTTCATGGCTAAGCCAAGTAGTCTATCATCATTTGTTAAATAAGTCCCATCATAATCAGTCATTGAATCAGATCCGGTTTCCATTGAAACCATAATGGTCTTTGCGTTCACTCCAGAAATAGATTGAAAGGTTGTAAAGAGTGCTGCTAAAAACAAGATGGTCATGATCAAACGTCTTGTCCACTTTTTCAAATTATTCATAGAAAATTTTCACTCCTTCCATGAATATTCATTTCCCATATTCAGATGAAATATTCATAAAAAGGAAAAAAACAAGCTAAGATAAGTGAATTTTTAGATTTTTTATACAATAAAAAAGGGAATCACACTTGCTTCACCTGAAGCAATGTTGATTCACCCATCCTTTGTTACAATTCCATTTTAAAACATTTGATAGCCTTTTTTGCGTAAAATTCTCATCGTAATTCCTGCACCAATAGCACCAAGAAAACCGCTTCCAACAATAAATATATCCACAAGCGCCATCCCAGTTAAGGCGTGTCCTAAACTTATAAATGCCTCTTTACTATTCGTAAAATAATCAACAAACCGCACCTTATCAATGAGAAAAATCGCTACAATTGGAAAAATGATTGCCATAATCCAAGTCATTCTTAATAGCATATTTAAAATAAAGCCAATTCCAAAAAATAAAACAAAAAACAGCAACATGGAAATGATTGTAATTGGCAATGCTAATATCGTGTCATGCAAAGCTGATACCCTCCCTTATCACCCATCAATCTTAAGTTTAACTGAACCTATAAAAAAGAGTCAATTTATATTTATGATTTAGTTGATCAATCAAATATTTGGTGGCGATGTTGATTCAGTTGAATTTTCAAGATATAAATCCACAGGGGGAGTATGGGTATTTTTTTATAAAGGTACCTTTCGTAATTTTTGTTGCTCTTCGTATACATTTATAGAAGCTTTCGGATAGTTCGGCTGATTTCCAAAGCTATTCAGTCTGAATCACGAATTCATTCGGATAGCAAGAAAACAGCGTATATAAAGGAATGAGACTGACTCATTCGGAGCCAGCCTCATTTTTCTTTTATTAGAATAATTTAAACTTTCCTTTTTTCAAGACTAGTGATGCGCCACCAATCATAAATAACGCGCGGTTATCAATGACTTTTTTCATAAAGGAAGCTTTTGTTCCAACTAGCTTCTTGCCGAAAACAAGACCAACGGCATCGTCTTCACCTAGGGAACATACAGACCCTTTAATGTCGGGAACAAACGTTTCTAGTTCTGTTTTTTCACGAACAAGGGCGACTAAGTTTTTCGCACATGTGATTCCCTGTTGCATAGCGATTTGTGCAGTTGGTGGATATGGACGATTAATTTCTTCATTAATAAATAGTGAGCAATCACCGATAATAAAGATATTGTCATGTCCTGGTACACGTAAATCTTTTTCCACTTTCACACGAGCACGCATTGCTTCAAAGCCTGACTTTTCGATGATGGAGTTTCCACGAACACCAGCAGCCCAAACAACTGTACCAGCTTTGATTTCTTCTAATTCATCTTCCCCTTTACTAACAAGGATCCCATCTTTTGTTGCTTCCTTGATGGCTGTACCAATTTTGAAAGTAACACCTTTCTTTTCTAATTTAGCAACAGCGTAATCAACTAGCTCTGAATCAAATCCAGGTAAAACCACCGGTGCTGCTTCCACACAATAAATCTTCACTTTTTGTGGGTCAATATCGTATTCACGGCATAGCTCAGGAACACGATTTGTAAGCTCACCTAAAAATTCGATTCCAGTAAAACCAGCCCCACCAACCACAATCGTCAAGCGGTCATCATTTTTTACTTCTTCTGTATTATAAGTAGCAAATTGATATTCAATATGTTCACGAATTTGACGTGCTGCGTTCACATTGACAATCGAAAATGCATATTCTTTTAATCCTTTGATCCCAAACGTTTCAGATTCAGCACCTAAAGCAATCACGAGATAATCATAAGATATTTCCCCACTATCGAGCACAACTACTTTATCAGCTGGTTTCACTTCTAACGCGGTTCCGCAAACAAGTTCCACTTTATTACGATCTAGAACATTGCTTATATCATAACGTACTCGGTCATGATGTAAAGTACCTGCTGATGCTTCATGTAACCAAGTAGTTTCATAATGATAATCATTTTTGTTTACTACGACGATATCTGCTTCATTAACCCCTAATGTTTTTTGTAATTGTGTTGCTGCCATCAATCCACCGTAACCGGCTCCGAGGATGACGATTTTTGGCTTTCTCAAGAATAATCACTTCCAACCATTTTATTTTTTCTGCAATTTCCCTTATTTTAACCGCTACGTCTAATATTATTTTTAAATAGCGCTAAAAAGTTTGTGATGTTTTTCACGAAAACAGACAAAAAAATGTAAGAAAATTGTCACGAAACGTTAACATATTTTCTATCTAACATCATATTCCTTTTTCTTGTTATTTTCAAGCTTTTATTTCCACAGATAATAATTTTCTTAACGTTATTAATATCATAATCATACTTTTATTTTTAATCTTTCGAAAATCATTTTTCTTGGAGTATTCTTCGAGTGATTCCAGAACTTTTGTGGTATTATAATGGAAGAAAAACGTACTTTATGGTGGGAGGACTTGATGTGAAAGAAGATCAAAGGGTTTATGATATTACAATAATTGGCGGAGGTCCCATTGGACTTTACACAGCTTTTTATGGTGGAATGAGACAGGCTACTGTGAAGATAATTGAAAGCTTACCTCAGCTCGGTGGACAATTATCTGCGCTTTACCCAGAAAAATATATATATGATGTAGCCGGATTTCCAAAGGTTCGTGCACAAGAATTAATTAATAATTTAAAAGAACAGATGGCGAAATTTAATCCAACTGTTGTTCTCGAACAATCCGTTGAAAAACTCGTGAAACAGGATGATGGCGTTTTTAAGCTAACAACAGATAGAGAGGTCCATTACTCCAAAGCAATTATTATTACTGCTGGAAATGGGGCTTTTCAACCACGCCGCTTAGAGCTCGAAGCAGCCCAACAATACGAAAGAAAAAACCTCCATTACTTTATTGATGATCTCAACCATTTTGCAGGTCAACGCGTCGTGGTCTTTGGTGGTGGCGATTCTGCAGTCGATTGGGCATTAATGCTAGAACCTATTGCCGAAAAAGTGACCATTATTCACCGTCGCGATAAATTCCGTGCTCATGAGCATAGTGTTGAAAATCTACAAAATTCAAAAGTTGAAATCAAAACTCCGTTTGTTCCTGCAGACATTATTGGAGACGAAGAAGGTATTAAACAAGTAGTTATCAAGGAAGCAAACGGGGAAAACCTTGAAACAATCGATGTTGATGCCGTTATCGTGAACTACGGTTTCGTTTCCTCTCTTGGTCCTATTAAAGAATGGGGTCTTAATATCGAAAAAAATGCGATTGTTGTGAATTCAAAAATGGAAACAAATATCCCAGGAATTTATGCAGCAGGTGATATTTGTACATATGATGGAAAAGTAAAATTAATTGCTTGCGGATTTGGCGAAGCTCCAACTGCTATCAATAACGCAAAAACCTATATGGATCCAAAGGCAAGAATCCAGCCACTTCATAGCTCTTCTATGTTTAACTAAAATCATTAAAAAGAGAGGCATATCACCTCTCTTTTTAACATTCTTCGGGTGTTCCCGTATTATTAGCGGTTCGAAATGATGACCCACATCCGCATGATGCAATCGCATTTGGATTATCAATCGTAAAGCCGCCGCCCATTAAGGATTGCTTATAATCAATTTTAGTCCCCTTTAGAATTGTCGCACTTTCTTGATCAACAAGAATCTTCAGCCCAAACTGCTCAAGTTGGATATCATTTGCTTCCACTTCATGAGCAAATCCCATTCCATAGGATAAACCGCTGCAGCCTCCACCTTGAATCGCAATTCTCAAAAAAGCATTTTCCTCTTCATTTTCTTTCATCATATCTTTTATTTGCAAGGACGCAGCCTCAGTAAGCTCTACAATATTTGTCATTCATGACCCTCCCATCTTTCGAATCTTACTAATAGTATATACACTACCCCCTCTATTCTCAACTTTAAACAATCCTCTTAATTCCTATAGGATAGTTCTTTAAGTTCAAAAAATAAGGTATAATAGTCTTAGTATTATAATAACAATTATGAGAATAGTCCTAAACAGAAGGTGATTGATATGACAGAAATTCCACCACTTTATGATAA
This sequence comes from Cytobacillus sp. Hz8, assembly GCF_042263505.1. Classification (NCBI taxonomy): domain Bacteria; kingdom Bacillati; phylum Bacillota; class Bacilli; order Caryophanales; family Bacillaceae; genus Cytobacillus; species Cytobacillus sp. Hz8. Next base: position 157,798 of record NZ_JBHKFI010000008.1, on the reverse strand, counting down.
AAAATGCCAATGTTTACATTGTAAAAAAGCCTTCACCACTAAAAAAGTGCGGTCTAGATATGTGAAGGTGTTAGAATATGACACCGATTTTTTCCCAACCTATTCTTCTGAAGAAACAAACCCCATACTTTATTATGTTAATGTCTGCCCACATTGTGGTTTCTCATTTACAAATGAGTTTGCTCCTTCTTTTCCGCCTGGCATCAAAGAAGTCATTGAAGAGAAAATATGTAAACAATGGGTTCCTCATGACTTTGGAAACAAACGGACAATCCAGGAAGCCATTAATACCTATAAGCTTGCAGTTTATTGTGCAACTTTAAAAAGAGAAAAACATATCTATTTAGCAGGTTTATATATGCGATTAGTCTGGTTATATCGCACATTAAAAAACATCGAGCAGGAAAATCGATTTATCAAACTCGCCCGAGAGGAATATATGGAATCCTATATGGATGATGATTTCAAAGGAACACAAGTATCAGATGTCAGAATTCTATACTTAATAGGGGATTTATCACGAAGAATGTCTGACCTCGACCAAGCCGTTAAATACTTTTCAAAGGTCATAGAAAAACAAAACCAAACCATTGAGACAAAGATTGTCGAAATGGCAAAAGAAAGATGGTTTGAGATCAGAGATGCCAAAAAAGCAAAAGAACCTATTCAGGAATAAAGAGAAACGGACTATATGGAAATATAGTCCGTTTCCACTAGGCTACTATATAAAGTGAAACTTCCATCAGTGGGGGTTTTCGACGCACAGGACGTGAAGTGTGCAGACTTAAGTGTTGACGTCGCGCTTTTAGTCTGCCATTCATCCCCCACTGATGGTTAGTCACGCAAAGCCTGATTGATTTTTCTAAGGGCTGAAGCCCAAAGAAAAATCTTATTTCACTTATCACGCTCATAACGCCACATCCTGTGGCTTCGCCTGACTAGGACCTTAATCTCTCGTCGGACCTTTACGGACAGTTGATCTCCCACTTATCTTCTTCGTATTCTCAGAATCTTGAAGTGGGAGTCAAAATGTCCGTTAAGAGTGGGATAAATTTACTAGCAAAACCTTATTAAAATACTGGATTCTCTTCAATCTGCTGGTAAATATTATTTACTAGTTCCTCCGTACTGCTGCCTGTTACAAAGACTCCATCTACCAAAGCAAATAATTTAGCTGAGCATTTCCCACAATAACCGAGACACCCATATTCAATGACATCTAAATTCGGATCGTTTTCTAACTGCTCCTTCGCCTTTTGTGAGCCACTCACAATATTACTAATGCAAAATTCGATTATGGGCCTCATCACAATCATTCACCTCAGAATCCTTCTATTCTCATCCATAAAGTATGTTTTGTATAATTTTTACTAATAAGTTTGTTATTGGATTTACCAAATGTACCTTCTTCATATATTTTACCATAAAATTTCTATATGCACTTTTTATATGACTTTGTCAAGTTTTCATTACTGAAGTGTTGAGATTTTGTAACAATTTAGATATACTTTTAATGTTGTTCACTATTTTTATCATTTTGATATTTATTATTTTCCAATAATATCAAATTCATTTTTTGTATAAGTGTTAGTTAGGGTTGGGAGAAAAAAAGAGAACGGATACAAAAGGGGAAATTAAGATGAAAAATCTAGTCATTCTTGGAGGAGGATACGGTGGAATGCGCATGCTTGCGAGGCTATTGCCAAACTTGCCTGAAAACATAAGCATCACGCTTGTTGATCGTCATCCGTATCATTGTTTGAAAACGGAATATTATGCATTAGCAGCCGGAACTATTTCAGATCAGCACATTCGTGTTGCTTTTCCGGAACATCCACGTCTAAACGTTGTATTCGGTGAAATTATCGAAATCAGTCTAGAGTCCAACAAAGTTTTATTAAACGACAATAGCGAAATTCAGTACGATGATTTAATCATCGGGTTGGGTTGTGAAGACAAATATCACAATGTTTCAGGTGCAAAGGAGTATACATATAGCATTCAATCAATTGAGAACGCTCGTTGCACCTATGAAAGGTTGAATAATTTGCCACCAGATTCAATTGTTTCCATCGTCGGTGCTGGTTTAAGCGGAGTCGAGTTAGCTAGTGAACTAATTGAAAGTCGACCAGATTTAAAAATTAAGTTATTTGACCGTGGAAAGCACATCCTTGCTGCCTTTCCTGAAAGGTTAAGCACCTATGTCGAAAATTGGTTTGATAATCACAATGTAGAAATCATCAGTAATTCTAATATTACTAGAATGGAAGAAAATACAGTCTTCAATCACGATGAACCGATACCATCTGATTGTATCGTCTGGACTGCTGGAATTCAGCCAAATATTGTTGTCCGTGAAATGGAGGCTGAAAAAGATTCTCAAGGACGACTTGTCATTACACCTTATCACAATCTTCCTAATAACGAACATGTTTACGTCGTCGGTGATTGTGCCAGTTTGCCTCATGCACCAAGTGCTCAGCTTGCTGAAGGTCAAGCAGACCAAATCGTCCAAATTCTATTAAAACGTTGGAATAATGAAGAACTACTGGAAGCACTACCAACCATTAAATTAAAAGGAATCTTAGGATCACTCGGAAAAAAACACGGCTTTGGTCTAGTGAATGAAAAGGCAATTACAGGCAGAGTAGCTCGTTTATTAAAGTCAGGAATTCTATGGATGTACCGATATCATAACGGTTAATAATATTAGCCTCTCATGATGCTAAACATGAGAGGCTAATATTATTGGTATCCATATTTCTCCATTTCAGCATAAATCACTTTTAATTTAGGATTCCCTTCACCAACAATTTTATTGCCGATCACGACAACAGGATAAAATAAATTCTCCTCAATAATACGCGTTGCAAACTCTTGCTTTTCTTTATTCATCGGAGGTTGATAAATATCAACGTATGAAATCAAAAAAGGCTGCTCCTTAAATTTTCTTTTTAAGGCTGCTTCAATCCATTCATACGTATCTTTAGCTGATGGTAGATTCACACAGCTCGCACAAACTTGCTCTGCACCAAAAATAATAATTTCAACCGGATTCTGCAGCAAAATCACATCACCTATTCTTAAATTTTTCCCAGTTACAGCTAACTGCTTTTATTTTACAATATAACCACATTAAATAACTACTAAAATAGTCTTGATGTGTATTAAATTCAGTTCTCTACAATAGATTTTTCATGTTAATATGCTTATAATATAAAATAAGAAAGGAGCGATTTCTCATGTTAGATTTAGAAATGAAAGAACAAGTTCAAGAAGTTTTAGATAAATTACGTCCATTTCTTCTTCGTGATGGCGGAGATTGCGAATTAGTTGATGTAGAGGACGGAATCGTAAAATTACGCTTATTGGGAGCCTGCGGAAGCTGCCCAAGCTCAACCATTACCTTAAAGGCTGGAATTGAACGTGCCTTATTAGAAGAGGTTCCTGGAATCATTGAAGTGGAACAAGTTTTTTAATTTTTCCAAAAAAAAGAGGCTGATTGATAAAATCAGTCTCTTTTTTTTTGTTACTTTATTAAATTACTTTCCTTTTCTGGGTAACTTTACTTCCTCCCTGATCCACAGTTAAGTGTAAAAATTGCAAATGTGGGAGTTCCTCTTGTAACCTTTTCAGTAAGGCTTGACCTTTTCCACTTTCCACTAAACAAATCACGGTTGGACCAGCACCACTAAGGGCAATGCCATAAGCCCCTCTAACGGGTGCCATTTTTTCAAGCTCTTCTAAGTACGGAACCAATTTTTTCCGATATGGCTGATGGTATAGATCCTGACTCATCATTTTCCCCGCCAATTTTAAATCTCCACTAAGTAAGGCAGCAACCATGACATTTCCAACTGCTCCTGCATGAACGGCATCATAGAAGGATAATTGATTTGGTAATACCCCTCTAGATTCCTTTGTTAATAGCTCTTCTTTTGGAACCACAGCTATAACATCGAACTGGACCAAATTGGAATGAATAACATCTATCCCACTCTCTGACATGCTACCAATAACCAGTCCACCAAATATAGAGGCACCAACATTATCTGGATGGCCTTCTATTTTAGCTGCAATGGCTAATTTTTCATGATTAGATAATTTCAAATTAGCTAATGAATTCGCAAGCTCTATCCCAGCAACAATCGCGGAGGCACTAGAACCAAGTCCCCGTGCAACTGGAATCTCACTCATAACCCGAATTTTACACGGTGATAAGTTTTTTCCAAATTGAGCAGCCGTCTGTAATGCAATGGCAACCATCATATTTGATTCATCGGTAGGGTAAGCCTTTAGTTCATCTGTTAAAGGAATGACCTCCCATCGATCTGACCGCTCGGCCTCCAGTGTTAGGTAGAGACTAAGAGCAAGTCCTACTGAATCAAAGCCCGGACCTAAATTAGCGGTGCTGGCTGGTATTTTGATAATGAGCATGTCATCAGGGCTCATAGAAGCACAACTCCCTTAATATGTTCGGTAACCTTCTTTTCATCATTAGGTAAGGCAATTGGTTTAATCGGACCCACATTGATAGCAGTGTCTGGATCCTTTAATCCATTTCCCGTTAAGATGGCGACAACCTTGGAGCCTTTTCTAATTTCTCCACTTTGCAATTGTTTATATACTCCAGCAATAGAGGCACAGGAACCAGGCTCTGCGAAAACTCCTTCTGTTGAAGCAATTAATTTATAGGCGCTAACGATTTCTTCATCTGTTACTTCATCAATTTTTCCTTTTGATTCTTTAGCAGCATTCACTGCTAAATCCCAGCTTGCTGGATTCCCAATCCGAATGGCTGTGGCAATGGTTTCTGGATTTTCGAAGACACGATTATGAACAATCGCGGCGGCACCTGCTGCTTCAAAGCCACGCATTTCTGGTAAACCCGTTTGTTTAGCGGCATGATATTCTTTAAACCCTTTCCAATAGGCACTAATATTCCCAGCATTTCCTACTGGCAATGCCAAGATATCCGGTGCCCCACCAAGTTGATCACATACCTCAAAGGCAGCTGTTTTTTGCCCTTCAAGGCGGAAAGGATTGACGGAATTTACCAGTGTTACTGGTTCTTTCTCACTAATGTGGCGGACCATTTTTAACGCTTGGTCAAAGTTTCCTTCAATTGAAATAATCTCAGCTCCGTACATAACTGCTTGGGCTAACTTACCAAAGGCAATTTTTCCTTCCGGTATCACGACAATACACTTAAGTCCGGCCCGTGCAGCATAAGCTGCTGCAGATGCAGAGGTATTTCCAGTCGAAGCACAAATCACTGTACTGCTTCCCGCTTCCTTTGCCTTGGCTACAGCCATGACCATGCCTCTGTCTTTAAAAGAGCCTGTTGGATTTGCTCCTTCTGTTTTCACATATAACTCTATACCCCATTGTTCTGATAGCTTCTCAAGCTTAATGAGTGGCGTATTTCCTTCATTTAGAGTGAGCATTGGTGTTTGATCACTAATTGGCAAATAGGCTTTATATTCTTGTAACAATCCGCCCCATCTCATTATTTTCCACTTCCTTCGACTCGATATGAACTTTTTAATTCTTTGACAGCTTCCAAATCTCTTAATTGTAATAAGATATCCTCATAATCACTTAATGAGGCATGGTGGGTAACTAAGACGATTTCAGCAAGCCCTTTTTCCTTAACTGGCATTTGCAGAATTTTTTCAAAGCTAACACCATGTGCAGAGAAAATCGATGTAATATTTGCAAAAACGCCTACTTCATCTTTCACATGAAGTCTTAAGAAATATTTTGAAAAAATTTCATCTGGATTTTTTAAGTTCTTTTTATATTGAAGATCAATCGCACTCTTTCCATTTACACCCAGACGCATATTTTTAATCACCACCACTAAATCAGAAACCACTGATGTAGCCGTTGGGAGGCTCCCAGCCCCAGGGCCATAGAACATCGTTTCTCCGACTGCTTCACCATAAACATAAACAGCGTTATATTCATCTTGAACAGAGGCCAGCGGATGAGAATCAGATAATAAGGTTGGCTGTACACTAACTTCTACCTTTTCATCATCGCGCTCAGCAATGCCAATAAGTTTCATCGTATAGCCAAATTGTTTCCCATATTGCAAATCTTCTTGCGTAATTTTCGTAATCCCTTCAACCTTGACATCATCTAAATCAATTTTCATGGAAAAGCCTAATGTAGCAAGAATGGTCATTTTTCGCGCGGCATCCAATCCCTCTACGTCTGAGGTTGGATTACTTTCTGCAAACCCTAATTCCTGAGCCTCCTTTAGCACATTATCATAAGAAGCGCCATATTTGCTCATTTTCGTAAGAATAAAATTGGTTGTGCCATTGACAATCCCCATCATCTTCTGAATACGATCAGAAGCTAAACCATCCACTAAGCTTCTTAAAATAGGAATTCCTCCCGCTACACTTGCCTCGTAAAAAAGATCACAGCCATTTTCTGAGGCGACGGTCAGCAATTCTGATCCATAAACCGCCATTAAATCCTTATTTGCCGTTACAACATGTTTTTTATTCTTTAGGGCATTTAAGAGGAGACCTCTTGTGTTTTCAATTCCTCCCATAACTTCAATAACCACATCTATTTCAGGATTATGAATGATTTCATCTGGATGATTTGTCAGAACTGATGCAGGAACTTCAACAGCTCTTTCCTTATTAACATCTTTCACTAAAATTTTTTTGATTACAACGGGACATCCTACTTGGTGCATGAGTTTGTCTTGATGATTCTCTATAATTTTCACCACTCCTGAACCAACAGTTCCTAAGCCCAGTAATCCAACGGAAATTGCCTTCACTTAATCAACCCTCTCCCCAGTCTATTTATGATGTACATTTGTCTTTATATAGTAGACATTATAAGGATTACTTTCGACTTTTACAATAGTTTTTTGAGTGTTCCAAGTATTGCAAACGTTTACTTCCCTTGTATTTCAAGAAAAAATAAAAAATTTAGAATTAAATAAAAAACTCTTACTTCATATAATAAAGTAAGAGCGGCTTAAATACATTAAAATTATCGAATTTTATTTAACCATTCTACAGAAGGGATATGATTCATTTTAACTGGAACTTCCACAAGCTGAAAAAATCTTGCTAAAAATTGCTCATGTTCACTCGTTTGCTGCAAATATTTCTTTAATTGATCCTGAAGCAGATTTTTATGTTGTTCTGATGTGGCCATATAATAGCCCTCTATACATTCATAATAATGCAATGGAAATAACAATCGAGAATATAATAACCTCCAACTAAAGGAAGATAAAGGAGCAATTGATTGATAATCCTTCATAAATTGAACTAATTCGGGCTGATAGGTTTGGCTATTCCATAAATACCTTTCTCGAATCCATTCGGCAACATCCCTTGTGGAATGATCAAATACCCAATCAAATGGATTCTTGAGGAAATAATAGTCTCCCCAATTTTTTTGATGAAATTTCAAATGACAAACAGTTCCGTTATCAACAACTAACGGATCATCATCTAACTCCGTATCAACTAGATATTGGATGGCATTTTCCGATAATCCCATATAATAAGGGAAGGACTCCAAAAACATTCTTTCAAAATCATTTTCTGGAGGTTGAAAGAGCTTCTCCGTCCATACTCTCTCCATTTGATTTAATCTTTGTTCCCAAAATTGTTTCCACTGTCCAATTCTCTTGATTTTTTGTACTGGGAAAGTAACCTGCCTTCCTCTAAAATGAAATTTTGCAAGTTTTCTTCCAAGATGTTGCAAATTCTTAGTTGTTTTCAGATTTCGAGCAACAAGGACACAAAAGAATTGCTCTCCTACCTTTGCATGTAACGAGTCCTCTTTTGTTTTAAGAATTTCACAAACATTCTTATCACCATTATGAAGAAAATGATTTACTAAGCTCTCTAATTCTTTAAGTTCATCTTGATCTATATTTCCGACAGGAACCAATAAGTATAATTGATTTTGCTCTAAGCATGCTTCATATTTTCCTATCATCAATTGTTCCTTCGTCTGAATTCCATAGTGCTGCTGAAGTATGCTGATTAACATGATTTCCACCTCCTTGAAAATCATCCCTATTGCCATTTATATGATTACATTCGTAAAAATTGAAGTAATTCTTTCATGAATAATCAGAACTCATGGATGAAAGTAGCGGAGATAACATAAATTAACCCATATTAGCCCATTGCATAATTTAATAAGAGATGAAGGCATAAAGTGAAACTTCCATCAGTGGGGGTTTTCGACGCACAGGACGTGCTAGTGCAGATATTGCGATTGACATCGCGCTTTTAGTCTGCCATTCATCCCCCACTGATGGTTAGTTGAACTTATCGGACCTTTACGGACAGTTGATCTCCCACTTATCTTCTTCGTATTCTCAGAATCTTGAAGTGGGAGTCTTACTGTCCGTTAAGAGTGGGATAAAGAAAAATATCAGAAAAGGTGAAGAATATGAAAGAAAATAAAATTAGTATCCCAGAAGAAACAGCACGTAGATGGCTAAAAGAAAGAGGCGTCACCATACATGATATGGCTGAACTCGTTTACTATCTCCAGGAAGCATACCATCCTAATTTAACAATAGATACTTGCATCCAAAATGTCGAAAAAGTATTAAATAAAAGAGAAGTTCAAAATGCGATCCTAACTGGGATCCAATTAGACATCCTAGGAGAAAAGGGGTTATTAGAAGAACCCTTGCAATCCATTATTGCTACAGATGAAGGATTATATGGAGTTGATGAGGTGCTAGCTTTTTCAATCGTCAACGTTTATGGATCCATTGGTTTCACCAATTATGGTTATATCGACAAGTTAAAACCAGGGATATTAAAGATGTTAAATGATAAAACAACAGGAAAATGTCACACATTTTTAGATGATATTGTCGGAGCTATCGCAGCAGCAGCTTCTAGTCGCTTGGCTCATAGTGCTGCAGAGAATGATATTTAAAAATGGGCTGGTTTAGAAGATTATACTTTTTCGAACAAAATTGGATCTCAGTCAACGGAAACTAAAAGAAAACGCCGATATACAACATCGGCGTTTTTTAATCTCTATATCAAGCACTTCTTAAAATTCCCACTGATCTAACGAATCAATCGTATAAGTTGGTTGAGTCTCATAGTTTTTCAATAATTCCTTTGTAGTGACACCGGTATGCACTAAAAGTGTATCCATTCCAGCATTGATCCCGGCCATAATATCGGTGTCATAATAATCCCCCACCATGATCGTCTCTTCTTTTCGAACGCCTAACACCTTTAAGGCTTGTTCCATGATAATGGATTCCGGCTTGCCGATGAAAATCGGCTTTTTTCCGGTAGACACAGTAATCACGGAGGTAATCGAGCCGTTTCCTGGCATAAATCCTCTTTCTGTTGGCAACGCAATATCCCCATTTGTTGAGATGAAGGTTGCCCCATTTCTTACGGCAAGGCAGCCAACCGCTAGTTTTTCATAGGTTAATTCCCGGTCAATGCCAATGACGACAAAATCAGCTGCTTCTTCGGCAGGGGTAAACCCTTTTTCTGCAATCGCGGTTTGAAGTCCTTCCTCACCGATAACATAAACAGAACCACTAGGATTTTGTTCATATATGTAATTGGCTGTTGCAAGGCTAGTCGTAAATACCTGACTTTCCTCTGCCTGAATCCCAAACCCCTTTAGCTTTTCTGCAACTTGAGTGGGTGTTCTGGAAGAATTGTTCGTAACAAATAAATATGGGATATGAAGATCGACAAGGGATTTAACGAAGCCTGCCGCTTCCTCAATTAATTCCGTGCCCTTGTACATCGTCCCATCTAAATCAATTAAATAACCTTTATATTTTTTCACAAAATTCACTCCTCGTATCTTAGATGTAAGAATTTCTCATGATGTTAGCGTTAATTTCTAAATGCAGAAACTGGACCTAATTCATTCTCTAAATATTGTCTCACCATAGACGCAAATTCTTTCACCCTGTCTAAATGGTGTGCAAAAAGATCGGCTAGTTCCTGATGATGAATTGCCGTATACTCCTGGACTAAAATTTTGCGAACCTTAATCATTTCTTTAAAACTCACACTCATATCCTTAGAAATGACTTTCTCATCCTCTAAAATATCAACAATATCTTCATAACTCCCTGGATCACGCATAATAAAACCATCTATCATGGCATTTCCAACATCGAGAATGGACTCAATCATAATATGTGTTAATCTTTCCAATGCAGCCTTTTCGATTAATGTTTCCCATTTAGGCTGCTCCTCAAATAAACAAATTTGGTTTTCTAAAAACTTTAATATTCTCTCGATTCTCTCACGGTCCACAAAATACATATCTCTTCATCCCTTTCGACAACATCCTTTTTCATTGTATAAAAAAGGGTGTGGCTGTTCAATCATTTACTAGCTATCTCCATAAATATTGTACCATTTTTCTGGCTTTTTGAATTTGCGATTGGTTTTATATGATATGATGAATGGAATTTGTTAAGATAGGAATAAGCTCACAAATAAGCGAACAATAGAGATGAAGGAGGGACCATTTGTGACTGAACGCTTTTTTCTATACGATGAAACTGAAGAAACGAAAACTCGTTTTATTAGCTTTATGTCCGAAAGTCAGCGTTTTGATTTGGCAATTATCCAGTCAGAACGTTATTATGGAAAAAAATTAGTTTTAAATATTCAAGGAAATCGGTTTGCAATTATCGGCCCAGATGATTTAGAGGAGGAAGGCTATATAGAGCATGCCTTTAATCTCTCAGAGGAAGATGGCGAAGAACTACGATCCTTCCTTTCCGAAATCGTATAAAGTGAAACTTCCATCAGTGGGGGTTTTCGACGCACAGGACGTGAAGTGTGCAGACTTATGTGTTGACATCGCGCTTTTAGTCTGCCATTCATCCCCCACTGATGGTTAGTCACGCAAAGCCTGATTGATTTTTCTAAGGGCTGAAGCCCAAAGAAAAATCTTATTTCACTTATCACGCTCATAACACCACATCTTGTGGCTTCGCCTGACTAGGACCTTAATCCCTCGTCGGACCTTTACTGACAGTTGATCTCCCACTTATCTTCTTCGTATTCTCAGAATCTTGAAGTGGGAGTCAAAATGTCCGTTAAGAGTGGATAACTTAAATTTTCCCCCGTTATTTTCCTAAACTTTATCAAATACTAAATTTTAAACAACATAAAGAGGTGTGTTTATGGATAAAAAAGGGAAAGAACACTATACAGATTTTGCAAATGTTGAAATTGGGAGAGATTACCTAACAGCGGAGGAGCTTCCTGAGGGGGCTTATGGATCACCTATCCATCAAAATGAACCTGTGCAAAATAAAACGGCTCCATGGCATGAAGGTCAGCGTCATTATAGTGCATTTAATTATGAATATAAATCGCTCCATCAGGACTTGCCTCGTCAAATGGAAGGTGCTCATCCTCCTCATGATGAACCGAATCAAGTGGAAGAACACTCATAAAGCGTAAAGAAGCACCCCATAAAAAAGGGGTGCTTCAAGTTAATCTTATTATTTCAATACTTTTTTCACAACAAAATAAGCACAACCAAAGTTACAAAATTCATATAGATATTCAGTTAGAACACTTATTTTCGTATCAAAGGCAGCTTTTTGGTTTTGATCGTCAAAGAATCCTTTTAACCGAAGTTGTCCGTAACCCCAATCCCCAACAATGTAATCATATTTAGCTAAAATATCGCTATACCGATTTCGAAAAGTCTCTTCATTAAAGCCTTCTCCTCTTTCTTCGACAACCTCGTAGCAAATATTATTAATGCAAACCATTTTCACACCTTCCTCCAAAAAAACTCTTATTTAAATTATAACTGATTCCCCATCAATTACTAAGAAAAAAAAGCATATGTATGGTCATTCTAGTAATAAGGGGGTGTTTTTACATGAAAAAGCCATTAATCATACTCAGTTTATGTGGCATTTGTGCCTTAACTGCCTGTCAAAATAACCAGGATCAATCAAAGGCGGGGATTTATCAGAAAAGCGGAAATACCATAAATGTAAATGATGACCGAGCTGAATTGTATAAGGAAGATTCGGATAATGTGAGTGAAGACTTCGGCTACACCCGCCATCAAAAAAGTCCTATCATGACTGATCGAACCTCTAACCAACACTATGCGGCAATCGACCGAGAAAAACTATCAGACATTATTGGAAAATATGCAACTGATTTGTCCGGCGTGAATGATGTATCCACTCTTGTAACGGACGAAGAGGTTTTAATCATTTATGATACGAATTCAAAAAATCGCTCTGAGACCGCTGACCAAGTGAAAAGAACGGCAATGTCTGTAGTCCCTAGATGGTATCACGTCTATGTATCAGATAACACCAATATAAGGAAAACCATTGAAAGCTATGCTCAACTTGACTCTGATAGTAAAAACGTGCATGATGCTCTTGATGATATCATTAAACAAATGAAAAAATCTCCCCAGGGGAAGAAAATGAGTAACGGAGAAAATGCTAATGGGGAAGAATCAAACGAAAAAAGTTAATAACAAAAGCAATCGGAGTTAAACCGATTGCTTTTGTTTCCCAAGGAAACTTATGCCTCTTTTACCTTTTGCTCACTTTTTTGTAGTTTATGCTTCGCTGCCTCACTTACTTGCTCATCTGCATGATAAGAGGAGCGCACTAATGGACCTGCTTCACAATGACTAAATCCCTTCTGTAAAGCTATTTCCTTTAATTCTTGAAATTCATCAGGATGGTAATATTTTTGTACTTTCAGATGTGATTTTGAAGGCTGTAAATATTGACCAATTGTGACAATATCTACATGATTAGCACGTAAGTCATCCATAGCCTCGATAATTTCTTCCTTAGTCTCTCCTAATCCAGTCATGATGCTTGATTTAGTCGGAATATTAGGTTTCATTTCCTTCGCACGGCGCAAAAATTCCAAAGAACGTTCATAGATTGCTCGAGCGCGCACTCTTGGAGAAAGTCTTTTCACTGTTTCGATATTATGATTTAAAATATCTGGGTTAGCATTCATTAATTCTTCAAGGTTTTCATACACTCCCCCCATATCAGAAGGTAGGACCTCAATGCTTGTTAATGGATTTTTTCTTCTAATGGCTCTTACCGTTTCGGCAAATACAGCTGCCCCGCCATCTTTTAGATCATCACGTGCAACTGCTGTTACAACCACATGCTTTAAGTTCATTTGATAGACAGAGTCTGCTACCCTTTCCGGTTCTTGCCAATCAAGTTCGCTTGGTAAACCTGTTTTGACAGCACAAAAACGGCATGCCCTTGTGCAAACATCACCGAGAATCATAAAAGTGGCTGTTCGTCTAGATGCCCAGCATTCATGGATATTAGGACATCTTGCTTCCTCACAAACTGTATGTAAATTCTTGTCCCTCATCATTTTTTTGAGGTCTACATAATTTTTATTGGTGTTTAATTTTATTTTTAACCATTCAGGTTTTCGAATATATTCTTGATTGTCCATCCTTTATTCCACCCCTAATATGAAATCAAAATCTGAAAAGGCCATCAACTACCAGTAAACCTTCTCCCACAGTTGTCACTTTAACATATTGCCTGTTTTAAATACAAGTAACAGATACTCTTATTCATTATTTTACCAGTAATTCACATTTATTTATTTTTCTGTTTACTCACAAACTAATGTTGTCACATTTTAAGAGGGGAGGATTTTTGTGCGGCTCTTTTTCATCATTTGCCTTTTTTCAATATGTATAGGGATTTCCCAATTCCATGTTTTTGCCAATTCTACCGAAGAAGATGTATATGAAAAGAGGATGGAGCTTTATAAAAAGGTGGAGATGGTAACCAATATTCCTTGGTATTACTTAGCAGCTATTGATCAATATGAGCACAATATTCGTTTATCCAGAAGAGATATTCCAGATTCGGATGGGGTTATTGGGATTTATTTTAAACCAGAAGAATGGGCTGGACTTTTAAATCCAAATATGAAAGATGAAAATCCTCTTTCTATTCAATTATTCAATGGTATTGGAAGGGATGGAAACGGTGATGGAAAGGCACGTCTTTCAGATGATGAAGATATTCTCTACTCTTTCGCCAATTACATTCTCCAATACGGAATTGACCATGATAATATCAAAATCGGCTTATGGAATTATTATGAAAGGGATAAATCAGTCGGAATAATCATGGGAAAGGCAAAAATTTATCAGCATTTTGGTCACTTAGATTTGAAGACTCATTCTTTTCCCGTCCCACTTCGAAGCAATCATAGCTATCGGAGTACTTGGGGGGATGCGAGAGGCTGGGGAGGCCGAAGAATACATGAGGGGACCGATATATTCGCCAATTACGGAGTGCCAGTTCGAGCAACTTCCTTTGGAATTATTGAAATGAAGGGCTGGAATAAATATGGCGGCTGGAGAATTGGGATTCGTGATATAAACAATAACTATCATTATTTTGCCCATCTAAGTGGATTTGCAAAGGATTTATCAGTAGGACAAATTGTCGAACCCGGTATGATTATTGGGGGCGTCGGTAGTTCAGGATATGGTCCTCCTGGTACTTCAGGAAAGTTTCCCCCACATCTACATTATGGAATTTATAAAGACAATGGTTATTCAGAATGGTCTTATGACCCTTATCCACATCTTCGATTGTGGGAAAGACAAGAACGGCAGAGAATTAAGAAGTGAAATTAAAAGAAGCAATTGGTTTTCCCAAATGCTTCTTTTTTACTTTATTTTAACGATTCCCTAATGTTGTATCACAGTTAACAATCATGGTAGAAAGTTCCTGTGCCAAATTTAATTCATATGGTTTAACGACTCTTCCCTTTTCTTCCAGAATCCGAATAATCGGGCGATCACTGAGGCCGACATTTTGCTTAGAAACAACGCCTTTTCTTCCATCGTTTAATTCAACAGTCAACCCTACTGGATAGATGGCGACAGAACGGCGAAATGCCTCAACAATATGGGTTTCGAATAAATTTCCCACACCAGAATAGAGGATTTCTAAGCCTGCATGTGGCAGCATGGCACGGCGATAAATCCGATTTGAAGTAACCGCATCAAATACATCAGCAACAGCAATAATTTTTCCATAGCGATGAATTTCCTTCCCACTAATTCCACGGGGATATCCTGAACCATTTATTCTTTCATGATGCTGATAGGCACAATGTGCAACTAATAAGGGAATGGTCGTAACATTGCGTAATATTTGAAAACCATCCTCCGAGTGTTTCTTTACCACTTCAAATTCAGATTTTGTCAATTTGCCTGGCTTCAACAATATTTCTGAAGGTACATTCATTTTCCCAATATCATGAAGTATGGCTCCTAAACCAAGAATCTCTAATTCCTTTGGTGACAATTTTAATTCTAATCCTATTGCTAACGAATATAAGGTAACATGAAAAGAGTGGGTAAAGGTATATTGGTCATACGAGAAAATATCTGTTAATAATGATAGCAAATCGCCGTTATTTTTAATTTCATCTAACAACTGACGAATAATATTCTTTAATTGCTTCGTTGACTTCTCAATGACAAAGGCCGTCTCCATTTTCGATTCCTTTTGAAACTGAGTAAACGTTCCTTCTATGGTTTGAAGAGATTCTTTTCTTAACTTATCAGATATGGAGTTTTTATAAATAATATCATCTGTATGTTTATCTTTTATATAGAGGTATGTAATTCCAAGTGAAATTAGACGCTCAATGATTTGCGCCTTAAGTTCCACGTCTTCGCTAACCAGAACTTGTCCTTTTTCATTGTATATCGTTTTTGCTAGGATGGTTCCCGATTGTACGGATGCAGTCTCTACAAGTCTCATGATTTTCTCCTATCTCTTTTCCTTTTCTATCTCCTAGGAAAATTTTACATCATTCGACATCTTTCAACTACACTTTTACATAATCTTTTCTACTATCTCATAAACAATAGTACTTTTTACCTACTAATAAAAAGGCCTGCTTCTTGGGGCAGGACCCTCAATTCAGACCATTCTTAACAAAGCCTCTCTTCCAATCATACCTTTATAGATTCCTAACCCTCCTGCTTCATCGGTAACAGATTCCAGTGGAGCGTTTAAGAGTTGATCAATGGTTTTCACACCAACGGCTCTACCCGCTATGACTTTTCTTTCTTTTAATTTTTCATTCAATAGAGCCACATCCAAGGCTCCACACATTATATATCCTTTATCATTTGAAATAGCCAGCAAGGTTGTCTTTGGCAATTGAACAGAGACACAAATAAACGTATGTCCTTCTATATTGATCGGATACAAATCAACCATTTTTCGGATGCTCCCTTCATAAGTCATCTTATGAAGACAAGAAGTAAAATGTGAATTGCATTTTATCCCACTCTTAACGGACAGTAAGACTCCCACTTCAAGATTCTGAGAATATGAAGAAGATAATTGGGAGATCAACTGTCCGTAAAGGTCCGATAAGTGAAATAAGATTTTTCTTTGGGCTTCAGCCCTTAGAAAAATCAATCAGGCTTTGCGTGACTAACCATCAGTGGGGGATGAATGAAACCCCCACTGATGGAAGTTTCACTTTATTCATGGAACAAATGGGTGAGTCTCCATTTCAACAAATCACGTAAAAATTCTGGAAAGAAGAAGGTTTTATGTTTTGCTCGTTGGATTTGTGGGAATAACATTCCGAAAGTATACATATCAGGAATCGCTACTTGATAGATTCTGTTTCGATCTATGTCGAGTGATTGGATAGAGAATTCTGTTCCTTTTTCATTTTTGTCTATTTGAATTCCAGCATAGACCATCTTCCCCATCAAGTTTCCCCTAAAGCCAAATCCCTTCATTTGCATATTTACCCATTTTTCATCTTCAGCCTCAAGCAATACCTCTTTTAATTCATCTCCAGAAAGCTTGACAAGACATGGATTAATGGGATGTGGACATATATCTAATAGATCAAAATCCGTCACTAAATCTGTTTCAACATCTTTAAGTATCATGCCTTCATTGATAAAAGCACAGTCAGCTTGACACCATTCTAATAAGGACTCACATAGGATTTTTGCTAGGCTTTCCTTCGTTCTATTCTTAGGAGGGACCTTTGTAAACACTGTGCTTAATTGCTCTTTTCCCAAAGTATACCAATGATGAATCATCTCATCTTCATTTTCCACTGATGGCAATTCATTCGTATTATAGAGAATTGCTTTTTTATCAAGGACTTTCCCTTTATCTGCCATTAACTCTACATGACCAACGAACATGCCATATTTTCCTGCGGCTGCTAATAAAGTTTGATTTATTACTTTGCCTGTGTGCAAGATATGATGAGTATGTGCCCCTAAAATAACATCAATTTCTGGAAACTCAATGGCTAATCTTTCATCATCATGGATCCCCAAATGTGACAAAACAATGAGAATATCACTTTGCTTTTTCAATGTCGTGAAAAGATTTTGCAGTTCAGAAAAAGGCTCTGTTAGCTTCCAGCCAAGCAGACCGTAAAAATGAGAGAAATATGCCGTTAAGCCAATCACAGCAATCTTAGTATGTTGTTTCGTTTCATAGATTTGATAAGGCTTTGCCCAAGGCGGAATTGTACCATCTTTATTAAAAAGATTTGCTACTAACACATCAAATTGTGCGTTTTTATACAGTTCATTTAAATTCTCATATGGAAGAGTGATCCCTTCGTTATTGCCAATCGTCACCGCTGTAAAACCCGAATCATTTAATATCGCTGTATTCCCTTTGCCCCTCGTTGCATCTGAATAAGGATGAAACCGATCCATATGGTCTCCTATATCGAAAATAAAACATTCCTCACCTGCTTCTTCATGTAAGGCTTTTCTTTCAAGGAGAAGCTTCCGAATTCTTGGCCAATGATCAAAGTGGCTATGGACATCATTTGTATGATAAATATGGATATTTTCCATATCAAATCTTCCCCTTTAAGTGAAAATAATCAAATTATGAAGGAACTTAAGTTTCTTCTATTATATTTTATAATTATCTGGAATCAATATCCAATGAAAACAAAAAAGACCTTTAAAGAATAAGACCTCCTAAGACAGGATCTAACTCCATTAGATAAAAAATCCTTATAAAATGCCCGTTGGAATCATACTATATGTATCATAAATAATCTAATTTTTCTTAAAGGTAATTTTGCTTTTTCTTCATTTAATTATATAATAAGGATGTGCTTTTATTTGGAGGGATAAAATTGGACATTGACCTGGAATTGCAGGGGAAAGATGCCTTTTGTGAAGTTGTTTTAGAAGGAAACTTTGTTCAGATTGCCATATGGTTGGATGGGGAGTGGTCTGTTGTTGGTTCTCCTTATTATCAAACCAAATCAATGGAAGAAAAGCCGATATACATCATTGAAGAAAAGGATATTATCGAAAAGTATACAAATGAAGATTTTTTGGAAACACTCATTATTCAAATCGAAGAATTATTTAGGTTGGTTTCTTAATAAAAATAGTTGTTGCTGATGATTAATTTTTTAGGATAAGTGAATGTGCTTAATATTCAACACACGTGAAAAATTTGCGTGTGTTTTATTTTTTCCAAATATCGAGTTGGTTAACTTAGCCCATCTTTTAGCATGAATGCTTTTATAAATAAAAAATCCGATAATCTTTAATCAAGAACCATCGGATTTTCATCTTATTAGAAAAACTTCTTTTTCCAAAAAATAAATGCTGTAACACTTGCCAGAATGATAGAAATACAGATTGCGATAAAAAACGCATAATGATAATTTTGAAATGGGACAGGAACATTCATACCATAGAAACTTGCTACCATAGTTGGCAAAGCTAAGACAATAGTGAATGATGTTAAAAATTTCATCACAATATTTAAATTATTTGAAATAACTGATGCAAAAGCATCCATCATTCCACTTAATATGGATGAATGTGTCTCAGACATTTCAATAGCTTGTTGATTCTCAACAATGACATCTTCCAATAATTCCTTGTCATCTTCAAACATTTTTAAATAATTGCTTTTTAACATTTTTTGCATCACAATGTTATTGGATTTCAAAGAAGTGGTGATATATACTAAACTTTTTTCTAAATTTAATAACGTAAAGAGCTCTTTGTTTTTCATGGACTGATGTAATTCTTTTTCAATTTCATCTGTCTTTTTATTAATTAGTTTTAAATTCTTAAGAAACGAGGTTGCTATAAAATAAAGAATTTGGAAGGCAAATCTCGTCTTTTTGAAAGTAAAAAATTGCTTAACTTTATTCTGTTCAAACATGTGAAATATCGGATTGTCCTTCAAGCAGACAGTAATAAAACAATCCTTAGCAATTATCATTCCTAATGGAATAGTATCATAAATAGATAAGCCGCTGTCATCTTTTGACATTAAAGGCACATTGACAATGATTAGCACATTATCATCATCTTTTTCAATCCTTGACCGTTCTTCTTCATCCAATGGATCTTTTAAAAAGTCTAAAGGAATTTGTACTTTCTCAGCAACTTCCATAATCTCTTGCTCAGTAGGTGATACGAGATTAATCCAGCAGCCTTTTGTTATTTCTGTTAATTCTTCAAGTATTCCATTTTCATTTGTAAAAAAAATATTCATCATTGATAAAACCTCCTCATTTTTAATAGAGGAAGTCAAAAAAGCCCCCGACATAGAAAAGAGTTGATTTTTATTAACATAATCAACTTTTTGAGGAGAGGAACGGATTTGGCTTCCTCCATACTCGACCTTGGTTCGGGATCGCTACAACTTTGACTACTCATAAAAATTCAACTCCTTATCTATAGTGAGATACCTTTCTTATCATACACTGACAATAATGCCTTGTAAACTTGCATTTGTATCATGTATTAAAAAATAATTTTTCTGTCCAATTCCTTGTATTTAGCGTCAGTATAAAATTTTATTTCACAACACCTTGGTCATCAAACAACAGCCGATGCTTACTTCGATATTACTGAAAAAATAGAAGAAAGCGAACTACAAAAGTTCGCCTTCTACGAAAAAAAATTAAAATTCAAATCGACACGCTGTCAATTTTTATACGAAAACTAACCGATAGAACCTTCCATTTCGAACTTGATAAGGCGATTCATTTCAACGGCATACTCCATTGGAAGTTCTTTTGTAAATGGTTCAATAAAGCCCATAACAATCATTTCCGTTGCTTCAGATTCAGAAATACCGCGGCTCATTAAATAAAATAATTGCTCCTCTGATACTTTAGATACCTTAGCTTCATGTTCAAGTGAAATATTATCATTTAATATTTCGTTATATGGAACCGTATCAGAAGTTGATTTATTATCCATGATTAATGTATCACATTCAATATTGGAACGAGCTCCGTCCGCTTTGCGTCCAAAGTGTACGTTTCCACGGTAGGTTACTTTCCCACCTTGTTTAGAGATGGATTTTGAAACAATCGTTGAAGAAGTATTAGGTGCTAAATGAATCATTTTAGCTCCGGCATCCTGATGCTGTCCTTTACCGGCAATGGCAATTGATAAAGTCATTCCGCGCGCGCCTTCGCCTTTTAAAATAACAGCTGGGTACTTCATCGTTAATTTCGAACCGATGTTTCCATCCACCCATTCCATCGTTGCGTTTGCTTCACAAACAGCACGTTTCGTCACAAGATTATAGACGTTATTAGCCCAGTTTTGAATGGTTGTATAACGGCAGTAAGCATCTTTTTTAATGATGATTTCAACAACCGCACTATGCAAGGAGTTTGTTGTATATACAGGTGCTGTACATCCTTCCACATAGTGAACAGATGCCCCTTCATCCACAATAATCAATGTTCGCTCAAATTGTCCCATATTTTCTGAATTAATACGGAAATATGCTTGTAAAGGTGTTTCTACTTTAACACCCTTAGGAACATAGATGAAGGATCCACCAGACCATACAGCAGAGTTTAACGCTGCGAATTTGTTATCTGTTGGTGGAATCACTTTTGCCCAATGCTCACGGAAGATATCTTCGTTTTCCTTCAAAGCTGAGTCAGTATCCTTAAAGACAATTCCTAACGCTTCAAGGTCTTCTTGCATATTATGATAAACGACTTCTGATTCGTATTGCGCAGATACCCCAGCTAAATATTTTTGCTCAGCTTCAGGAATCCCTAATTTATCAAAGGTCTGCTTAATTTCTGCAGGAACCTCATCCCAAGATTTTTCTGCTTTTTCAGATGGTTTTACGTAATAAGTAATTTCATCAAAATTTAAGGCTGATAAATCCCCACCCCATTGAGGCATTGGCATGCTATAGAAATGCTCCAATGACTTCAAACGGAAGTCTGTCATCCATTGGGGCTCATCCTTCATTTTTGAAATTTCCTCAACAATCTCACGTGTAAGTCCACGTTTGGATCGGAAAATGGAAACATCCTTATCGGCAAAACCATATTTATAATCACCGATTTCCGGCATTTTTTTCGCCATGTCGTGTTCCTCCATTCTTTTTACGGTAATGGAACTACAATTCCCATTTCACCGATTTTTTATTTTTGTGTATCCTTCAATGCTTTTTCCATTGCTTTCCAAGCTAAGGTTGCACATTTAATA
Source organism: Cytobacillus sp. Hz8 (assembly GCF_042263505.1). Lineage (NCBI taxonomy): Bacteria > Bacillati > Bacillota > Bacilli > Caryophanales > Bacillaceae > Cytobacillus > Cytobacillus sp. Hz8. Next base: position 136,219 of record NZ_JBHKFI010000008.1, on the reverse strand, counting down.
CGTGCAGGGAATTTTGATACACCTTGTAATGCTTCAATATCACCTAAATCAAGATTCTCATCATAATCATGTCCCTGCATCATTTCTGAAAAAATCTTTGATAATTGAAGTGTCTCATCGATTGGTTTCCCTTTAATGGCTTGGGTCATCATGGAAGCAGAGGAAAGGGAAATGGAACAGCCTTCTCCTTCAAATTTCGCATCCGTCACTTTTCCTTCCTCAACCTTTAAGGATAGTTGAATACGGTCTCCACATGTTGGATTATTCATGTTAATCGTTAAAGTATCGCCTTCCAGAACCCCCTTATTGCGGGGATTTTTATAATGATCCATGATTACTTGTCTATAAAGGGTATCTAGATTTTTAGAAGACATCGCTAAAATACTCCTTTGTTTTCAAAAGCCCCTCTACGAGCTTATCAACATCATTTTCTGTATTATAAAGATAAAAGCTTGCCCGAGCTGTGGCCGTTTGTTTCAACCATTTCATCAGCGGCTGGGCACAATGGTGGCCAGCGCGAACAGCAATTCCTTCTGCATCTAAAACTGTTGCAACATCGTGTGGATGCACATCGTTTAAATTAAAGGTTACAAGTCCTGCTCTCTTCGCTGGATCCTTGGGTCCGAAAATGGTTAACCCTGGAACCGCTGACAGTTTTTCAAGAGCATAGGCTGCTAGATGATGCTCATGTGCAGCAATTTGATCTAAACCTACTTCCTCAAGAAAATCAATCGCAGCACCTAAGCCGATGGCACCTGCAATTATCGGGGTACCCCCTTCAAATTTCCAAGGAAGCTCTTTCCAAGTAGAATCATATAGATTGACGAAATCAATCATTTCTCCACCAAATTCCACCGGCTCCATGTTTTCTAACAGGTGTTTCTTTCCATATAATACGCCGATTCCTGTTGGAGCACACATCTTATGACCTGAAAATGCAAGAAAATCGCAATCAAGATCTTGTACATCTATCTTCATATGCGGCACGCCCTGTGCCCCATCTACGACCATGATTGCCCCATTTTCGTGAGCAATTTTTGCGATATCCTTAATTGGGTTAATCACACCCAAAACATTTGAAACTTTTGCAATCGCTACAATCTTTGTGTTAGGTGTTATGTTAGCTCTAACGTCATCGAGTGAAATCGTTCCATCTTCCTGAAGTGGAATATATTTTAACGTAGCACCTGTAACTTTAGCGGCTTGCTGCCAAGGGATAATATTACTATGGTGTTCCATATAAGTAATAACAATTTCATCACCTTCATGCAGATTTGCTCTGGCATAGCTAACTGCCACTGTGTTAAGTGAAGTAGTGGTTCCTCTTGTAAAAATAACCTCTTCAATGGAGCTCGCATTAATAAACTTTCGAACCTTTTCACGTGCACCTTCATAGGCATCAGTTGCTCTAGTTCCTAATGTATGCACTCCGCGATGGACATTGGAATTATCTTCACGATAGTATTTATTTACCGCTTCAATTACTTGGAATGGCTTTTGTGATGTTGCTGCACTATCTAAATAAACAAGCGGATTTCCATTGACTTCTTGATCTAATATTGGAAATTGTGAGCGAATATCTTTGATATCCATTATTTCACTTTCCTTTCAATCAGTTCAACCAGTTGCTTTTTAACACCATCAATTGGTAGTTCATTTACTACTGGCGCTAAGAAACCATGAATGATTAAACGTTCTGCTTCTTTTTTTGGTATTCCTCTACTCATTAAGTAGTATAGCTGCACTGGATCGACACGTCCGACAGAAGCTGCATGCCCAGCAATAACATCATCTTCATCAATTAATAGAATTGGATTCGCATCTCCACGTGCTTTTTCACTTAGCATAAGAACACGTGATTCTTGTTGGGCATTCGATTTTGAGGCGCCATGCTCAATTTTTCCAATGCCATTAAAGATGGAAGTAGCACTATCCTTCGTTACGCCATGCTTTAAAATATACCCTTCCGTATTCTTTCCATGATGAATAATTTTCGTTGTAAAGTTTTGCGTTTGCTCACCATGCCCAACCGTTACCATTTTTGTGTCACCATATGAACCATCACCAATTAAATTGGTCGTATTTTCATAAATAGAATCACCATTATTCATAAGTCCTAGAGCCCACTCGATTCGTGAGTCTCTATTTGTGATTCCGCGGCGGTTAATATAAGAAGTCACACCTTTTGCAATGTTATCTACAGCTCCATATTGGACCTTAGCATTTGTCCCAGCAATGATTTCCGATACAATGTTGAAAACGCCAGCCGCTTGATCCATTGTAGAAACATAATTTTCAACATAGGTTACAGAACTATTATCTTCTGCCACAACTAATACATGATTAAATAGGTTTGCTTCTTGGTTGTCATGAACAAATACAGCTTGAATTGGTTGGGAGATGACTACATTCTTTGGTATATATAAGAAAACTCCACCATTATATAATGCTGCGTGAAGAGCCGTTAATTTATGTTCATCAACCTTTACTCCATCATGCATTAAGTATTTTTGTAAGAGCTCTCCATGCTCACGCGCAGCTGTAAAAATATCCACAAAAATGACGCCATTCTCTTTTAGCTCATCAGATACGGATAAATAAGTTGGGCGATTATTACGCTGGATATATAAGTTATTATTTGTTTCATTTAATTCAATTAATGTCTTAACCTCACTAGGCAATTCATTGAGGGATGAATAATCTTCACTTTTCACAATATGCCTATCAAATTGTGTGAAATTCCATTTAGCAATTTTGGTTTTATCCACTTTAGGAAGTGGCAATTCTTCAACTCTAGTTAATGCATTAAGCCTAAACTCTGTTAGCCAAGCAGGTTCGCCCATTTCTTCAGAAAATGAACGAACATGTTCAGTCTCGAATGGTAATTTTGTCTCTGTTGTCATTTTGATCCCCCTTACCCATTAAGCTTCTTGCCCAACTGTTTCGTCTTCAATACCAAGTTCCTTCTTAATCCAATCGTAGCCTTCAGCTTCTAGACGTTGAGCAAGCTCAGGACCACCTGTTTTGACAATACGACCTTGCATCATAACATGAACAACATCTGGAGTGATGTAATTTAATAGACGCTGATAGTGAGTAATAACTATGCAGCCAAAATCTTCTCCGCGCATTTCATTGATTCCATTTGAAACAACTTTAAGTGCATCAATATCAAGACCGGAATCAATTTCATCTAGAATGGCAATTTTGGGTTCAATCATCATAAGCTGAAGGATCTCATTGCGTTTCTTTTCTCCACCTGAAAAACCTTCATTTAAATAACGTTGCGCCATATCTTGATCCATTTCTAAGAAATCCATTTTCTCATCCATTTTACGGATAAATTTCATTAGAGAAATTTGATCTCCTTCTTCTCTGCGGCTGTTAATTGCTGAGCGTAAAAAGTCCGCATTGGTTACACCGCTTATTTCACTAGGATATTGCATGGCAAGAAATAGCCCCGCACGTGCTCTCTCGTCCACTTCCATTTCTAAAACATCTTTTCCGTCCAAAGTAATCGTTCCGCTAGTTACTTTATATTTCGGGTGTCCCATAATTGCAGAAGATAAAGTCGATTTACCTGTTCCGTTCGGTCCCATAATCGCGTGAATCTCTCCGCCCTTTACTTCCAGGTTAACACCCTTTAATATCTCTTTTCCTTCGATTGAAACATGAAGGTCTTTGATAATTAATGTAGATCTTGCCATAAATATTACCCTCCGTTAGTAAAGAAGTTTGTTTTGTATAAAGAAAGCTAAATAAATAGCCTATCCTTCATTCTCACTTTATTCTCATTACAATCTTATAACAAATGAAATCTGTTATCAACTCTTAAGTAGTGGAAAAGAGCCTTATTTCTGACGATTATAATGTTTCCTAAAAAAGGAAAATAATGTAGAGATTCATTTATTGGCAAAACCAAAAACAGGCTTCCTTTATAAAAAAAATAAGAGCCTACCCAATTGGATAGACTCTCTATCTCCATTATTTATTAACAGGTACAACGGCACCTTTGTACTTATCAAGAATAAAATCTTGAATTTCTTTTGAATGAAGAACCTCTACCAAAGTTTTGATTTCTGGTTTATTTTCATCGCCTTTTCTTACAACAACGACATTCACATATGGTGAATCTTTATCTTCGATTGCAATGGAATCTTTTAATGGATTTAAACCAGCATCAATGGCATAGTTTGAATTAATTAAGACAGCATCGCCTTCATTATTGTTATAAATTTGTGGTAATAAAGATGCTTCATATTCTGTATCAAATTTTAATTTTTTAGGATTTTCAGCGATATCTTTCACAGTAGCTTTAACCTTATCCACACCGTCTTTTAGCTTAATAAGTCCTTTGCTTTCAAGCAAGGTTAAAATACGGCCATGGTCTGCAACTGAATTACTCATAATAATTTTTGCCCCAGTTGGAAGATCATCTAATGATTTATACTTTTTAGAATAAATTCCGATTGGCTCAATATGAATACCACCGGCATTGACAAAGTCATAACCATTTTCAGCAATTTGTCCTTCTAAATAAGGAATGTGTTGGAAATAGTTTGCATCTAATTCTTTAGACTCTAAAGCTTGGTTTGGCAAAATATAATCTTGGAATTTTTTAATTTCTAAATCAATTCCTTTTTCCTTTAAAATTGGTTTTGCTTTTTCCAAAATTTCAGCATGAGGAACGTTTGAAGCGCCAACAACTAATTTCTTTAACTCTTTTCCGCCATCTGCTTTATCGTCAGATGTACCGCAAGCTGCTGCAACAAGGGCAACCGCAAGAACTAAAATAAGACTAAACCATTTTTTCATGTTTGACTCCCCTATCTTTTATCTAATTTTGATGTTATATAATCTCCAATGAATTGGATAATGAAAACAATAATCAGAATGACAATCGTTGCCATTAAGGTAACGTCATTTCGGCTTCTTTGAAACCCTTCTAGATAAGCTAGGTTTCCCAAGCCACCAGCACCAATTACTCCGGCCATCGCCGTGTAGCCAACTAAAGCAATGGCGGTAACCGTAATGCCTGAAATAAGAGCTGGCATTGATTCTGGTAAAAGAACCTTCCATATAATAGTGCTTGTTTTTGCACCCATGGATCTTGCTGCTTCAATAACCCCTTTATCAATTTCTCTTAAACCAATTTCCACCATTCTGGCATAGAACGGTGCTGCTCCAATAATTAAGGCTGGTAAGGCAGCATTGGCACCAATCATGGTTCCGAGTAAAAGCTTGGTGAACGGAATAAGTAAAACTATCAAAATAATAAAGGGAATTGATCTAAAAATATTGACAATGGCACTAATGAATTTATTAATCGTTATATTTTGCCAGATATTCCCTTTTGACGTTAGAAAAAGTAATAATCCTAAGATAATTCCTAAGATAAAAGTAACTAATACAGAGATCCCTGCCATGTATAGGGTTTCCACGGTAGCTGACCACATCGCTTGCCAGTCAACATTCGGAAAGAATTTCTCAAGCATTTGTCATCACCTCCACTCCCACTTGTTGAGAACGAATGTAATCAATTGCCTTCGTGATTTCTTCCTTATCTCCATCTAAATGGATATATAATGTACCATAAGAACCACTTTGTGTTTGCGAAATTTTCCCTTGAAGAATATTCACCGTCAGATTGTAGTGGCGAATAATATTGGTAATCAATGGTTGCTCTGCCGATTCCCCTATAAAGCCAAGCTGAATAACTTTACCATGAGGGTAGTTGACCAATAGGTGATCAATGGTTTCCTTTGTTTCTTCAGGTTCTGTCACCTGTTGAACGAAGCGCTTTGTTATCGATTGCTGTGGATTTTTAAATACATCCAAAACGGAACCGATTTCCACAATTTTTCCTTCCTCCATCACGGCCACACGATGACAAATCTTGCGAATAACATGCATCTCATGAGTAATAAGAACAATAGTTAGTCCTAAGCGTTTATTTATATCTACGAGGAGATCTAAAATCGAATCTGTTGTCTGTGGGTCTAAAGCAGAAGTCGCCTCATCACATAAAAGAACTTTAGGATTATTGGCTAGGGCTCTTGCAATCCCCACTCTTTGCTTTTGTCCACCACTTAATTGAGAAGGATAAGAATTCTCTCTACCTTCTAAGCCAACTAGCTTAATTAGCTCATCAACTCTTTTTTTTCGTTCAGCCTTTGAAACACCTGCAATTTCTAATGGAAAAGCAATATTTTCTCTTACAGTCCGAGACCATAGCAGATTAAAATGCTGGAATATCATGCTGATTTCCTGTCTTGCTTTTCTTAAGGCACTTCCCTTAATTTTGGAAATGAGTTTATCTGCAACCGTAACGGTCCCTTCAGTTGGTATTTCTAATCCATTGAGCATGCGAATTAGCGTACTTTTTCCTGCCCCACTATAGCCAATTACACCAAAGATCTCTCCACTATTGACTTCTAGGTTGACATCTTCTACAGCTGTAATACTACTATTTTTTGAAGAATAAATCTTTTTTACATTGCTTATTGTGATCAATGAAATCACCCCTTTATTTCCGATATTTCTGATAAAAATAGATTGATTAATAGTTATAAAGATTGTGAGCACCGTATTTAAATTTCCCAAAACGGATTTATCATCCAATTTCAATCCATTACTTTGTTTTATCTGGCTTTCGTTAATAGATTTACTTTTCCCTTATAACTAATAAAAAAACCTTTCTGCACAGATAAGCAGAAAGGCATTCATTCATGTCCTTTCTCTTATCTACCAAAACAATCATTGTTCTGTGTGAATTGGCACCATTTCAATAATCATATTGACGGTTGCCGGGTTTCATCGGGCACATCCCTCCACCTCTCTTGATAAGAGTGAATCTCATCTATATTCAATTAAGTTCTATTTCAGAAAAGTTCATAAAATTGTTACGAGACTTATCGTATCACGGAAATAAAAGGGTGTCAATGACAATTCAACTGTTTTATACTGGTAAATTCCCTAATAATTATTATATCAATATTAAAGATTAAGCCTTTGCTGCGAGACTTGTAATCCCTGTTGCCGCCCCAATCGCTTGCTCTAAATCCTCAATGAGATCGTCTGCATTTTCAATACCAATAGAAAGGCGAATGAGATCCTCAGGTACTCCTGCAGCGGCTAATCCTTCTGCATCTAATTGTTGATGAGTCGTACTTGCTGGATGTATAACAAGACTTTTTGCATCACCGACGTTCGCCACATGAGCCCATAATTCTAGATGATTAATAAATGCAGCCCCTGCTTCTCTGCCCCCTGCAATTCCAAAAACAACAACAGATCCAGCACCTTTAGGAAAATATTTATCTACAAGAACTTTATCGGAACTTGTTTCAAGGCCAGGGTAGATGATCCATGTTACTGCTGGATGTTTTTGTAAGTAATCCACAATGATCTTCGTGTTTGCGACATGTTCCTTCATTCTTACATGTAGAGTCTCTAATCCAAGGGTAAATTGAAAGGCATTTTGTGGACTCAAGGTTGGTCCAAAATCACGAAGAAGCTGAACTCTTGCTTTTGTAATATAGGCCACCGCTCCTAATGCTTCGCTATAAACAATATCGTGGTAGCTTGGGTCTGGTTCAGTAAATCCAGGGAATTTAGGTGAATTCCAATCAAACTTTCCTCCATCTACAATTACGCCACCAAGAGTGGTTCCATTTCCTAACAACCATTTTGTTGCTGAGTGTACAACAATATCAGCTCCAAATTCGATTGGTCTGCATAAGTACGGAGTTGCAAAAGTATTATCAACAATCAGTGGAATACCTGCTTCATGAGCAATATTCGCTACACCTTCAATATCAAGAACTTTTAAACTTGGATTACCAATCGTTTCAGCATAAATGGCCTTCGTCTTATCGGTAATGGCATTTTTGAAGTTATCTAAAGAATCTGGCTCAACAAGCTTTACGCTGATTCCATATTTCGGTAAGGTAACAGCAAATAAGTTATATGTACCCCCATATAAATTGGATGCAGCAACAATTTCATCACCAGCTTGAGCAATATTTAATATTGCTAATGTGATTGCCGCCATTCCGCTGGCAACTGCTAAAGCACCTACGCCTCCTTCAAGCAAAGCAATTCTTTCTTCAAATACAGTTAGAGTCGGGTTATGAATACGAGTATAAATGTAACCAGGTTCCTTTAACCCAAACAAATTGGCTGCATGTTCTGTATTTTTAAACTGGTAGGCATTATTTTGATAAATGGGTACCGCCCTTGCTCCTGTCACTGGATCTGGTTCAAGTCCGCCATGAACTCCAAGGGTTTCAAAGTGATAATTTTTTTGTTTTTCTGTCATTTTCTCAACTCTCCCTTTTTCTTATCATTTTTTAGCATATTTCAGCAAACGATAAAAAAACCTCTTCATAAGAAGAGGTTTGATATCGAACTCTTCTTATCTGTCAGAGTAATCCTCTGCTGGAATTAGCACCGTGTAAATCAACCGGTTGCCGGGCTTCATAGGGCCAGTCCCTCCACCTCTCTAGATAAGAACCTATTTAATTATTTTCAAAAAATTATGATTACATGAATATTAGCATAATTAGTTTATGACCGTCAATGTTTTTTTAATATTATTGGTAGGGTTTCCCAAGAATAAACAAGGTTTCTAAATAGAGTGTTGTTCTGTATGTTGCTATCATTTCCAATTTTTCCCTTTTTACTGCCTCTCGTAATTTCACTTTTCCTTCTAACACGGATTCAATAATTCGCTCCTCACCTATAATTTCACAGTCTGGTCGAATGACATCATCTGAATTAACCATGAGAAGATCACCTTTACCAATTAACAGATTCGCATTGCTTTTTTCCGTTTTAATGCTTAATTTAATTAATGAATCATTTAACAAGTCCATTAAATGTTTTTTGCCCTTGACTCCGTTAATAAAATCAACCAAAACGTCTTGCAATGTTCTCACACTCCCTTTTGTAGATAATAATTCTATTAAATGGCATAAATCCCTTTAACAACTTTTATTTTCTTTCGACAAAAAAAAGACAATGGAGCTTTTTATCTTCCATCGTCTTTTATTTCCTAAGAAATATGTCAAAATTTACAAGAGCATCCTAATTGATGTCGAGTGTTTTGGGACTTTCAATGCCAAATTTCAACACTTTGTCCATTGGTAAAAAATACTCTTATCTTCAATTAGATTTCACTAGACCTTGTAATTTTTCATATAAATGAGGAACGGAGTGAAATGCATAAATTCTTTCAAGAATTTTCCCATTCTGAAAGATAAGAAGGCAAGGCACACTTTCTATTGACCATTCTTTAGCATATTCTGGTATGAAATTTAAATTCATTTTGCGAAATTGCTCATTTGGTAATAATTGTTCAACTACTTCGAGAATCTTACCGGCAATTTTACACGTTCCACAAAGGGGAGTATACAAATAGAGGAAAGACACTCCCTTTTTCTCCATATATTGTTTTAAACCTGACATTGATGACTCATCCATTTGCTAACCTCTGTCTAAAAATTCTGTATAGACATCTATATTTGCTCCCGTTAATACAGTTGCTAAGTGATATTCTGGAGCCGTTGCTACTTCACGATAGCACCTATCAATATAAAGATGCTCAGCATCAGGAAATTCTCTTTTTAATTGATTCCGCAGCTTCATCCCTGCTTCATCAGCATCGACTAAAATATAAATATCGCGATCCTCAAGTGTGTCTACTAATTCATCAAGCTTTGTCATGCTAATGGTTCCATTCGTGCAGATCACATCAATAGGTTCCTTGATAATATTCATTATTTTTCTTTTATCCGATGTTCCTTCCACAATGATTACTTTATCTGGTTTATCTTCATTCATTTTGATCACCTTGATCGAAAGTATAATTACTTTACCATATTCATTATATTAGAAAATGGTGTACCTATCTATGAGAATGAATCTATCCATTTATGCTTCTTTTACTGAGGGTTAAATGATTCCCTCTACCTATTCCAAGGCAATCAGCTTAAAACAAGATTGTTCAAGAAAAAAATAAGCGGGTCGAACCACTTATCCAAAAAGTTGTTCGACCCTCCTCTCAATAAAAAATTAGTCCTCTTTAATCATTTCTTCATATTGTTCAGCATTCATTAAGTTATCTAGTTCACTAGAATTAGAAGGCTCTATAACAATCATCCAAGCCTTTTCATATGGTGATTCATTAACATTTTCAGGATTATCATTTAAATCCTCATTAATTTCAACAACTTTACCACTAATAGGTGCATATAATTCGGAAACGGTCTTTACTGATTCCACACTTCCGAATGGCTCATTTACTGTTAATTCATCACCAATTTCTGGTAATTCTACAAATACAATATCTCCTAACTCAGATTGAGCAAAGTCAGTAATCCCAATACGAATTTTTTCCCCTTCTACTTTTGCCCATTCGTGTTCTTCAGAATAGCGTAAATCCTTAGGAATACTCATGATAAATCCCTCCACCTTCTATGTATCACTTTTTTGAATAATCAATCTATCATCATCATGACATGAATATTTTGATTAAGCAAGACTGTTTTCTAGGAACATACTTGGAAGAAATCTCACTATTTGTGCCAAGTATGTTCGAATTCTTCCTCTTTAAATCCAACCGTTACATTCTCACCTTCTGTGACAATTGGACGTTTCATTAACATCCCATCTGATGCCAATAAGTCGAGCAATTCATCTTCAGACGCTGTCGGAATGATATCCTTTACTCCTAGAGAGCGATATTTTTGCCCACTTGTATTAAACAATTTCTTTATGTCTAGACCACTATTTTTAAATATTTCCTCTATTTTTGAGCGTGATGGTGGATCTTCTACAATATTTATTTCTTCATATGATAGTTGATGCTCATCAAGCCACTTTTTTGCTTTTCGACAAGTTCCGCATTTTGGATACCAATAAAAGCTTAAAGACATACTTATCACCATCCTTCAATCATTATTTCCATTTCACAACAATTACAATCAATTGAATCATAACATAATTTAACTTTCAATCCTAATACTGAGTTTTGAGAACGTATGCAAAGTCATTGAAAGTTGTTTCTTTATGATTGGGATTGGAAAGGAAATAAGTTTATTATTGCGATAATGATCTTCAAGAATCTCTCAGCATCTAATATTAAACTTAAAACTTCTCCCCATGAAAAAACTCTCTATGCCAGCAGTTTGCCGACATAGAGAGTTTCTTGTTTCTTAAAGGACATAACGTTCTACATCAATGATCTTCAACGCAGCTTCCCGTTTTTTCGCAATGACATTGATTGGAGTGTGGCGAGTTAATTTACGTAAAACAGAAATCATCATACGTAATGTATCTCCACTTTCTGCTGCAACCAATGTTTCTTTTGCGTCTAATTCAATTTTATTAAATGCTTCTTGACAGAAAATTTCTGTGTAAAGAAGTTTTTGATGACTCTTTTCAATTCCTTCTTTTGCAATGGCCTTTTCCGTACGAAGAACGGCAGATTCCATTGCGTAAACATTCGCAACAATATCCGAAATATTAACAAAAATTTCCTGTTCCTGATCGATTTCCTTGCCATATTTTTGTGCCGCTAAGCCTGCTGCTAATAAAGCGATTTTCTTCGCGTTTTTCACTAAATATTTTTGTGCAGCCAATGGTTCTTCACCTGGCTCTTCAGGCATAAGTGTCAAAATTTCTGCTTGTAGCTCTTGTGCCTTTTGGAATAATGGAAGCTCACCCTTAAGGGCTTTCTTTAAGTAAGTGCCAAGTACAAGTAAACGATTAATTTCATTCGTTCCTTCAAAGATTCGATTAATACGAGAATCACGATAAGCTCTGGCAATCTCGTATTCTTCCATGAAACCATAGCCTCCGTGTAATTGGACGCCTTCATCGACAACATAATCAAGCACTTCTGTGTTAAAGAATTTTCCTAATGAACATTCAATTGCATATTCAGCGATGGAAGCTGCAACTGCTTTACCCGTTTTTGCTTCATCTTCAGAAAGCTTGCTCATCCGATCTTCAAATAATCCAACGGTCCGATAAATAGAACTTTCAGCTGCATATATGTTAGAGGCCATAGTTGCGAGCTTTTCTTTTGTTAAATTAAACGAAGATATAGGTGTTTTGAATTGTTGACGCTGATTTGTATATGGAACCGTAATTTCCATTGCATGTTTCGCTCCACCTAGAGCACCTACCCCTAATTTATAACGACCAATATTTAAAATGTTAAAAGCAATGACATGTCCGCGCCCAACTTCTCCTAAAAGATTTTCCACTGGTACCTCAGCATCCTGAAGAATCAATGTACGAGTAGATGAGCTCTTGATTCCCATTTTATTTTCTTCAGCACCTGTTGATACTCCGGGGAATGCTCTTTCCACGATAAAAGCAGAGAATTTGTCACCATCAATTTTGGCATAGACTACAAATACATCGGCAAAACCAGAGTTTGTAATCCATTGTTTTTCCCCGTTTAATACATAATGCGTTCCTGCTTCATTAAGCTTAGCAACCGTTTTAGCTCCAAGTGCATCGGAACCTGAACTTGGCTCTGTTAAGGCATAAGCTGCAATTTTTTCACCAGTCGCAAGTAACGGAAGATACTTTTGCTTTTGTTCTTCATTGCCAAATAACACGATTGGCAGTGAACCAATTCCTACATGGGCACCATGCGTGATACCAAAGCCACCTGCAATTGACATTTTTTCAGCAATCAAAGCTGAGCTAATTTTATCTAATGAAAGACCACCATACTCTTCTGGAATATCCGCTCCTAAAAGGCCTAATTCACCAGCAGATTTTAATAATTTAACAGAGCGATCAAATTCATGTTTTTCTAAATATGGAACTTCAGGTAATACTTCATTTACGACAAAATCCTCAGATGTTTTCGCAATCATTTTATGTTCATCTGTAAAATCCTCTGGAGTAAATACTTGATTATACGTTACATCTTCAATTAAAAAGCTTCCGCCTTTAATAATATTTTCAGTTGTGTTTGCCATTCATTTTTCCTCCATTTCTTTTGATATAGGGCTTTTTCTTCAAATCCAAAAACTATTTATAAAAGTTCAAATACCCCTGCAGCGCCCATTCCGCCGCCGATACACATTGTAACGACACCAAATTGTTCGTTGCGACGTTTCATTTCATGAATGATAGATAGTGTAAGCTTCGCTCCTGTGCAGCCAAGTGGATGACCTAAAGCAATCGCCCCTCCATTGACATTTACTTTCTCCTCATCCAATCCTAATTCACGAATGACTTGAAGAGATTGAGAGGCGAATGCTTCATTTAACTCAAACAAGCCGATATCAGAAATTTCTAAACCCGCAAGCTTTAACGCCTTTGGAATGGCTACAATCGGTCCGATTCCCATTACTTCTGGCGGAACTCCGCCGACCGCGAAGGAACGGAACTTTGCCATTGGTTTTAAACCATTGGCTTCTGCTTTCTCCCGATCCATGACCATCACAGCAGCAGCCCCATCACTGGTTTGTGAAGAGTTTCCTGCCGTAACAGTACCTCTTACATTAAATGCAGGACGCAGCTTACCTAAAGTGTCTACTGTTGAGTCTGGACGAACACCTTCATCTTGACTAAATAAGAAGGTTTTTTCTACTAATTTGTTATCAGCTCCAACGGTCCGCTTTGTTACCTCAACTGGAACAATTTCATCTGAAAATTTTCCTTCAGCAATTGCTTTTGCTGCCTTTTGGTGACTACGGACAGCAAAAGCATCTTGGTCATCCCTTGTCACACCATATTTTTTAGCCACTTCCTCAGCCGTATGACCCATTCCCATATAATATTCTGGTGCCGTTTCTGCAAGCTTTACATTCGGACGGACGACGTGACCCATCATTGGAACCATGCTCATGGATTCAGCTCCACCTGCAATAATCGTGTCAGCATGACCAATCATGACCTTTTCCGCTGCATAAGCGATTGCTTGCAGACCTGAAGAGCAGAAACGATTCACTGTAATCGCTGGAACTGTATCAGGAAGACCAGCCAACGCTCCAATGATTCTTGCCATATTTGTTCCTTGTTCCGCCTCAGGCATAGCATTGCCGATGATTAAATCATCAATATTTCCTTCATAATTCCCGGCACGCTTTAGGGTTTCTTTTACAACAAGAGCACCTAAATCATCAGGTCGAACATGAGCCAAAGACCCCTTTTTCGCTTTTCCGACCGGAGTACGAGCGCCTGCTACTATTACCGCTTCTCTCATCTCATTCCCTCTCTTTCCTTCTGTTCTCAAATCTATTATTCTATTCATTTTTAATTGCGTAATGGTTTCCCTTTAACAAGCATATGCTGCATTCTTTGTTGAGATTTCGCTTCAGCAACTAAACTTAAAAATGCTTCTCTTTCTAAATCCAATAAATACTCTTCATCGACCTCTGTTCCGTATGACACCTTACCGCCAGCAATGACATAAGCAAGTTTTTTGGCAATTTTCAAGTCATATTCGGAAATATATCCAGAATAGTACATGGATTGAGCGCCCAATAATAAAGTTGCATAACCAACTTCCCCTACAACCGGTACCTTGCGGCGTACAGGTGGTTTATAGCCTCCTTCGTATAAGCCAAGTACTGCCTGCTTTGCATCATATAATTGATGATCTGGGTTTACACTAATGCCATCTGTAAAGTTCAGGAAGTTATTGTCACGTGCTTCTTCACCAGAGGCTGATACCTTTGCCATCGCAATGGATTCAAATACTTTATTTGCCACTAATTGAAGATCAAAATCAATTCCATTAGGGAGGCTGTTCAAATGCTTAATATAAAGCTCTTTATTACCACCGCCACCAGGAATTAAACCTACTCCTGTTTCAACAAGTCCCATATAGGTTTCGGAAGAGGCTTGGATATGAGCTGCAGGTAAACAAACTTCTGCACCTCCACCTAAAGTCATGCCAAACGGGGCCGCAACCACTGGTTTTGTACTATATTTAATTTTCAATGTAGCTTGTTGAAAACTCTTAACGGTTGCATTTAATTCAAAGATATCATCATCTTGAGCCGCCATTAAAATCATTGCAAGATTGGCACCGACGCAGAAGTTTTTCCCTTGGTTTCCAATCACGAGTCCTTTGTAATTCTTCTCAACTTCGTCAATGGCCAAATTAATCATTTGCGTAATATCAGGTCCAATTGCATTGTTTGGTGAAGTAAATTCAAGTAAGGCCACTCCATCGCCTATATCAATAAGGCTTGCTCCACTATTTTTCAGAATGACTTTGTTTTGCTTCTTTAATGCTTTAAGATTAATGACCTTCGGATTTTCAAAAGCTAATTTGTATTCACCATTTTGATAGAAATATTTTTTTCCATCCTCTTCTTTATAGAAGGAAGCGTTGCCTGTTGCAAGCATCTCTTTCACCCATGCTGGAACCACTAATCCAACTTGTTCCATCTTTTGAACAGACTTCTCTACACCAATCGCATCCCAAATTTCAAATGGACCCTGCTGCCAGCCGAAACCCCACTTCATTGCGTTATCAATCGCAACGATATCATCAGCAATGGTTCCCAATAGCTCAGCAGAATACATGAGGGTAGGTGTCGTGATTTTCCACAATAATTGTCCAGCGCGATCATCTGCATATAGTAGCGTTTTCAATTTATTTGCTAATCCTTTTTGTTGTTTGCTTAGCTCAATAGAAGCTGTTTTTAATTTTTTCACAGGACCGTATTCTAATGTGTCTGGATCTAATTCAAAAATTTCTTTTCCCTTTTTCACAAAAAATCCTTGGCTGGATTTAGCACCTAGCCAGCCGTTTTCTAGCATTTTCGTGATAAATCCTGGTACTTCAAATACTTCCTTTTCTTTTCCTTCCACTTGGTCGTAGACATTTTTCGCTACATGAGCAAAAGTGTCAAGACCTACTACATCTAATGTGCGGAAGGTTGCACTTCTTGGTCTGCCGATTATTGGTCCTGTTACGGAATCAACTTCCCCAACACTATAGCCGCCTTTTAACATTTCCTGTACGGTTATCAGCAAGCCGTAAGTTCCAATGCGATTGGCAATAAAATTTGGTGTATCCTTCGCTTCCACAACCCCTTTGCCAAGCACATCCTCACCAAATTCCTTCATAAAGGAGACAACTTCCGGATCTGTAGCCTTTGTTGGGATAATTTCTAAAAGCTTCAAATAACGCGGAGGGTTGAAAAAATGAGTACCTAAAAAATGCTTTTTAAAATCCTCTGAACGGCCTTCAGCCATTGCTTCAACTGAAATTCCTGAGGTATTGGAGCTAACGATGCTTCCTGCTTTCCGATGTTGATCGATTTTTTCAAAAATTTGTTGCTTGATGGCTAAATTTTCAACGACTACTTCAATAATCCAATCCACGTCTTTAAGACGCTCCATATCATCATCAAAATTTCCTGGTTCAATTAGTGCGAGATTTTTCTTTGAGGTAAGTGGTGCTGGCTTTTGCTTAAGTAATTTTTGAAGTGCAGTGGCGCTAATGCGATTGCGCACTTGCTTATTTTCAAGGGTTAATCCTTTCGCTTTTTCAGCGTCCGTTAATTCACGAGGTACAATGTCTAGCAACAATGTCGGAATCCCAATGTTTGCTAAGTGTGCAGCAATTCCAGATCCCATCACCCCTGATCCTAGAACCGCAGCTTTTTTAATTTGTTGGACCAACTAATTCTCCCCCTTTTGTGTTTGAATGAATACTCATTCATTTTTTGTCGAAAAAAATATTCATGAATGTGTTCCACCTATGTAATTACTATAAAATATTTTAAAAATTTACGCAATAATCAGATGACTTATTTTTAAATTTTTTTGAAAGTTCCATCAATCATGATGGATATTCCAATTTCTGATAATTATTTTCCATTAGGGAAAATTAAGTAATGAATGGTTTTGTTATTTTAAAGGGGGTGTACTGATGGCACGATTGAAGAAAAACCCGTCTAAAGCTGGTGTAAGTGCAACAAGCGTAAAAGGAAATGCTGGTCCAACTGTAGAAAGGGATGACGGCGGAAAAGTAAATAGCCAGAATAACCAATTTAAAAAATAACTGGTTATGGATAAAGTGAAACTTCCATCAGTGGGGGCTTTCAACGCTCAGGACGTGAAGTGTGCAGACTTATGTGTTGACGTCGCGCTTTTAGTCTGCCATTCATCCCCCACTGATGGTTAGTTGAACTTATCGGACCTTTACGGACAGTTGATCTCCCACCTATCTTCTTCGTATTCTCAGAATCTTGAAGTGGGAGTCTTACTGTCCGTTAAGTGTGGGATAAAAATGGCTGACTTTGGATGATTGTTTCCATTCGTCAGCCTTTTCTTTTATTATGTATTACTTGAACATACCTTTCAGCACAAATGCCACATTAGCAGGGCGCTCAGCTAAACGGCGCATAAAGTAGCCATACCAATCTGTCCCATACGGAACATAGACACGCATTTTATATCCTTCTTGTACTAGTTCCAACTGCCTCTCATTGCGAATTCCATAAAGCATTTGAAATTCAAATTGATCATTTGAAATATGGTTTTCCTTTACCAATTGCTTTGTATATTCAATAATCGCTTCATCATGGGATGCAACTGCCGTGTAGTTTCCATTTAGCAAATGCATTTTAATAATATTTTTATAATTCTCATCGACATCTTTCTTTTCAGGGAAAGCTACTTCTGGCGGTTCCTTATAGGCACCCTTTACAAGGCGAAGATTAGGAGAAAATTCATTTAAGTCACTAACATCCTTTTCAGTTCGATAAAGATAAGCTTGAATAACCGTTCCAATATTTTCGTATTCTGATTTTAACTGTTTAAAAATATCTAACGTTTTTTGGAAACGAGTGAAATCCTCCATATCAATGGTCACAAAAATATGATTCTTTGTAGCTGCATCAAGGATTCTGTACATATTCCGCATCACGACTTCATCGGATATATCTAGGCCCATTGATGTCATTTTAAGGGAAAGCTGTGATTTTAATTTTTCACGACCAATTGCCTCAATGGCAATAATGCAATGATCAGCCATCACATTTGCCTCTTGTTCGTTATCAACAAATTCGCCTAAGTAATCAATGGTCACTTCAAGGCCCTTGCTGTTTAGATCCTTAATTACCTTTACTGCTTGCTCAATTGTTTCTCCTGCAACAAAACGGGAAGCTCCAAAGCGCAATCCGTATTTTTTAGCCATTTTCGTAAGAGATTTGTTTTTTGACAAAAAGAGAAAAAAGTTTCTTAAAAGTTGTTCCATTCAGTTTCCCCCTTCAAATACATGACCAAATTATTTGAAAAAATGAATGTCAATTGGAGATTTCACGAGCCTCCTCCATAAGCAAATGGCAACGAAAAGAACCTCGATTTCCCTTACATTTTATCATTTATTGACAATATTTGAATATATTTTTATTTTCGAAAATTTTTTAAAAATTTTCTTAGAGAAAGCTTTTTGAATGGTCGATTTTTTATTCCTAGATCGGACAATTATTCTTGCAGTATGGTGGACAGACTTTACAACGCCTGCTATTTTGATTGATTAAATAGGAATTGCAGCATGTTTTTCTTGGGCGAACCCATTCATCGAGCTCACCGATGTAAACCTTCGTTTGCTGAAATGGTTGGAAAGGATTATCTATAAAGTTTCCGAAAAGGGGACCGGGAGCTTCCTCCATCACATACTTAAAGTCCTCCTTCACCCTCTCCTCAGCCTCTATTTGATTTAGGACGACCTCATATAGCCAAAATAAATAGACCGCAATATTTTCCAACAAAACATTCTGGGGAACTTTTGCTATTTTCATAGTTAAATTAATCAGAGGGGCGATATGAGCAGCAAACAACTCTTTAATTGCAACCTCTCTCCACCCAATCCGGTTCGTTAATGCTTCTTCCACTTCAAGCTTTTGAAAATAAAAAGTTGGAAACCAATGCTTATCATTCGTATTTGTCTGTATAAAAATTTTATCAAAATCAAGCTTTAGTTTCTTATTCCAAGCTGTGATAGGCAATAAATAAAGCACTGATAAATAAGCATAGCGTTTGAAAAAGATCGATGCAGCTACCCGAATATTCGGTGCCCCTATCTTCACTTGTATTTCCTGTAAGTATTGAGTTAAGAAGGACTCATTCAACAAATCCGCTATTTTGATGCTCTCTGAGGCATCCCTCGTCGATAAAGAAAGCCGATAATGGCTTAAAAGCTTAACCTCATGATCTTGAAGCTCAAGAGCCATTAACGACACCTTCCTTTAATAAAATTCTTCCTTTTCCATAAGGAATACACAATGGGGTTCCGAATAATGGATCAATCGTAACCTTACAATCCAAATTAAAAACATGTTTAACTAAGCTGCTATTAATAACTGCCTCAGGTTTTCCATGCGCATATATTTTTCCTCCTTGAATGGCCACGATATTATGGGCATAGCGACAAGCTAGGTTGATATCATGAAGAACCATTACAACGGTTCTTTTCTCCTTTGCATTTAATTCAAACAATAAATCTAAAATTTCAATTTGATGAGTCATGTCAAGATAAGTAGTAGGTTCATCCAATAAAATAATATCCGTATCCTGTGCAAGTGTCATGGCTATCCAAGCACGTTGTCGTTGACCACCAGATAGTGAATCTACAAGGCGATCCTTTAAATCCACCATTCTTGTTGCCTGAAGTGCCTGATTGACTTTGATTTCGTCTTCTTCCGTCCATTGTTTTAACCAGGTTTGGTACGGAAATCTTCCTTGCTTTACTAATTGCAGAACGGTTAAGCCTTCTGGTGCAATAGGAGATTGAGGGAGCATCGCCATTTGTTTTGCGACCTCTTTTGATGGCATTTTTGCAATCGCCTTGCCATCCAATAATACAGTCCCCGCTTTTGGCTTTAACAGCCGTGCAATTGAACGGAGTAAAGTCGATTTCCCACAACCGTTTCCACCAATAAAAACGGTTATTTCCCCTTTTGGAATCTGCAAGTCCAATTCCTTTATAATAATGGAATCCCCATAAGATAGTGTTAAATTCTGAGTTTCAATCACATGCATGTGAAAACCCCCTATTTTTCGATACTAGGCATTTCTCGTTTTAAACAGCAAATAGATGAAGTAAGGAGCACCGATACCCGATGTAAAAACACCAGCGGGGATTTCCAAAGGTGAAAACAAAGTTCTTCCAACTAAATCCGCAATCATTACGAGAATTCCACCAATTAATGCCGATACTGGTAATAAGGCTCCATACGAAGAACCGACAAGCCTTCTTGCCATATGTGGAGCCATTAAACCAACAAATCCGATTCCACCTGCAAAGGCTACAGCACCCCCTATTAAGGCAGTACTAATCATTAAAAGGAAGAATCGCCCTCGCCCAATATTGCTGCCGACTCCTGTTGCAATTTCATCTCCAAGCTCCTGTATATTAATCTTTCTCATCATAGCAAAAGTCATAAGGATAAGAATGCATGTCCAAGGAAGGAGCATTCCTATATTTTCCCAAGACGCGCTATTTACCGTTCCTGTTATCCATATATTTGCCTGACTTGCTTGATAAATTGGCCCTAAAATCATAAATAATGTTGTTAATGCCTGCATGAGCATGGATAAGCCAATCCCAATCAAAACAAGCCTTATAGGCGTCACTCCATTTTTCCAAGCAAGAAGGTAAACCAGCAGTGACACAACTGCAGCCCCGATAAAAGCAGCTAATGGCAACCATTTAATACTTACCGTTAATGCATGATTAGAATCACTGAACATGGCGAGAAAACTTACCACTGCTACGGCTGCTCCGCCTGTAATTCCTAGTATATCCGGTGAAGCTAGTGGATTACGAATCATCCCTTGAAGAATCCCGCCTGAAACAGCTAGGGATATCCCCACTAATAAAGCAACGATAATTCTCGGCAAACGAAAGGAAAAAACAACAAGTTTGTCCATATCATTTCCCCCACCAAAAAGAACTTTTAATACGGTTAGAGGAGTTAGATTCATTTCTCCCAGCCCTATGCTTAATATAAAAACAGCTACTGTCACTATGAGCATTACCCAAAAAGTTCTTGTCGCTCTTTTATCGATTAAAAACGAAAGCCTTCCCTTAAAAATTCTCAGGCTTTTATACTGTCTCATTTTCCATTGAACCCCCTTCTTACAATATAAAGAAAGAATGGAGTCCCAATGATGGCAGTCATTACCCCTACCGGCACCTCACGCGGCATAATCACATATCTCGCTAAAATGTCAGCAATTAAAAGAAGGATTGCCCCAAGAATTCCTGCATAAGGAATGACCCATCTGTGATCGATTCCCACAATCGACCTTGTGACATGCGGAATAACAATGCCAATAAATGCAATAGGTCCTGCTGTCGCAACTGAACTACCGGCAAGAAGAATAACGATGATGGCAACAGCCATTTTGACCATTCCTGTTCTTAACCCTAATCCTTTGGCTACATCCTCTCCCATTGCTAACACATTCATTTTCGATGAAATCAATAATGATCCAAGAAAGCCAATACCGAAATACGGGAGAGTAGCAATCAATACTTCTAATTTTCTCCCTTGAACAGACCCAGCCAGCCAAAACAAAACTTGATCGAGCACTGCATCATTCAATACTAGAAAGCCTTGTGAAAAAGAAGAAAGCATTGCTGCCATAGCAGCTCCGGCTAACGTTAACTTCATCGGGGTTAACCCCCCTCTGCCAACAGTGCCAATTGTATAGACTCCAAGAGCAGCAACTGCTGCCCCCAAAAATGCAAACCATGCTGTTGATTGTAGGCTCGATACCGAAAATAAAGTGACGGCAATAACAACGGCAAAACTGGCACCTGCGTTAACACCAAAAATTCCAGGCGATGCTAAAGGATTTTTGGTCAGGGTTTGCATCAGAACTCCAGATATTGCAAGGCTACTACCAACAGCTGTAGCAATGAGGGCTCGTGGAAATCTGACTGTTTGAATAATAATTTGTTGATTGGTGCCATTATTATTTGTAAATGCTTCCCATGCCATTTTCCAAGTTGTATTAGTATAACCGTATATAATACTTGCACACATTAATAATAGTAAGATGAACCCTGCTAGTATTAATCCAAGCAATCGCTGTGCATTACTCTTTAATAACATATTTCTTTACCTTTCCCTCGTCTTGATGATAAATAACTTGACTATTTCACTTTTAGTCTATTTTAACAAGCCATTTATGTCAATGACTTTGAAAATCATTTTCAATTAGTAGTTGACAATGCAGTTCCTTCAAATTATGATTAATTTCGTAATCGAAAATGATTATCAATTACAACAACTTTAGGAGGATCTAACGTGAAAATCATTAAATCATTATTTTCTATTATTTCTATATTGGCGGTATTTGTATTAGCCGCTTGTGGAAATAATTCTGATGGGCAAAATGCAAAAGATACAAACAATAATTCAGCCTATACAGTTAAACACGCAATGGGAACAACCACAATCAAACAAACACCAAAAAGAGTCGTAATTTTAACCAATGAAGGAACTGAAGCCCTATTGGCATTAGGCATTAAGCCTGTTGGTGCGGTTCAATCTTGGTTAGGAAATCCTTGGTATGACCATATTAAAAATAAAATGGATGGCGTAGCGGTAGTTGGAACGGAAAGTGAAGTAAATCTTGAAAAAATTGCCTCCTTACATCCTGATTTAATTATCGGCAATAAAATGCGTCAGGAAGCGCTCTATGATAAATTAAATGCCATTGCTCCCACGATATTCTCTGAAACTTTAAGAGGAGATTGGAAGGATAACTTTAAGTTGTATGCCAAAGCTTTAAATCGTGAAGATAAAGGAAATGAAGTTCTTAGTCAATTTGACCAGCATGTAACTGATGTAAAAGAAAAACTGGGAACTCAGGTGAACCAAGAGGTTTCTGTTGTTCGTTTCCTAGCAGGCAACGCCCGAATTTATTACACCGATTCCTTCTCTGGAATCATCTTTAATGAATTAGGATTTAAGCGTCCTAAGGCGCAAGAAGAGCTTTTCACTGCTGATAACAAACTCGGTAATCTCGCTATTGAAGTAGGAAAAGAAATGATTCCTAAAATGGATGGAGACCTTCTCTTCTATTTCACCTATACACCTGAAGGAGATAAGTCAGCTGTTGATACAGAAGTAGAATGGACAAATGATCCCCTATGGAAAAATTTAAATGCAGTGAAAAATGGAAAAGCATACCAAGTAAGTGATGCTATTTGGAATACTGCCGGAGGAGTACTCGCTGCAAATCTAATGCTTGATGATATCGAAAAATTATTGGTTAAATAATGATCTCTTAACTTTGAAATAGATAGCTCCTTTCCCCTATTAGGAGCCCCCCTTTTTTAGAACCTGTCCCCACAGGTTCTTTTCATTTCTTTCGCTATTCATTTTATCCCACTCTTAACAGACATTTTGACTCCCACTTCAAGATTCTTGAGAATACGAAGAATATAAGTGGGAGATCAACTGTCTGTAAAGGTCCGATAAGTTCAACAACTATGGTAATAAGAAAAGCAATGATTAAAGAGAGGAGAAAGCCTCACCCTTTAATCACTGCTTGCAAACATATACTTTTTATAATGATACCGAATCGAGAAAATGAGGCTAATCGCCAGCATATTCCCCCATAGCGAGCTGCCTCCATAACTAACAAAAGGAAGCGGAATTCCCGTAATCGGCAATAAACCAATCGTCATGCCAATATTTTGAAAGACGTGGAAGGTGATCATACTGATAACCCCCACACAAATGTAGGAATTATATTGATTCTTCGTACCCATTCCAACTTTTGTAATGTGGTAAATCAAAAGAAAGAATAAACTAATGACTACACTGGCCCCAATAAAACCAAATTGCTCGCCGATAACGGTGAAAATGAAATCCGTATGACTCTCTGGTAAATAAACCTCTCTTGTCCCATATCCTTTACCTGCTGTTTCACCAGACCCGATCGCAAGGAGCGATTTTGTTAATTGAAATCCTGTTGTGCTTTGATAGTTATAGGGATCTAACCAGGAATAAATGCGACCAAATTGATATTCTTTTACCCCTAAGTATTTTTCTAAAATTTCCGGCTTCGCAAGAACAAAATAAAAAATAGTCGATATCAGCATAATTCCAAAGCCAAAAATCGGCGTCAATATTTTCCATGAAATACCGGAAATAAAAATCATTCCCACCATTATCGCAATAAATACAAGAGAAGTCCCTAAATCCGGCTGCTGCATAACAAGCAGTAAGGGAATAAAGGTAACAATGCCAATTTTCACAAGCAACCAAAAATCAGTTTTCAACGTCTTTACCCGGTTCTTTTGATGGTGTTCATCAATAATTCGGGCGAGCGCCAAAATAATAAATACTTTAACAAATTCAGAAGGCTGAAGCGATCCCATAGCAGGAACTTTATACCAACTTTTCGCCCCGTTAATAACAGGGGCAATACTGCTTGGAGCGATAATTAAAAACGCAAGCAAAAACAACCCAAAACCATAGACATACCAAGTCAGCTTCCTAAGCTGTTCAGAATCAAGAGTAATAACAGCGGCAATAATTCCCGTACTGGCGATATACCAGAGAATCTGTTTTATGAGGAAATTATCCTTATATTGTCCTGTTGTTTGCGCACTATAAATAGCAATACAGCTTGCCAAAAATAATAAAAGTAAAATAAAGATTAAACTGAAATCCAATCGGGATTGTATATTCTTATTTGAAGCCATGCTTTAAACTCCTTCGATGAGAAAACCATTTTCATGTACCTATTATATCCTAAAATGTTTAAACCATTGTGATTTATTAACAAATCAAACAATAGAGGAATGGTTTCACGTAAAAAAATATTACTACAACTCATCATTATATTTTTAATATGGACAAAGCACAACTTTTTTTAGTGAATGGGTATTATTACATTTTCATATCATACATAGATCACGATCACCATCATCATATAAAATATTTCTTTTGGATATCATGAACCATCCATTCCAGATTATCTGGGACTTGCGGAATGGAGTATCCGATATAAATAGGGGTGGTTACAAATCGCGGGACAATCTTTGCAAAGATTTGATGATCCATATGATAAAAAAAGATATTATAACTGGAACAATGATAAGGAAATGCATTTAGCGTATAATGGGTCGCAATTTGCAAAAAAAAGGCAAAATGCTGAATTCCTCTTAAATCATTCATTTTCACATTCATTTCCGTAAATCCAATCCGAGGCTGATCAGAAATCTTGAAAGTGACCCCTTCTTCTTCATGAATCAAAAATCCTTCAAAATCCCTAGGATGCACATTTTCCTTGTAATCAATCTCCTTTAAACCCACAATTTGCATATGTGGGTGGGCAATCGAGCCACCAGATAACGGACCATGATTTTTGAAAAAAAGAACTGATTGATATTCCCCGCTCTCTTCCATTGCAAGCCAATGTCGAATGCCAAACTGTAATAATTTCATTAAATATTCCTTAGAATAACGGGAGATTTCTCCATGACAATCATCCGTTTCAATTAATACCGTTTGAAAAGAATCCTCCAACACAGGATATTTATTTTTCAGTAAAATCATCGAGTCATACACATCGATGATTCCATTTAGCTGATTGGTTGCACAAAAGGGGCAACTTATCTCTTTGTTGCGAATACTATCAGGCTTTTCCTTTCCAATTGACGTCTTAAATAATAAATGATTATATTTCATCCTCAATTCCTACCTTTAACCTTTCTTTATTTTTATATTAGAGTAAAATATGATGATTGACGAGTTTTATGCTAAAAACTTGGCGATATATTTGGACTCTTCTCCTTTCATTAGGAGACCCGCCTTGCGACAAAAGAAGCGAATCACTTCTTTAAGCGATTCGCCCCTAGTTTTCTATACTTTATTAAACCGTAACGGCTTCTTCCTGATGCTCGTGTAAACCTTCGTTATTTTCAACATGAATCTTAATCATATATTTTCCTTTAGAGGGAAAGGTGACCTCTCCTATGTATTCTCCTTGTTTTCCTGATTGAGTTATCACCCAATTAGGAACCGTTTCTCCGTCTTTTAATATCTCGTACTTCACATAAGCATTATTAATTGGAGTTTCACTTTTTTCGATATGAACGGATAAATTATATTTAACATTAGCTTGAAAATGCTCAGGTTTTATTAAATGAATAGTGATATCCCCATGATGATGTTGTTCTGCCTCAGCGTCATGATTTTCCTGTGTGCTATGGTGATCATGTGTTACTTCAGTTTCTCCTATTTGAATCGCTTGCTTTGGCATGGAATGCATGCTACGTGCCGTCACATGGGATTGTATATAATACGTTCCATTATGCTCAAATGTTTGGTTCATTTGATATAATCCATTCTTTGTATGCTTGGCTGCAACCGTTTTACTTGTATCCTTGTCGCCATCCATCCAAATCTCAAATTTTACCTCATCTGCATCATCCACTGGCTGATCATTCCGTGTTACACGAACGGCAATTGGAACCTTTTCGCCAACTTCCACTTTTTCTGGCATTTCAATCTTTGCATTAATTAAAGCTGCCATATCGCCATCAGTTTGCTCCGCTTGTTGATCATCTTTTTTCCCACAAGCAGTTAAAATGACTAACAGACAAGCCATAATAATAAAATATTTCTTCACATGATTCCCTCTTTCTTTTCAAACTTAATAATATTTTAACTATTACTATAGTAATTAATTGTGATAGAAGTAAGAAATATTGATATATATTTTACATCATTTCCATCCTTTCAGTCTTATACACAACCTATTTTGACTGAGTATGGGTCAATGATAATTTAATTAAAAATTCGGAAATATCAATGTTTTCATCTTGAAAATCGAATAGAAGAGTGATAACACTAAAATATACGAAATAGTTGAAAAATTTAAATTTAGAGAAAGAAGCGTCGATAAGGATGAAAAAAGGATTGAAGGCGCCGCATTATTGCTTAATCTGGACGGTAATAAGTACGATTGGATTTTATTATGTTGTTGGTCTTTCTCCATTAACTATTGCTTGTTTTAGCGCGGGAGTTATTTTATCCACCTTAAATTTTATTGAGGACGAAATGAAATTTTACGAAAAGGAGAATAATAGTTTAAAATAGCGATTGATTATATTATTTTTCATAAAAATAAGTTCGAGGTGAAGTCAAAATGAAACTCGCGATCATCACAGGTGCTTCAAAAGGACTAGGTTATGCGATCACTGAAAAATTAATGGAAGAGAAATTTGCGGTTATCACCATTTCAAGAACGGAAAACAAACAGTTAAAATCAGCTGCGGAAAAGCTAAAGCTATTTTATCAATTTTTCTCTTGTGATTTTACGCAATTAGATGAGATTGAAAATGCGTTCCAGCAAATTGGCAAGATTATGACATCTACAAGCTTTGATTCCATCTATTTATTTAATAATGCTGGTGTCGTTGAACCGATTGAAGCCATTGGACATTTAAATTCTCAAGCCCTGATTTCCAATATTCAAGTTAATTTAATGGCTCCAATGCTGATTACTAATATCATGCTCGAATGGGTTAATGCCCCATTAACCATTATCAATGTAACATCAGGGGCTGCAGAACGCCCATTTCATGGATGGAGTGCCTATTGTAGTACGAAGGCAGGAATCAATATGTTTTCACAAACCTTTGCCCTTGAACAGGAAATATCCGAAGGGAAACATAAAATCCTTGCCTTCAATCCCAGCATAATGGATACAGAGATGCAATCAGCCATTCGTTCTTCCTCAAAAGACGCTTTTCATTTACTAGAACAATTTCAAGATTATAAAAAAGAAGGAATGCTGCGAAGCCCGGAAGTCGTTGCCAATGCTTTAATACAATTTGTTTTAAAGGATGATTATAAGAGTGGCCAAGTCTATCATGTTAATGACTTATTATAAGATTTCTACATATTCTTTGCCTATAAACACCAAACTATTACTGTTCAATAATAAAAAGGAGTTTGGTGAGATATGACAAAAATATCGAACAAAGGAAGCAAAAATCAAAATTCGCCAAAAGCAGAAAATAGGCAAACAGAATTTTCTCAAGAAATCTCTGGCGATAACAGCAAAGGAAATAAGAGAAATAAAGATCAAAAAGCGAAAACTGATACAAATCAATAAACGAAAAAAGAGCCAAAAGCGTCATCTCTCCATATAAGTCTATGGATTGTCGTTTTATTGGCTCTTTAACATGTGAGGGACCATGAATATATTTAGCAATCGCGAATAAATGTGGGAGATCGCGAACAAATTTAGCTATCGCGAATAAATGTCCTGTTTTCGCGAATAAATTTTAAAAGTCGCGAATATTTTCCTGAAAGTCGCGAATAAAATTTCATTTTCGCGAATAAGTGCTGTGCACCCCTCTTCTTCGCAATAAAAAATGAATGAAATCGCGAGTATTTTTGAAGAATCGCGAGAAAATCGTAATTTTCGCGAATAAAACTTTATTTTCGCGAGCAAAATCCAAAAATCGCGAACAAATGTGAGGGACCGCGAACAAATTTAGCAATCGCGAATAAAAGCCCCGTTTTCGCGAATAAATTTTAAAAGTCGCGAATATTTTCCTGAAAGTCGCGAATAAATTCTTATTTTCGCGAATAAACGTCTTTTTCTATCTTATTTTTCATAGAGAGATATCCCTGAGAATCCATAATGAAACCTTTTTTGTAAAAATCAACTCAATTTCCTATATAAAAGGAGCATTTCTCATCGATGGATACGAGTTACTACTTCATTCTTGATGAAAATCAGCTTTCTCTCTCTCATACTCCAGTGTAAATATAAAAAAACTGCCCCCCAAAGCCAACGATACATAGCTTTAGTGGACAGCCTTATTTTCACTTATTTAAAGTTTTTGTTAATAAATGGCCACCAATTGGCCTTGCCGAATAATTTTGCCATTACTGGAATAAATAGCGGCAAAATGATAAATCCATAAAGGAATAAACCGACCAGAACAATCGTTGCAATTTGTAAGAGAGAAAGGACACCTGATGGCATCATCGCTGCAAATGTTCCCCCTAAAATTACGGCTGCCGAAATAATGACGGTACCCATTTTTCTCATCGAATGCAAGATGGCATCACGAACCGGCATCTCTTTATATTCATTAAAGCGATCCATTAAGAAGATACTATAATCGATTCCAAGTGCAATCAGAATGACAAAGCCGAAAAATGGAACTGCCCAACCTATCCCTTCATAGCCGAGAATATTAACAAAAATTAATTCGCTTATCGCCATAGACGTATAATAAGTTAAAACCAACGATACCAATAAATATAGTGGCATCACGAATGAACGAAGCAAGAAGAAAAGGATTATCCCAATTCCTACTAACATGAGCATGACCGTACGGGAATAGTCATTATTTGATATTGTTCGTAGATCCGCATTAGTGCTTGTAATTCCTCCTACCGCGATGGTTGCATTTTCAAGCTTCGTACCCTTTGTTACGCGATCAATTGTAGATTTTATTGTTGGAATGTTATTAATGGCCTCATTAGAATAAGGATTTTCTTTAAAGATGATATCCATTGTCATGACTTTATGATCAGCTGACATATACGTATCTAGTACTTTAGCAAAATCTTTACTTGTCAGCAATTCATCTGGAATATACATTCCTACTGTGTTTCCATCAGCAGTAGAAAGCTTTGATAAGTAATCCTGTGCACTTCCTATCCCTTTATGGACCTCATCTAAACCATTTGCACTTTGGTTTAGTCCATCGGTCAAATCAGTCATTTGATCTCCTATGTTAGCGAAACCATCCAATAACTGTTGTTGACCGTCGTTGATACTGGACAAGCCGTTAGATACCTGCGGAAGCTTCCCAATAACTTGATTTTGACCATTGGCAGCTGCTGTTAATCCTTTTTCTAGCTGATCAAGTCCTGCAATCAATTGGGTCATTCCATTATTTAATGCCTTCTGTCCGCTTGTAATTTTCGCAAATGACTGATTAGCTTTTTTTACCCCAGCAGTTGCTCCAGCAAGAGATTGATTTAATTGCGACATGCCTGCAGATAACTGGGAAGTGGTGGCTTGTGCCTGCTGCATAGCACCTTTAATAGCTTGATATCTTTGATCTGAACTTAACCCCTCGTACCTGGCATCACTTTCAAGGCTAGGGAAAGCTTGCATGGCTCCACTTAAGCCTTTTGACAAACTTGCTAAGCCGTTTGCCACCTCTTCATATTTATTTTCAATGACAGAAAGTCCGCCTGCTGCCTCTTCATAACCAGCTAAAAGTTGTTCACTTCCAGCTTGTAATTTTACGGCATTCGCTCGAATCTCCTCTAACCCTTTTTTCGCTTCATCTGAGCCCATAGAGCCTTTGCGAATCCCATCTTCAATTTGACTTAAACCCATTTGCAGCCCACCCATACCGGATTGCAATTGATTTGTTCCGCTAATCAAGCCATTAATGCCGTCCGTTGCTTGATTCAGCTTCGGAACGGATTTAGTCATTTCAGTTCCAGCTTGATGAAGCCCATTACTGATTTTTTGAATTCCATCATTCCCCTTACCCAAGCCATCCCCTAAAGTTTTAGCCTGATTAGAAACGAATAAATCATCAATTTGGTCTCCGAGTGGACGACTGACAGAACGTACCTTATCAACCTCATCTAATTTATTCAATTCTTGCGTAATTTTTTCAGCTAGGCTAATATACTCTGAATTATTCATCGCATCATCATTTTTTATGACAACCTGTGCCGCCATGGACTGACCTGGTCCAAAGCTATCCGCAATTAAATTGAAGGCATTTACTGCGGGAGAGTTATCTCCTGCTTCTTCTAAAGAGTTATAAGATAATGTCCCATCATAGGTTACTAGAAAAGGGACCGTGACGCAGGCAACAATCAGTAATGTAATGATGGGACGGGCAAGTGCAAAACGTCCTATCGTACCCCATAGTTTACTTTCCTTATGCTCAAGCTGTCCCTTAGATGGCCAAAACATTTTCCTACCTAATACCGACATAAAGAATGGGACAATTGTCGCAAGAGCCACAAGAAGAATAGCTACGCCAATAGCGACTGCTGCAGCAGATTGATATAATTTAAACGTTGATAACCCAATCGCAGAAAACCCAATCATAACCGCAACCGCACTAAAGAGGACCGTTTTTCCCGCAGTACGGTATGTTTCAACAATTGCATCTGTTAACGTTTCATGTCTTGAAAATTCCTCTTTAAAACGGCTTAATAATAAAATACAGTAATCCGTTCCAAGGCCAAATAGCACGGCGACAAGGAATATCTGAGTATATGAAGAGATTGGAAAATTAACCTTGTCTACTAAAAAGGAAACTACTGATTGTGATGCCAAATACGTAAAACCAACCGTAATTAATGGCACAAAAGGAGCGATAACGGAACGGAAGACTAAAAGCAGCACGGCTAAAATAAAGACAACGGTAATTCCTTCAGTTTTCTTCAGTCCTGCCTGTGCATTATCGTTTAAATCTTCGCCAATCATCCAACTGCTAGTAAAATAGTGATCCACTTTAATATCTTTTAAAGTTTTATAGAGTAGGTTGGTTTCCTTTTTCGCACTTTTGTCTCCCAGTTCTACTGTTAGTGCTGTTAAAATAGCCCTTTGGTCCTTTGAAACCAGCTGTGATTCTAAATCCTTTTCTTTTAAAGAAGACGTTATTTCTGTAATTCCTAATTGATCTTTATTTGCTTCAAGCTTATCTATCGCTTTTTTAACTTCATCCAGTCTGTCCCCAGTTAGCTTTTTGTCACTATGAAAAATCAAAGCAACCTGAGATTCATCTGCATTCTTCATTTTATCTAAAATGTTTTGTGCCTGAGCAGAGGAATAATTATCAGGTACATTAAGATCTCCTTTTTCACGAACAAGATTCGCCATATTCGGGGCTGTGAACATAAGAATTGCCACAACAGCCATCCAAGCTAGCAAAATAAACCATTTTCCTTTAATTATCGCTCTCATCATTTTTCCTCCAGGTTATCTTCCTTAATGTCCAATAAAATATCCGAAAGCTTTTCATACGTATGCAAAAATGCTTCGATTTCATCTGCCTCCAAGTTCTTTAAAAACATAGCGACTAAGCGGTTAATTTTCTTTTCTGTTTTCGCAAAAAGCTCACTCCCCGTTTTTGATAAAGATAAGTAAACGATACGACGATCAGCGGGATCCCGCTTTCTCTCAACTAATCCTTTATCTACAAGGCGATTAATAATCGCAGTTATGGCACTTTTCTTCACTTCAAAAATCTCTGCAAGCTCTGTTGATGTTATTTTCGAAGATCGATGGATATGCCGCAGTATGTAAAACTGATCATCAGTCAAATCATTCGCCATTTGCCCTTTTATCAACGCCCCTGCTCTTTTCGCGACGATAAACGAGACTTGCGTATAACGGTTGATAAGCTCTTTTATACGTTCTTCCTCCATAGACTTCACAACCTTCATATTTGTTAAATCATTTAACTATTAACGTTTTTAACTATAATGATGAATAGCTTGTTTTGTCAACTAATATAGATCGTTGTTTTTCCCTTTAAATAATATTCATCACTATTTTGAGCTATACAATAAAAAATACTCGCTCCACTTTGGAAAACGAGTATTTTTAAAATTATTGGATTAAATTTAAGAACTGTTTTGTTCGTTCTTCTTTCGGGTTGGTAAATATTTGCTCCGGATTACCCCTTTCGATGATAACCCCGCCATCCATAAAGATTACTTCATCGGCAACCTCTTGAGCAAAGCGCATTTCATGAGAAACGACAATCATCGTTTTTCCCTCATCGGCTAAATCCTTCATGACCTTCAAAACTTCCCCGACTAGCTCAGGGTCAAGAGCTGAGGTTGGTTCATCAAAAAGCATTACCTTTGGCTCCATGGCTAAGGCCCTTGCAATTCCAACACGCTGTTGTTGACCTCCTGAAAGCTGAAATGGATAGAAATCAAGCTTATCTCCTAAGCCAACCTTCTTCAACAATAGTTCTGCTCTCTTTCGTGCTGCATCCCTTGCTTCTTTTTTAACCGTCATAGGACCCTCCATGACGTTTTCCAAAGCTGTTTTGTGGGGAAAAAGATTATATCCTTGAAATACCATTCCTGTTAAGCGCCGAAAAACAGGGATTTGCTTTTTATCAATTTTCTTTGAAAAATCAAGCACTTGGTCCTCGATTGAAATGATGCCTGAAGTTGGCTCCTCCAATAAATTCAAACAGCGCAACATGGTTGTTTTTCCAGAACCAGATGGCCCAATAATAACAATGACCTTCCCTTTTTCAACATTAAGATCAATCCCTTTTAATACCTCTAATTGATCAAATTTCTTATGAAGTCCTTTAATTGAAATCATGTTATTCCCTCCCCACTTATCTTGAAACATAACGATCAAATCGAGATTCTAGTTTTCCTTGAGCAATAGATAGGAAGAAACAGATAATCCAATATAAAAGTGCAGCTTCACTATAGAGTAAAAGAAATTCATAGTTAGTTGAAGCAATCTCCTGTGCTTTTCTGAACATTTCCGTTAACAATATCAAGGAAGCTAGCGAAGTATCCTTGACTAAGCTAATAAAAGAATTGGATAGCGGTGGAACTGAAACTCGAGCTGCCTGTGGCAAAATAATTCTTCTCATCGTTTGTGCATAGCTCATTCCAATCGAATATCCAGCTTCCCATTGCCCCTTTGGAATGGAAAGAATCGCAGCGCGAATAATTTCAGAGGAATATGCCCCTACGCTCAATGAAAAGCCGAGAATAGCAGCTGGAAAAGGATCAATTACGACTCCAATTGTTGGTAACCCATAGAATAAAATAAATAATTGCACTAATAATGGAGTACCGCGAATGACGGACACATACACACGCGCAATAATTTCCAATATTTTAATTCCAGAAATTCTTGCTAAAGCAGTTAATACGGCAAGTACTAATCCCAAAACAAAAGAAATAAGTGTGAGTGGAATAGTATACAAAAGAGCTCCCTTCACCAAAGGGAGAAGGGAACTTTGTGCTATTGTCACTAATCGGTCTAATCTCTCAGGGTCTGCAAATATACTACTTAAGTACATCTTCACCAAACCATTTCTTAGATATTTTTAAATACGTACCATCATCAATCATGTCCGCTAAAGCATCATTAACTGCAGCTACAAGAGTATCGCTACCCTTTCTGAACATGATTCCACTTTGAGAAGCATCTTTGTGAATCGCTACTTCTTTAATTGGAGCATCTGGTTTTTTCTTCTTGTAATCTAAATAAGTTAAATTGTCATTAATCGTTGCTTCTACACGGTTAGAAGAAAGCAATTCAACTGCTTGGTTAAACCCTTCAACTCCAACTAGCTCTGCCCCAAAGGATTTCGCCATATCTCCATAATTGCTTGTAAGTGATTGAGCTGATTTTTTTCCTTTTAAGTCATCAAAGCTCTTGATGTCCTTATTACTTTTATTCGTAATAAGAACTGCTTTAGATGTAATATATGGAGTTGAGAAATCATATTTTTCTTGACGGTCTGGACGAATTCCAACTTCATTAACAATCATGTCAAAACGCTTTGCATCTAATCCAGCAAACATGGCATCCCATTGAGTTTCTTTGTATTCTGGCTTTACTCCAAGACGTTTTGCTACTTCGTTTGCAATATCAACATCAAATCCAGTAAGCTTACCATTATCATCATGATAAGTGAATGGCGGATATGTACCCTCAGTACCAATTAAAATCTTGCCTTCATCTTTAATCTTTGCAAGTAAATCTCCATTGCTTTCCGTCTTCTTCTCAGCTTTGTCTGCTGTATCTTTATCATCATTCGTACCACATGCAGCTAATACAAGTGTAAAACTTAAGAGCAATACGAAAAATAGTGATAGCTTTTTCATGTAAATCCCCCTAATCCTGATAGTTTTTGTCGGTATTTGTTATACTACCATTAAATCTCATATCCGTCAAAGGAAATTAATTTACTCTTATTTTCCTCCATTGTTTGCAAAATTACTCATCCTATCTTTAAACTGGAAAAATTTCAATTTTCACCTCTTCGATGATAATCGTTTGATGATTTTCAAGCAACTTCTCATAGCTATAATCATCATTTTCTTTTAAAATGAATATGAAAGAAACAATCCGAATAATGGAGGATAAAACATGAATAACCACGAGATTGATTACAAGATATACGGTGATGATATGCAATTTGTCGAAGTGGAATTGGATCCTCAAGAAACCGTTATCGCTGAAGCTGGCGGATTAATGATGATGGAGGATAATATCCAAATGGAAACCATCTTTGGTGACGGCAGCAGCAATGGCTCTGGCAGCGGCTTAATGGGAAAGCTTTTTAGTGCCGGAAAGCGCGTTCTTACTGGGGAAAGCTTATTCATGACAGCATTTACGAATCAGGGTCATGGAAAAAGTCACGTTTCCTTTGCCGCTCCTTATCCAGGGAGTATCATCCCATTAGATTTAAGTGAATTAGGTGGAAGAATTATTTGTCAAAAGGATGCCTTTTTAGCTGCAGCTAAAGGAGTTTCCGTTGGCATCGAATTCCAGCGCAAAATTGGTGCCGGATTCTTTGGCGGTGAAGGATTTATTATGCAAAGGCTTGAAGGAGATGGAATGGCTTTTGTTCATGCTGGAGGAACATTACATAAGAAGGAACTTGCTCCAGGCGAAACGTTAAGAGTCGATACCGGTTGTTTAGTGGCTATGACAAGCGGTGTTGATTATAATATTGAAATGGTACGTGGAATTAAAACCGCCTTATTCGGTGGTGAAGGTCTATTCTTTGCTACCCTACGTGGACCTGGGACAGTTTGGATTCAATCACTTCCTTTTAGTCGCCTTGCCAGCCGCGTCTTTGCCGCAGCACCACACCGAGGTGGATCTACAGATGAAGGCAGTGTACTAAAAGGCATCTTTAATATGTTTGATGGGGACTGATGAAATTAGGAGGAATGGGTCAATTGACTCTTCTTCCTTTTTTTATACAAAAAATAATTTTTTCCATAAAATCTTGACAAGCTATTTCAGTATGTTAATATAGAAAATGTTCACGGGATATTAGCTTAGTTGGTAGAGCAGCTGACTCTTAATCAGCAGGTCGTAGGTTCGATCCCTACATATCCCATCCAAAATAAAAAGGCATGAGCTTTGAAAGCTTGTGCCTTTTTATTTATATCATAATCAGAACTCATTCCATCCTTCTTGACAGATTCGCAGTTTCCATCAGAAATAAGAAATGAAAAAAACCGAAAATCATCATGGATGCAGCCATAATACTTAAACTAACTAATAAAAATAAATTCTCTCCGTTGAAACCGTTTACAAAAAG
Source organism: Cytobacillus sp. Hz8 (assembly GCF_042263505.1). Lineage (NCBI taxonomy): Bacteria > Bacillati > Bacillota > Bacilli > Caryophanales > Bacillaceae > Cytobacillus > Cytobacillus sp. Hz8. The sequence continues at coordinate 99,864 of NZ_JBHKFI010000008.1, read as the reverse complement.
ACTGATAAAAAAAGAAATGAACCCAATTGTTAATCCAATTCCTGAAAGTAATCTCACAATTGCCAGGTTTTTCACCATATCATTCTTCATGCTTCATCACCCTCCTATATATTCTATTTTATGTTTGTTCACAAAATTGTCAAACTTTTTCTGTAAAAATAATCCATTTTTTTACTTGCACTCCATTTCCCTTCTTTTCGTAGAATACCTTAAAGTGCTTATAGGAGGTGAAAATGAGCGATGAACCAAAATCATGTTCCTTTTACTCAAGCCAATAGAGAACCCACTCAACTAGTTTCAAATATTAAAAAGGCGATTAACGGAGAATTTAGTGCGATTCATTGTTATGAAAAACTGTCAAAGATGACTCATTCTGAGAAGGAAAGAAAACAAATTCTCGAAATTAGAAAGGATGAAATAAAGCACTTCCAACAATTTTCACAGGTATATACACAATTAACGGGAAGAGAGCCTAACCCAAAAATTAGTGAGGAATGTCCAGACACTTTGCGAAAAGGATTAAAATTTGCCTTCAAGGATGAACAAGAGACGGTTGATTTCTATTTAGATATATCCGATCAAGTTCATGACCCGTATATTCAAGAAATTTTTCGAAGGGCAGCCACCGACGAACAAAACCATGCCGTATGGTTTTTATTTTATTATCTTAAAAACAAATGAATGTGAAAAAGGGCGGAGAAAAAATTCTCACACCCTTTTTCATTAATTTATTAAAGATTGAAGCGGTGCAGGAATTCTGCCACCACGACTGATTAATTTTTCAGAGCTGTATGGATTCACACCAATCACTGGAGCACGGCCAAGCAACCCTCCAAACTCAATCATGTCTCCTTCACTTGTTCCAGGAACTGGAATAACGCGTACAGCTGTCGTTTTTTTATTAATCATGCCAATGGCTGCTTCATCGGCGATAATCGCTGAAATCGTTGCAGGAGATGCATCACCAGAAATCGCAATCATATCAAGTCCCACGGAGCAAACACAGGTCATGGCTTCTAGTTTAGAAAGCGTTAATGCATGATCGATAATTCCGCGTATCATCCCATTATCTTCGCTGACTGGGATAAATGCTCCACTTAGGCCACCCACATAAGAGCTCGCCATCGATCCACCTTTCTTCACGGCATCATTCATGAGCGCAAGCGCTGCAATCGTTCCGTGTGTCCCTACTCGTTCAAGTCCAATTTCTTCTAAAATTTCCGCCACACTATCATTCATTGCGTTCGTTGGCGCAAGCGATAAATCCATAATTCCAAACGGAACTCCTAGGCGCTCTGCCACAACACGGCCAATTAATTCACCTGCTCGTGTAATTTTAAAGACTGTTTTCTTAATCACCTCTGATACCTCACCTAAATCAGCATCAGAATGCTTCTTTAATGCATTCAACACAACCCCAGGACCACTGACACCTACATTCAGAACCACTTCACCTTCACCAGCTCCATGAAAGGCACCTGCCATAAAAGGATTGTCCTCAACAGGATTACAAAAAACAACGAGCTTTGCACATGCTAATCCATTTTGATCCTTCGACTTTTCTGCAGCTTCTTTAATGATTTCTCCCACTTTTCGGACGGCATCCATATTAATTCCTGATCTTGTCGTCGCAACAGATACCGAAGCACATACTCTTTCAGTTACACTTAACGCTTCCGGCAGAGCATCAAGAAGGGTTTGGTCTCCTTTGGCAATTCCTTTATGTACAAGCGCAGAGTATCCTCCTATAAAGTCAACACCCAATACAGTTGCCGCTTTATCTAAGGTCTTCGCTAATTCAATCGCCTGTTCTATCGTTGCATTACCTAGTATTTCTGCAATGGGGGTAATGGATATCCGTTTATTGATAATCGGAATTCCAAACTCTTTTTCAACCTCTTCCGCAACTTCCTTCAATCTGCTCGCATATCGGGTAATTTTGTCATATACTTTGCCGTTCATTTTTGCAAAATCTGAGTCTGCACAGTCATATAAACTAATTCCCATCGTAACGGTACGGATATCTAGGTTTTCCATTTGCACCATGCGAATGGTTTCCATCATTTCCTGCAAAGCGATATTCATGATTGTCCTCCTATTATTCCTCACAACAACTGAGGCAATTTTTTATAGCCTGATTATTTCATTATTCCTCTTATATCCGGTGCATTGCTTGGAAGATTTCTTCAAGCTGAATATTGATTTTTAAGTTCAATTCTTCCCCTAAATCATCCAATTCCTTTTGTAAAACATCCAGCTTATCAAAGCCTGAAACGTCGACCAACATCATCATCGTAAAAAAATCTTGGAGAATCGTTTGGCTAATGTCAAGAATATTAATCTGATTTTCTGATAACACCGTCGTTACCTTCGCAATGATCCCTACTTGATCCTTTCCAATCACACTTACAACTGCACGTCTTCTTCCCATGTCAATCACCTCATCAATGAATTAAAATGTAAAAGGAGATTGGATACACTCCAATCCCCAGTTCAGTTGAATAACGATTCAAAACTATCAGTTACTCTTCTGTCCTTTTGCCTGAGATTGTGAATCCTTCGGCGCCGCAACATGGCGGTCTCTCCAGAAGCTGCTCCTGCTATAGTTTTACCCATAGCCCTCACCGCTACTATTTATATAAAATAATTAAAATTATATCAATCTATAATGTTTCTGGTCAATAACAATTGTCTCACCCGAGATTAAACGATTTTTTTGACAGCCTCCATTTCGATTTCCTCTTTTTTAGTGCTCTCTCTCATGATAAACGGATAGAGAATAAGCCCAAATACAAAGAGACCAATTCCTAAGAAAAATGTCTTTAGATCTGCAGTCCCAGTTTTAATCACCCAAATGGAATAAATCAAAGCAAGTCCCGTAATAATCCCATCCACAATTCTTGAACCTTTTATTTCCGCATAGGTTTCACCTGAAATGACGAGCTTCATCTGATAAATGGCTGAAACAAAGTATGGAATTAAATAGGCCAGTGTCGCGACAATCATCGCAAAATTATATGCTTGTGTGACTGTTCCTGAAATCGTTGAAAAAATAAAAATTTGGGTCATAATGTTTGTTAAAGTTAACGACCGCTGCGGATTTCCCTTTTCATTGGTTTTCGCAAACCACTTTGGAAATAAATTTAATTTTGCGGCTTGATAAGGAACCTCCGAACTTACGACAACCCAACCAATATTCGAACCAAGTAAAGAAATAACAGCTAGGATCGCCATAATGGCTGCTCCCTTACTACCTATTACAGCGTCAAGTGCATCAACTAATGGTTTCTGTGATGTGACTAACTCTTCATGTGGCAGGGCAGCCATTGTTAACAACGTAATGGCTATATAAATCAGAACTGAAATCAATAATCCAAAAATCGTCGCTTTTTTGACATCCTTTTGTGATTTGGCACGATTAGAAAGCATCACCGCTGACTCAATTCCAATAAAAGCCCAAAGAGTGGCAATCGCCGCCGCGTTGATCTGTCCCCCGAATGGAACAGGATGACCCTCTGCATTCGTATAAGTTTCCCCTAATCCTAAATTACTTGCATCAAAAATAGTAAGTGTTAACACGATAAATAATATAAAACCAATTATTTTTGCCACGGTGGTAACTAAATTCAATTTTCCAACACCATTAAAATGATAGGTTAAAATCCACTGAATTCCCCATAATAAAGCGCTGCAAACAAGAAAGGTGATTAATTTCCCCAATTCAAGCTGAAAGCTGCCAATGGAGAGGAGCGTTTTTGTACTTTGCATCACAGGGAAAAAGGTGGATAAATATCCTGCTAAGGAAATCATAACAGAAGCCGTTGCCGCCCAATTCGCTGCCCAATAGCCCCATGCCATGCTATAGCCCGCAATTCGGCCATTTCGAGGATTTCGAAATAAGGCTTGAGCATAGCTTTGCGGACCAGCCTTAAGATCAGGCTTTCGAATAGCTAAGTTTCCAAATACAAGGGCAAGAGTTAATACCCCTAAACCAGTGGCGCCCCACGACATAAGGGCTCCCATTGAACCAGATACTTGTGCTAAATTGGAAGGCAACATAAAAATTCCGCCACCAACCATATTCCCGATAACAAATGTTGTTAAAATTAAAAATCCCCATTTTTTATTATCCATTTGCATGCACCTTTCTAGATGTCGTCTAGTTATTTTATAAAAATGGTCTTTCATTTTTAAAAGGAGTGAAGATAGCTTTTTAGGGATATTTCTGTTTAGCGTCTATATTATAGCAGATACTTTATTCTGATAAAATGGTAAAAAAATAAAGTGAAATAATAAAAATAGAGCTAATAATCAGATTAGTAAATCCTTTATCAGCTCTTGATATATTTGGTTATTGATAACACTCATAAAACATTCAATCTTGTACAGATGACTAATCTAATAACTTTTCCAATTCATCTAAAGTTTCACCAAATACTTCCATTGCTTCATCGATTGGCTGCGATTTCGACATATCAATCCCCGTTTCTTTTAACATGAGAATTGGAGATCTGGACCCTCCTGCACTTAATAGCTTATCCTGAATTCTTGTCACAGCGTGGGTGCCTTCCTTCATAATTTGCTGAGAAAGGGCTGCAGAAGCCGCAAAGCTTGTCGCATATTGATAAACATAAAAGCTATTGTAAAAATGGGGAATGCGTGCCCATTCCATCGCAATTTCCTGATCGGATTCCACGGCAGGGCCATAATATTTCTTATTGATATCAAGATAAAGTTTTTTTAACGTTTCTGCATTTAATGATTCGCCTCTTTGTTCTAACTCATGAATTTGCTCTTCAAATTCGGCAAACTGTGTTTGTCGAAAGAGGGTGGTTCGAAAGTCTTCAAGTCTTTGATTTAATAAGGAGATTTTCTCCTCTCTACTCTTAGCCTGCTTATATTCGTGATTCCATAAAAGAGTTTCGTTCAAGGTTGAAGCAACCTCAGCGGTAAAGGTAGTATATCCTGATGTGATATATGGCTGTTTTTTATTGGAATAGAAGGAATTCATCGCATGTCCCAATTCATGGGCAAGCGTATACACATCATTCTTTGTTCCCTGATAATTTAATAGCACATAAGGATGAGCATCATAAGCTCCCCATTGATAAGCCCCGCTTCTTTTATCTTCGGTTGCATACACATCGACCCAACCATTCTGAAAGGCCTGTTTGATTTGTTTCGTGTATTGTTTGCCCAAAGGTTTTAGTCCAGCTAAAACCATTTCTTGTGCGCGTTCATAAGGGATATAACTTGAACCCTCTGCCATAACAGGGACATGAATATCATACATATGAAGCTTTTCCACAGCGAGCATTTTTTTCTTTAGCTTCATGTAACGATGTAATTGGGGCAGTCCTTTATGGACCGATTTGATTAAATTATCATAGACTTTAACCGGAATATGATTGGCTTGAAGGGATGCCTCCAATGCGGATGGATAGTGACGTACTTTGGCATAGATATTATCAGCCTTTACTTCTGTGCCTAGGGTTTCCGCAAAGGAATCCTGAAAATTAGCAAGCGTCCCATAATAAGTCTGAAAGGCTACTCTTCGAACTTCCCGATTCTTATTTTCCATAAATGCTGGATAATTGGCCCTGGTTAAAGGAACCTTCTGCTGGTTTTCATCTAATATCGCTGGAAATCTTAAATCCTTCTCAAGCATTTCGTAAAAATTAGATCCTGTACCAAGCATAGGTGAAACTTTCGCCAAAAGCCCCTCCATCTCTTTTGACAGTGTATGTGACTTGGAGTGCATCATATTTTTCAGTACTTTTTTATACTTACTGAGCTCTACATCCTTTAAATATTTTTTCATTTGCCTTTTCGGAATGCTGATGACCTCCGGTTTAAACCAAGATGTGTTTTCATAAAGAGCTGTTGACATATTCTCACTTTTGTCCGTCATCGATTGCAGAGCTGGATTTGATTGATTGACGTCAAATGCAAGCTGAGCATATATATAAGCTTTCTCCTCCATTCTTGATAGGACAAGTAAATCGTCTAAAGCCTTTTTCATATGAGAAGGAGATTTCGTAAGTTTCCCTTTATATTTTCGTTTAAACTTCTCCGATTCCCGAACGACTTTATGAACATCCTCTTCCCATTCCTTTTGGTTTCTATACATGGTTTCGAGCTTCCATTTATATTGGTTTGGAATTTCTCTCCGATTCTCATAACTTACAATATGTTCTTGCTGCTCCTTTGCCCATCCTAAAGTAGGGTAAGTTAGAATAGCAAAAGTTATGACAACGCTGATAAGTTTTTTCATCAAATCAATATCCCCCTGTGTTCACGGATTAAAATAAGAATTCTGGTGCTACTTAGCTATATTAGGTTTGACATTTTTCGGGAAAAATATGTAAACCGTGTTGAGCAGATGGAATATGAACAGGGCATTTCCCTAAAAAAATTAATAGAAAAAATGCACCGTTTAAGACATTTAGTCTTTTCGGTGCATTTATTTTAATCTTGCATTCGCGCATTTTTTATTAATTTGAAATGATAAATCCGGTAAAGTGAAACTTCCATCAGTGGGGGTTTTCGACGCACAGGACGTGCTAGTGCAGACGTAGCGATTGACGTCGCGCTTTTAGTTTGCCATTCATCCCCTCTGATGGTTAGTCACGCAAAGCCTGATTGATTTTTCTAAGGGCTGAAGCCCAAAGAAAAATCTTATTTCACTTATCACGCTCATAGCGCCACGTCCTGTGGCTTTCGCCTGACTAGGACCTTAATCCCTCGTCGGACCTTTACGGACAGTTGATCTCCCACTTATCTTCTTCGTATTCACAGAATCTTGAAGTGGGAGTCAAAATGTCCGTTAAGAGTGGGATAAAACCTTTTCCTATAAGCTCTTATGCAAAAGAGCTAATATTTGTCGTAATTCTCTAATAGGGATTTGTCCTGGTGCGGATGCCTGTTTGGCCGCACCAAAGGTGATGGCAGAACCGAAAATTTCTCCGGATAGACGACTGATGACTCCTGTACCCGCCATGGACATGGTGATGATAGGGCGAGTGGCGAATTGTTCTTTCATCGCTAAGGTTGCATCTAATAATGTTAGGACGTCAGCTTTTTTTGTTGGCATGACAGCAATTTTGGGGATATCAGCACCTAGTTCTTGAGCTTTTTTTAATCGTGCAATGAGTTCATCCTTGTCAGGTGTAGCTTGAAAATCATGATTTGAAAGAATGACAAAAACGTGATGCTCATGGGCATGCCCAACCAAAGTTTTGACGGTCGCCGCTGCATTAAATAACTCCACGTCGATAATATCGACTAAACCCGTTTCCACAATGGCCTTATTTAATTGGATGTAATCGGCTGGGCTAATTTCTTGCTCGCCACCTTCTTTTGCACTGCGAAAGGTAAAAATTAATGGCACATCTGTTAAGATTTCTCGAATTTCTTTAAGCGCTCCTATCACTTTTTCAAGCTCAGTTAATTTCTCAAAATAATCAACGCGCCATTCCACCAGGTCTATATCAAGCGTTCGTAATTGCTGAGCTTCCTCCTGTAACTCTTTGAGAGTTTTCCCGACAAGCGAAACACATATTTTTGGTACTCCTTCCCCAATGGAAACGTTCTTAACCTGAACGACTCCTCCCATAAAACTCATCTCCCCATTATTGTTCATTTAGCCGATTACTACATAACCTAAATATAATACCAATATAAGGGCAACTACTAGCAGTGTAAAGGAACCTTTGACAGATTTTCCGTTTTTCATGCTGACAAGGACCAGCTCCATTGCCATGATAACAACTAAGCCAACAATGGATTTTATCATCACAATCCCAGTAAATTGATATACGAAAGTCAAATACCCACCCGTTGCGAGAATGAGTAGATAGAAGAGTCGTAAGCTCATATGGGTTATTTTTTGGAACTTTTCATTACCTTTTTTTCCCATGTAGAAGCTAATAATAAATAATAAAATAGCAATACCCCAAGATGTTACATGTGCATGAATCATTCTTATTTCTCCTTAATTTATATAGTGAAACTTCCATCAGTGGGGGTTTTCGACGCACAGGACGTGAAGTGTGCAGACGTTGTGATTGACGTCGCGCTTTTAGTCTGTCATCCATCCCCCACAGATGGTTAGTCACGCAAAGCCTGATTGATTTTTCTAAGGGCTGAAGCCCAAAGAAAAATCTTATTTCACTTATCACGCTCATAGCGCCACGTCCTGTGGCTTTCGCCTGACTAGGACCTTAATCCCTCGTCGGACCTTTACGGACAGTTGATCTCCCACTTATCTTCTTCGTATTCTCAGAATCTTGAAGTGGGAGTCAAAATGTCCGTTAAGAGTGGGATAAAATTATGCCGATATTTTTTAGCTGAAGGAATTAAAAATGACGGATATATTCTACCTTTTAAATCTTAAAGCGATATCCTGCCCCCCAGATTGTTTCGATATGCTGTGGATTGGACGAATCGGTTTCGATCTTTTCACGGAGTCTGCGAATATGTACAGTTACGGTTGAAACATCGCCAATGGCATCAATTCCCCAAATTCGTTCAAATAGTTCATCCTTGCTAAAAACATGATTAGGATTTTGAATTAAAAATACTAATAAATCAAATTCCTTTGATGTTAAGGAAACTTCCTGATGATGGATGAATACTTTTCGATCATCAATATCCACTTCCATGTTTCCAATTATGACTCTATTCTTCATGGGTGCCTGCTTCCCGATTAAGTGTTCATAACGAGCTAGGTGACCCTTTACACGGGCCACGAGCTCACTAGGACTAAACGGCTTAACTAGATAATCATCCGCACCAAGTCTGAATCCTCGTATTTTATCAACATCTTCCTTTTTTGCTGAAACAAATATAATCGGAACATCTTGTGTTTTGCGAATTTGTCGGCAGATTTCAAATCCATTAACGGTTGGCAGCATAAGATCAAGGATATAAAGGTCATAAGATCCTTGCGTAGCTTGTGCGAGACCCTTATGACCATCATCTTCAATATCTACTTGAAATCCTTCTGCTTCAAGATAGTCCCTTTGTAATTCAGCAATACTATGATCATCCTCAATAATTAATAGCTTTTTCATCTATATATTCTCCCATAAACTCTTTCTCTTTGAAGATTCTATTGTCATCTAGTGTTTAACCTTTTTTAAAGTAAAATGGATTTCCGCGCCATTCTTGATGTCTTCGGGAATCCAAATTTCGCCGCCATGCTCTTCAATAATTTGCTTGGCAATGGCTAATCCGAGACCGCTCCCGCCTTTATCACTATTCCTAGATTGATCGGCGCGATAAAATTGGTCAAATACATAGGGAATCGCTTCCTTTAGTATTCCTGGTCCATTATCGGCAATGACAACCTCGACCCATTCATCCCTTTCGTGAACAGATAAGGAAACAATTCCATCTGGTTTATTCATGTATTTTACACTGTTCATAATAATATTGGTAAATACTCGCATTAGTTTTTCACGGTCTACATAAACAAAAATGGGTTCCTCATTTTCATTGAAAAATTCGATCCTCATCCCTTTCTGTTTGTAGACAAAGGAGAGATCTTCTACACATTCATTCATATAGGAGAGGATATTCATTTCAACAAATTCGAAAGGAATTCTTTTTAAATCAAGTTTAGAAAAGAGAAAGAGCTCCTCAATCATCGCATCCATATCGTTTGCTTTTTTATAAATCGTGCTCATATATTGATTTGTCTTCGCAGGTGTATTCGCAATACCATCTTGAATTCCTTCAACATACCCCTTAATGGCAGTGATCGGTGTTTTTAAATCATGAGAGATATTGGATAAAAGAAGTTTACGATTCTCCTCATATTTAAGTTGTAAATCAATGGACTTTTTTAACTGCCCTCTCATTTCCTCAAATGAAGAAAAGAGCTCACCAATTTCATCCTTGCGATTAGATTGAATTTGAAAGTCTAATTCTCCTTGTTTAATCTTTTTCGTTGCCTTTTTCAAGGTCATAAGCGGATTAATAATATTTTTCGAAATTAAATAGGAGATCGCTCCATTCGTAGCAATCAGGATAAACAACATAAGGAGTAATAACCATGGATGATAATTCAGCATGAATTGCTCGAGGTTACTAGTTTGCTTGATAAAAAAAATACTGCCCTTTTTATGATTTGGAAAATAGAAATCAAATTGTTCATATTTATAGGCTTGATGATCGATAGAAAGAGAGTCATGAGCATATTTTTTAAATTCTCCAAATGGTGTTAACTCTTCATCAATAGGCAAAGTTTTGATTGCAGCCGAGCGGTAAATGACTTCATCATCCACCCTTACTAAAAGAGAGAGATTTACCTTTTGAAACTCTCTATCAAGGCTCTTTAAATATGATGGACTAGCAAGTTTATTTGGCTGTGAACTCGTCATTAATTTCAATTTGGAGATATGCGCATTTTCCAATGCTGTTTGTTTTTCATACTGTTTCGTATTAATGATATTTTCTTTTCCACCGAAGGAATAAAATAACAAAACCATCGCCATGGTAAACAATATACATGGGATCAGGATGATGGCAATATTGGAAAGAACGATTTTTCTCCGGATGGACATAGCAATACTTCCTATCTACTAAAAATGATGGGCCTCTTGTAGAGGGGAGTGATCAAGTAAAATTTGTTTATTTTTATCTATTTTCACAGAATCAAGTTTCGTTTGATTCATATCGTGATTGTCTACCTTCATATGAATCTCTAGCTCATGCTTCTTTCCCTGCTGATCTTTCCCGGAAATCTGCATCAAGAAAGTTTGATTTTTGATGATTGAATCCTTTGTGATAATCGCCTTCACTTTCACTTTATCAATTTGAATATCACTTACAAAGGCTGGCATATTGGAGATAATATCAGCGCTTAGGAATGGATATTCAGTAGTTTTCATTGTAACATTTTCATGCGCCTTTGTACCTTTTTTCACCATGTATTGCCCGATTTCACGAAAGACCACCGGAATATCCCCATTGTCTAAATCAACATCTATTTCCTTTTGGCCTTGTTCCTTATTGATCACTTTAAAATCATCATGTACAGAAACAGTTAAGGCATCAAATACATGCTCCATAATACGCATTAGTTCTGGATTGTGGATAGATTTGAAATCCTCCTTTTTTTCAGCCTGCGACTTGGCATCCTTTACTAAATAATTGACATCCTGATCACTATTTTTGATGTAGAATCCATTATTTTGGTAGGCAAGATCAAAAGATTGATTTTCCCCCTCCATATCCATAGCAGCATTACCTTGCATGAGCTTCTGTTGCAGATTGTACTTTACTTCCATTTCAATTTGGTTAATTGTGGTGTCATTATCCTTGACAGTCGATTCAACTTTCATCGTTGTGCTATTTAATGTGTGGGTTTTGATGATCGCCTCCTTGTAAAGCTCATAACCATCGTTATCGGCATAAATCTTTAGAGAGACACCTCCGACTAATACAGCACTTAAGACGGTCGCAACAAGAATCTTTTTTTTCATTTGCGGTCAACCTTTCTATTATTTTGCTACAACCTTAGATTAACGATGGCTTCTAAAATCTTTCTAAACAAATTATTAAATTATTATTAAATGAGCTCATTACTAGTTTCACCCCGTGCATAGAAAAAGGGCTAGCTATAGTGAGCTAACCCTCGGTTTATACAGTTTGTCTTGATAATAATCCGAATTCCTTCGCTTTCATTAACGCCTCTGTCCTTGAGCTAACGCCTAGCTTTGAAAATATTTTCGTTAAATTATATTCAATCGTGCGTTGACTCATAGACAAATTAATCGCAATCGCCTTATTCGTAAGCCCTTTGGCAATTCCATCAAGAATTTGCTGTTCCTTGCTAGATAACGTGATATCTCCTAAATTTTGAAGACCTTCATTCGTGGTCGGACCTGTTTCCACGCGTCTTAATTGTTTTAGTAATTGCAGTGGGATGACCGCTTCATCCCTTAATGCACAACGAATAGCGGTTACTAGCTGTTCCCTTGTTGCCGTTTTACTGATGAAACCGGCAATGCCTGCATCGATTAATAGATTATAGTGGGTGACAATATCAAAACCCGTGTAAATCAAAATGGTGGCATCAGGATCATGCTGTAGAATAAGCTTTGTAAGGCCTAAACCGTTTAATTTTGGCATATATAAATCAATTAAATAAACCTCATAGCTTTTATTCTGGATGGTATGAATCACTTGTTCGGAATCCGTAATGACATCTGCCTTCATATCACTTTCCTGTTCAATGATGGCTCTTGTCCCTTCTCCAACTGCAGGATGGTCATCAACAATCAACACATGAATCATGCTATCCCATTCCCCCCTGTATAAATATTAATCACTACGTGCATTCCATAACTCGGACTGGAATTAATAACAATATCCCCGCCAATACTCTTTACCCGTTCTTTAATCCCGGATATCCCCATTGTTTTAAAAGAATCATTTAACGTCGAGATATCAAGTCCGACTCCATTATCATCATAAATCAGCGTTAACATTTGTTGATTTCTATTTAATGAAACTTTTACCACTGTTGCCCGAGAATGCTTCATCGCATTATTGAGCAGCTCTTGGACAACTCGATAAAGTGTAAGTTCACAATCCTTCTCAAGCATATGAATGGATGGATCCAGTTTCGAATATAAAAGAAAATCGGCCCTAAGCTTTGTCTGCTCAATCAAATTTTGAATCGATTGAATGATTCCAAGCTCACTAAGAAATGGCGGTCGAAGCTCGTTACATGTCTCTCTAATCAAATGAATATTATCTAGCATTCTTTCCTTTAATTCATATAAATCATCCTTCAGAGGATGTTGTTGAACCTTATCAATCATTTTATCTACTTCTCTTAAAAGCTGGAGCTGATCCTGAAGAACAGAGTCGTGAATATCAATAGATAAGTTGGCGCGCTCCTTTTCGGATAAAGAAAATAGGAGCCTCGATAGCCAAAGAGGGTAATTGTTCTTTTCAGATTCGGTTTTCTCTTTGTAATCTTCAATCTTCTGAAATAAGCCTTCAATTAATTGGAAATTTTCAAGGAGAATGCTTGAAAAATAAGCCAATGTCTCCAGCCAGATTTTCTCCTCGATATTTAAGGTTGTTTTGAATTTCTTTAATCCACAGAAGATGACATTCTTATTATTATAATCTCCACCAATGACAATGCAAAATCCATCAATAACCTCAATCAGGGAGCCTACTCCATAGTTTTCCCATTGAATTTCTTCAATCGCCACTGTAAGATCCGGTGAAATTTGTCCCTTATTTAGTAAGGACCAGAGCTTTTTATCGGTTTCAATAATTTCAATGTAAAATACCTCTTTAACCATTAACACGTCCTTGATCTCTATCATAAGATTTTTGATCAAGCTGTTAACTTTCGTCTCATATTTCGCTTTTTGAAAAAATTTATAGAGACTCGTTTCAAAATTATGTTTTTTTGAGAATAAATGATGTCTGACCTTATAATCAAAAAACTCCTTCGTATAAAGGAAAATCGTCGTAACAATGAATAACAGAATTAAAAGCATGAAAAAAGAGCCGGAAACGAATTGAATCTTAAGCAATAAACTTATTATTAGCGTTAAAACCACTGTAAATGGAAAGGAAAGTAAAGAATAATACCGTAAACGGTTCAATAAATATTCAATATCAAATAGCTTTTCTGCTAGTTGCATATAAACAAAGACAATCGGAATCACGATGAGAAATAAAGATGTTATTTCAGCCGTGACAAAATCCTTACCGAAAAGGATCGTTGGAACCACATATAAAAACATAAAAGGCGCAAAGGCAATAAAGAGCGTAACCCACAATATTTTTAATAAGCTACTTCCCTCTGTGTTTTTATAAGTAATATAAAATTTTAGTAGAGTAAACAGCAGAAATAGGACTAAAAATGCATAAAAAACTAGTTCAGCCACTTCCATGATGGCTTGCAGGTCTTGAACGAGGAACCCAATCAGCATCATGATTAAATAGAGGACATAAAGTGAATATAAAATAATAAGTGTTTTTGTTTTAATATAGCTTAGACCATATCGAATAAAATAGCTTTTAAGAAAATGAACAAATGATACTAAAGAGCCAGACAACGTGACAGTAATCGCTACTCTCCCTATCAAATCGCCTCTTGAAGAACCAGAACCACTTAAATAACAAATTGCCAGTGACAATAAGAAATAAATTAAGATAATCGCAGATTTATCTTCTTTCTTCCTTCTATAAAGAAACATGCTTAATAATAGAGCGGTTAGCATAAAAAGGAAGGGAAGCAAAAGATAAAAGATGTATTGAGAATCTAAGTGACTGTATGTAATTTGATAGGTTTTGCTTTTGGAATGGTCATCAATAATGGTGATAGAATCAGCTAACTCCACCCGCTGATAATGTTTCACGGTCGCATGTTCTTCCGGTTTCTTACCGTTGACAAGCGTGAGAATATCACCCTTTTTAATCGATTGATTCGCTGCCCATCCTTTGTCATAAACCTTTTCAATCATCCATTGATGGTTCTCTTCCTTTACAACTAATCCAACCAACGGAAAATTTAATATAATGGCAATAAAATAGATGGTTAATCCAATAGCAAAGAGAAACGGTAAAAGCCCGATTACATTGGTTTTAATATACTGTCTCATGGTATCTCCTTTAAAAAAGCCGAGAATTGCTCTCGGCTTCCATATCATCATTTCCAGTAATAGTCATTCGGGCTCATGATTACGTCATTTGAGAAAACATCGAGAATTGCCTTAAGTTCCTCAGATGAAACCCCGAGTAAACTAGCTGTCCCTTCTTTAATCTTTGTTAAGGCATCAGCATCATTCATTAAAAATTGTATAACTTCTTGCATGTGAGAAAGCCTCCTTTCTATTATAAAATATATTTCAAAAGTTGTTGAAAGTAATCTGGCGCAATATTAAGTTTTTTTAATAGGTCAATTGCTCTATTTTGATAGATTTTTTTTATTACCTCTGTATACTGAATTGCCCCTGTTTCTCTTAGCTTGCGTTCAATTATGGCTCTCTTATGAATGATCTCATTTTTAGGTAAATGATTTTGATAGTAGTCTTGAACAAATTGAATCTCTTTGTCCTCACAATTTAGTAAGTAGATAATAGGGAGGGTATATTTTTTGTAAATCAGATCATTTTTGTCATTCCAATTCTGTAAATCTGCTAAATCATTATTAATTTGTCCGATTAATCCGATATACTTGGCATACTCTTCGATTTCCTTTGGATAATGACTGGTTGCTAGGGATGCGCCTATTAAACAGGAAAGAGCCACTAAAGAACCTGATTTCTTTATGGTCATTTCAATATAGTCTGACTCTGTTTGACAAATATTTTGCAAATCCTTATGCTGGGCATTTATGGATTGCAGACCATATTGAAATAGCAGAAATATCGCCTGATCCTTAAGAGCAAAACCACTTTTTCTAATGATATAGCCACATAAAAATTGCATAGCCGTAGTGGAATTTAGAGCAAAATTCGAATTTTGATTCCATGGTTTGATAGTCGTATCTTGATCCTCGAAATCATCTAAAATATCAAATGCTAGAATTAAGAGTTCGACTGCAGCAGCAATAAAGTAAATTTCTTCTGTTTCTTTTCCGTGGTATAGTTGATAATGTAGAACTAATAACTCACCGAAAGGAAATCCTTTTGTTAATTGATGATCGACATAGCTCATAATCAACCTTTTTAATGAATCATCCTCTATATTTTCATGGACGATCGTTTGAATACATTCCCCTATTCTGATTGTTTTTAATGTAATCAAGTGACATCCCCCCCCCTGTCCAATGCAGATATATAGATGGATTACTATCATTTTACTCTATTAATTCAGAAGTTTCACCGCAGATATATATGCGTATATCCGCAAATACGATTGCGTTGATAATGTGGGATAATATTGATAAGAAAGTTTTTGCATGTTTTCCATCATATCAAATAAATTTAACATCATAATAATCGTGAATATACATCATCATGATTTTATATTTCAGAATATTCCCCATTATCGTAACATCTAGTCATGTCATTAATTGGTCTTTACGGAATACTTAAGGAGGATGGGTTTAATTGTTTCCAGTAAAAAGTGAAAGTTCAATTCATTTATTAAAAACGGAAGAGAATGAAGAAAATGACCTTCACTTGATTCTCAATCACTCAAAGGATTTAATTTCAAGGCATAGCAAGAATGGACTCTTTCTGTATGTCTCGCCATCTATCACTACCTTGCTCGGATATTCCCAGCAGGAATTATATCAAAAGAATATCATTTCTTATTGTCACCCTGCTGAAAAGGCCGAATTAAAAGCCCAGTTTCAGGCTAATACGGAGAATTGGAAAGAACGTATCCGCTTTCGCATACGAAAAAAGGATGGAACTTATCTCTGGCTTGAAACCAATTTTTCGAATTCAAGTGACGGCGGAGAATTTCTCTGCATCTCGCGTGATATAACGGAGCATATTACCTCGATAGAAGAAATCTATGAGCTCCAGCAGCAATTTCATTTACTCCTTGAAAGCTCAAAGGACACGATTGGAATGATCTCGGAAACTGGAGAATGGACTTACATAAATAATAAAGGGAGCCTATTATTTGGAGCTGACAGTCATAATGATTTAATCGGGACCTCATTATTTCAATACTTATCATCAACGGACCAACGAATTCTTGCCGACTTCCTTAGCATGAATCAGTATATAAATTTTGAAATGAATCTTTATCGTCCAGATGGCCTTTCAAAGAAAGCAGACATTCAATTGATTCCAACCAATCACAAAGGGAGAAAGTTTTTTCAGATTATTATTCGTGACATCACAGGACAAAGAGAGACAGAGGAGCAATTGCTGAATGCAGAAAAACTCTCCATTGTAGGACAGCTTGCTGCAGGAATTGCCCATGAAATTCGAAACCCACTAACAGCGATTAAAGGATTTACCCAATTCTTAAATGAAGGGCATTCCAATAAATATGCCGATGTTATATTAAATGAATTGGTTCGAATTGAGGGAATTGTCAATGACCTTCTCATTCTTGCAAAGCCCCAATCTAATAAAGTGAACAAGGTCAATATCATTAATCTGATCAAAAGCGTGGTTATCTTAATGAATTCACAGGCAGCCATCAGTAATATAAAAATTGAAGAATATCATCAATCCTCTGATGTAATCCTTGATTGTGAAGGGGATAAAATCAAGCAATTATTAATTAATTTAATTCGAAATTCCATAGAAGCCATGCCAAGTGGTGGAATCATTACAATTACGACAAGGGAAGAAAACCAATTTTTAGAGCTTAAAATTCAAGATGAAGGCATCGGAATTCCAAGCGAATACTTAACAAGACTTGGAGAACCGTTTTTTAGTACAAAAGAAAAAGGGACAGGTCTTGGCATCATGATTAGCAATAATATCGTGAAAAGCCATGGTGGAACCATGCATATCACAAGCAAGCTAAAAGAGGGAACAACAGTCAAAATCAAATTACCAATCGCTCTTGAAGATGAATAACGAGAGACAGACTCAGGAGAAAAATCCATGAGTCTGTCTCTTTATCCTTCTTCTCCATTCACTAGTACATATCTTTTCTAACAAAAACGCCAAATGAGACTAAAAGGGCCGCTAATCCCCAGATAGAAAGAACAACTAATGAAAAGCCGAGCGTCATTCCCTCAATCGGAGGGGGGTTGCCCGCAAGATAACTGGTAAGATCCAAATTGATCATAAATAAATATTTAGCTGATTCCCACGAAGAGACAACACTGCTTAAAATAACTCCGGAAATCAATGCAGCAAGCATCACTCCCATTCCAGCCGAGGTGTTTTTAATTAATACGGACACCATAAAGGAAAGCGTTCCAACAACCACCATCACAAACCATACGAGACTATACTCCATCACAATATACTTCCACTGCGGAATAATGTCAGCTGCCCCTGCATTCAACTCCCCAGCATTGGTGGAAAATCCCGTAATAATGGGAGCATTCCAGCCTTGATAGCCAAAAACCATCCCTGATATGAAATAGGACAAAAGAGCGAATAAGACAACAATAAGAGAGACGGATAAAAGAAGAGCTAAATATTTGCTAAGTAAAATCCTCCAGCGCTTTATCGGTCTTGTGAGGAGAATTTTAACTGTTCCCGCACTAAGCTCAGATGAGATAATATCACTTCCTATAATCATCACAAGTAAAGGCAAAAGCAGGCTAATAGCATGTTCAGCAAAAGCACGAACGATGGTTGGTGCACCCGGATCTGATGGATTAATATTATGATCAAGGTAATATTGCTGCTGTTGAACTCGTAAGTTCAGTTCCTTCTTCCATTCATCTGAAATTCCACTGCTTGTTAACCGATTTTGTGTATCAATAATCTCTTGCTGCAGCGTAACACGCCAATCCACATCCCCGAATTTTTTTTGTGTCCGCTCCGTTTCGCGATATTGGGCATAGGTAAATAAGGAAACAAGAACGACAATAATCATGGCAACAACAATAATTTTCTTTTTACGAACAATCTTGAGCATTTCATTCTCAACGAGCTTAATCAACCGATTCACCTCCAACTCCAGTGATTTCGAGAAATAAATCTTCTAAGGCTGGAGTCTTTCTCGTCATTTCTTGTACTTCAATTCCATGCTCTACTAGGTGTCGATTCCACGATGCCGATTGGTCCTCTAAATAAGGGGTAATAAGGGAGTCTGCTTCACCTTCAGTCACCGTAGTCATTGTACTCAATATTTCTTTCGCCAATTTCTTTGGATAAGCCCTCCAGATAAGTTTTTCCTGCAGACTTAACAGGCGATCTACCCTGTCTACCTTAATAATTTCACCTTTTGCAATAATGGCTACTCGGTCACAAAGCAATTGAATTTCACTAAGAAGATGGCTGGAAACTAAGACCGTTAGCCCCTCCTTTTCCGCTAAATAGCGAATAAAGGCACGCATTTCTCTTATTCCCATTGGATCAAGTCCATTCGTTGGTTCATCTAAAATCAAAACCCTTGGTTTCCCTAAAAGGGCCTGAGCAATCCCCAGTCTTTGCCTCATACCAAGCGAATAGGTTTTCACAAGATCATGGACTCTATCCTCTAATCGCACAAGCTCTATTACTTCCTTTATTTGCTCATCCTTTACATTTGGAAGCATCCGAGCAAAATGCTCCAAATTTTCCCAACCGGTTAAATATGGATAAAGCTCAGGATTCTCCACGATACAACCAATTTCATTCATTGCCTTTGTAAATTGTGTTCTTACATTGTAGCCACAGATTTCAATGGTCCCTGAGGTTGGACGAATCAGTCCTACAATCATCCGAATTGTTGTGGTTTTACCCGCCCCATTGGGTCCAAGAAATCCAAAAACCTCACCCCTATGTAATTCAAAATCAAGCCCTTTAATGATCTCTC
The DNA here is from genome assembly GCF_042263505.1 of Cytobacillus sp. Hz8. Lineage (NCBI taxonomy): Bacteria > Bacillati > Bacillota > Bacilli > Caryophanales > Bacillaceae > Cytobacillus > Cytobacillus sp. Hz8. The sequence goes on along the minus strand of NZ_JBHKFI010000008.1, from coordinate 80,436 downwards.
TTTTTCCAATTTTCTTTTTTAGGCCTTTAACGGAAAGTGTAATATCTTTCATATTCATGACTCCTACCATGTAATTAATGAAGCTACTCGCTCGGCAATGAGCTTATACCCTTTCGTATTTGGATGAAATTTATCAGAATATAAATAGTCGTTCACCTTTAATTGGAATAAATCAAAGGTCGGAACAAAAACAACATTTCTTTCCTTATCAAGTAGTTCGCTAGTAGCGTAATTCCGTTGTCTCACAATTTTCGTTGTAAGCTTGGAATTTTCAAGATCGATAAACGGATTATATAAACCAATCACATAAATCGTTGCCTTTTGATTATGGGAGCGAATTTCTTTGATGGTTGATTGTAAATTTTGAAGATAGACATGGCTTTGATTGGTTACTTTTTCAAGACTTAGGTCCTTTATCGCTTGTCCCCCTTGAAAAAGATCATTTCCGCCTATCGAAATTAAAATATCATCCGCTAATCGTATTTCCCTTTGAACGCCTTTTTGCTTCACCTGTTTAAGCAATTGCTTGGATTGATAGCCTTTCACACCAAGATTGTAGAGGGTAATTTTTTCCTTGGATTTATCCTGAAGCTCATCGACTAAGTATCCTATATATCCCTTGCCACTTTCATCGCCAGTTCCTCTCGTTAAAGAATCTCCTAGAGCAACGATGGTTTTCCCTGTACTCTTCACCTTTTCTTCCTTCGTCACCGTTTTTTCCGCTCCATTCGAATGATGATCGAAGAAATGATACTGAATGGTCCAGCCAAGTCCAGCTAGCGCTAGAATAAAGATTACCGTTGATATTAATGTGATGATTTGAACAAGATATTTCCTCACCAAATCACGTCCTTTTTAATAAATCAAATAAAAACGATCCAATCTCACCTATGTATATATTATTCATCATACTTCTTAACTCATAGAAAATCGAATTTTTCCATGATAAATTGCACTTCCCATTGGTTTATGTTTTTCCAAATTAAAGGAAATATTATTTTTATATAATATTTTTTTAAAAAAGAATTGAATTATCTGATTATTCTTGATATAATCTAAAAAAGCTTAAGGAGTTGATTTCCATGGAAAAGAAATTTCTAAATGATCTACCACATTCTGATTTGAATTACACGGACGCATTATTTGCAGAGATGGTTTTAGACAGAGCATTACTAAACTTTCGCAAAGAGACGCTCCAAAAGGAAATCGACCAATCCTTACGGGAAAGAAATAAAAAAGAATTCCTGCGGTTAACCGAGGAATTGAAAAAATGTCTCTAATAATGAGGTAAAACCTTTCATTGATTTGTTTCACCTTTTGAAGTAAGCCTGGTTTCAAGATTGTCGTTTGAAATCAGGCTTTTTGTTTTGCTGTGATCCATTTGGCCATTCACAAATCATCTCCAATTGATTTCCTTTTAATTTCGCAGTCAAATCCCCATTCATTTTCTTCATCAAGGTTTTTGCAATGGACAGCCCAAGTCCTGTTCCTTTACCCATTCTTGTTTGATCTGCCTTATAAAAGCGATCAAAAAGATGTTCTAAATCCTCCTGACTTAACTGGTAAACAGAATTTCGAATTAATAGTTGCGCTTTATGATCCATTGTTTGTAGTTGAATCGAAATATTTCCGCTTGAATGTCGAATCGCATTCAGGATAATATTTTCCATTACACGTTTGATTGCTGAAGAATCCGCATGAATATAAATTTCTTGTTCTGATATGATGAGGACCGGCTCCATTTGCCTTTGATGAAACTCCTCATAAAACCCAATCACGACCTCCATTAATAACTGATTCAATTTTATTTTTTCATAAGATAACGGATAGTCCAGTGATTCAATGACGGAAAGTTCAAAGAAATCTTCTAATAGCACCTTTAATCTTAATGCACTGTTCTTTACTATCCTTGTATATTCGATCCTTTTTTCAGGGGATAAATCATTCATTTCTAAAAATTGTACATACCCTAGTATGGAGGTCATGGGTGTCCTGATATCATGAGAGATGTTGGCAATTGTCTGCCTGATTTCATTTTCACTCCGCCTTTTTTCGGCAAGTGATTGCTTTTTGATATCGATTTGCTCGTTCATTTCTTTCGCTAAGTTTTCTATATCGCGATCATAAAACTGAAGGGTTAATTTACTTTCCAGTCTGTGACCATTGATTTGATGTAATTGAATCACCATTCTTTTTATTTCTTTTTTCAATAAATGGAGGCGTAAGAGCAGTATCAATGCAATGACCACCACAACTAGTAATAAATACAACATACCCCATTCCTCCATCTTCTCTTATCTAATTTCTTTCTTTTGAAAAATATAGCTGCCCATATATCCAAAGACAATATATGATAGGATCGGAATCATAACTAATCGAGTTATTTCCCCATGATTCATAGCAGGAATATTCACAACATCCAGAAATAATTTAAAAATCGAGTAATTATAAACTGGTTCAAAAAAGGATATCTTTGAACTAATCCCATGTAAGATACTATCAAAAAGAATAAAGAAAAGGAGTAAAAACCCAATTGTTTTCCCACTATCTGTGAAAATAGTTGCAAAAATTGCCATAATAGATGCAAAAGAAACAGAGTAAAGGGCGATAGAACCAACTGTTTGCAAATAAAAACTTAATTCCGGCATCCCTTTAAAATGAAAATAGATGGCGCTTGAACCAGTCATGAAAATAGGAAAAATTAACGAAATCGTCATCATTCCAAGGGAGAACACCAATAATTTAGCAAAATACGCACGAATGCGACTATTACCAGAAGCTACTATACTTTTCATCGTTCCATTTGAATATTCACTTGAAATGAAAAAACCTGCCAAAATACATGGGACTAACTTCAAAACATAGCTATTTCCTCCGATGATATTGTATTGATAAAACTCACTCACCGTCACTTGATCTGAGTTAGCATTAAAAACAATTAGCAATGGGTAGAGAAAACTAACAGCAAGCAAGAGTAATGTCAGTGTTAAAAAAACGCGGTCCTTCCTCAATTTAAATAACTCAGATTTTAAAAGATTACCCATGCTGAATACCTCCAATTCGATTCATAAAGTAGCTTTCTAGTTCTTCCCCCATAGGCATAAATTGTTCGATAACCAAACCTTCCTTTACCAATATGGTGGAGACCTTCCCTGGTGCATCAAGATATTGGAATAACTTGATGGTTCCATCTGGCATCACTTCAAAATCATTTGTTTTCAAGGTTCCTTCTAAAATCGTTGCGGCCTTTTCAGGATGATCCACTTTAATATGCAAATATTGCTGGCATTTCTCATTTAATTCTTTGGCACTTAATTGCTCAATGATTTCTCCTTTATGAATGATGCCATAATGAGTCGCTAATAAGTGCAACTCACTTAAAATATGACTTGATATTAAGATTGTAATGCCATACTCATGATTGAGACGCTTTAAAAGTTCCCTTATTTCTACAACTCCCATTGGATCAAGCCCGTTAATTGGCTCATCCAAAATTAAAAATTCAGGATCCCCTAAGAGAGCAATAGCAATTCCAAGCCTTTGCTTCATCCCTAAGGAAAAGTTCTTCGCCCTCTTTTTCCCTGTATGCTCTAAGCCAACAAGTATTAGCAATTTTTCAACACATTCTTTTCCAGGAATTCCTTTTAGCAAACGATGTGCCTCTAAATTTTCAGTTGCTGTCATTTGCGGATACAATGCCGGGCCTTCAATTATAGTCCCAATTCTCTTTCTAGCCAGAACTAAATTCTCGTTACCGCTAGCTCCAAATAGTTCGATACTTCCTTCAGTTGGAAAAGCTAGACCTGTAACCATTTTAATCAAAGTCGACTTTCCTGCCCCATTTTGTCCGATAAACCCATAAATGGATCCTTTTTTGATTGCAAGGTTCACCTTATTTAGGGCATATTGCTTTTTATACTTCTTGGATAATTGAGTCGTTTTCAGAACATATTCGCTCATCAAATATCCCTCCCTCGCGTGTTTACCTTCAGTTTAAAAAGGAAACCATAAGAAACTCTTAAGCAAATTCTTAAAAAAACCTTAAGATTTTAGACGATAGCCCATTCCCCAAATTGTTTCAATATATTCTTCTTCAGGATTGGCTTTGGTGAGCTTACTTCGCAAATTGCTCATATGGACATTGATAATATTATCATCACCAAAGTATTCTTCCTTCCAAACACTTTCAAAAAGGTTTGCCTTTGTGAAGATCTTTTTGGGAGAGGATAGTAATAATAATAAAATGGCGTACTCTCGGGCTGTTAAGTTCAATTCCCTTTCCCTCACCCGCACAATTTTAGCTTCTGTATCCAAATGGATATCCTTAAAGAGGAGTTCCCTATTTGTTTGTGAGGCTATTGTTCTCCGATATCTTCTAAGATGAGAGTCAATTCTCGCGGATACCTCCTCAATATCAAAGGGCTTTGTAATATAATCATCCGCTCCCGTTCTCAATGCCTCAATTTTCGTTTGCTGCTCTAATTTTGCTGAAATGATGATAACTGGTACATTGCTTTGTTCGTCGGTTATATGTGCAAGCAGTTCCTCCCCTGTCATTCCCGGAAGCATTAAGTCCAGGAGAACCATATCCCAAGCTTGCTTTTCCAAATAAAGCATCGCTTCTGTTCCAGAATAAGCAGGCTGCGGATTATAGCCGCTTTTGCGAATGATATTGCATAATAATTGATTGATATCGTTATCATCTTCAACAACCAAGATATTTATAGATTCCCTCATTTATCAACACCCTATTTTTTTAAGTAGTTAGTACCTATGGATAAAGTTATCATATCAAAGTTGATTAGATGTTTACATGCTTGCGATTTATCCCTTTTTTATTAATATAAACACTATTTATTTTACTTTTATCTCTATTAAGTCTCGATCCTCTATACTACGATATTATGGTTGGAAAATATTTAAATTCGTTACAAAAAATATATGTAGCCGATATAAAAGTAGAAAAAACAAATATCTCTTTATTGAATGGCAGCTAGCCAGATATAAAATCTTCCTAAATGATATTTTAGAGGTCTATCTCGATGATACATATGGTGGAAAAGAGGAAGCTACTATTAGAATTGGGGCAATTTATGGAACCAATGACCGAATCGTCATCAAAACAAAAAAAGAAACCTATATCCTATTTATCAATAACATCGCTTTACTAAAAAAAATCAACGAATAATCCAAAACGAACAGCAGTCATCGAAATTTTCAATGACCGCTGTTCATTCTTCTAGTTAACGATATTATTATAAGTTTTAACCGTTAGTACATAATACCCAAAATAAATCATGATATACGCAATCATCGAAGAGATGATTGGAATGGTTAAATTAACCCCTATAACATCCGAGAGCATATTGTTCAAAACTTCTAAAATAACAAAACTATGCATTACTCCAACTATGAGAGGCAGAGCGAAAACAAAGAGAGATTGCTTGGCTATAGAACGATAAATTTCTTTCCTGCTCACTCCAATTTTACGCAAAATTTCATACCGGCATTTATCGGAATTAGCTTCCGTTAGTTGCTTGAAATAAAGAATGCTCCCGGTTGCCGCTAGAAAAACGAGCCCCAAAAATCCAATCGTGAAAATATTTAATCCTGTCTCTTCGACGCCGGCGCGATAAACAGTATAGTACGTAGAAATTTTGCTATCTGTTTTATACATATTAAAGAACGTCACTTTTTGATTTTCAGACGTATCCAGCTTTTCCAGCCTATCTGACGTCTCCTTCGTCGTTTTTTGATTTTTCACCTGATAAGCTTTAAAAATACTAGGTTTAACTTGCTTGGCAATTTGATTATAGATTTGATCAGTTACAACTATATAAAAGTCCGGGTAAGTCCAGGCCATTACTCTTTCTTCTAGCATGTCAGTAAATTCTAATGTCTTCTTTCCTTGAGGAAGCTTTAAAGTGACCTTATGCCCCTTATAGTCAGATAAAGAAGGATTTGTTGACATCGGTTTAATGACTGCCGTTTGGTTTTCCTGTAAATTCACAGATTCCTCTTTATTTAATACTTTCAAAGCTTGACTATAAGTGCTTTCAGAAATTAACCGAATCGGCTTTTCTCCTGGTTTTTCTTTTGCGACATCCATAATTCCAGCAAGATATTCTGGCAACTCTTCTGTTTTTTTTCCATCCAGTTTAATGACAGGGATATCGATTTCTGCCGTTACCGGATGATTTTTATCAGACATAATAATGTCTCTGATTCGCTGATCAAAGTCTGCCCCTTTTGAGAGATGGGAATAACTAAAGGGCATCGCGGCATCAGCGTGTTCTTTTGTCCCATAATACTGACTATAAGTAATGCAAATCGCACTTAAAGTTAAAGCACTTAACAGAGCAATCATCGTAAAGGTTTGTGCATTGGCCTTGATTCGATACAAAAGCTGAGAGATCCCTACTAAGTTCATTCCCCGATAATAGCGGGATTTATTTTTTTGTGCCACCTTTAACAGGTAAACCGTAACGGAGCGAAATAATAAAAACGTTCCAATCACAATTCCACCTGTAATCCAAGATATTTTTCCTAATACATATGCATTGGTTAAATTGGCAGGGAATGGTTCAAATGCTTGCCAGTAGCTAACTCCAAGGCAAACGAGTGAAATGACGGCAGCAACCATAGATCCCTTTAGTACTGAGTCTCCTTCTTTTTCCGCCTGAAATAATTCAATTAACTTAAACCGATAAATCAATCGATAGCCTTGAATCGAAGTAAATATAATAATGATGGCAAAAACAATCAGTGTATTGGCAATTGCTTCAAACGATAAGCTAAAATGAATATTAACCTCAGCATCCAATAACTTCATCAGCATCATGGAGAATAGCCTAGTTAAAAACGAGCCAAGAAGAATTCCCATGAAAAGAACAAGTATACCCATTATCAGATTTTCATAAAATAGCATTTTTCCAATTGATTTCTTCCGCAATCCAAGTAAGGAATACAACCCAACCTCTTTTTTTCTTTTTTTTGTAAAAAAAGAATTCGAGTACCAAATAAAAATCGTAACAAACAAAATAAGGATGATCGATGACACCAAGAACGTGGATTGCATTTGTTTAGATGATTCGATTACCTCTTGTATTTCTTCACTATACTGCAAGGAAACAAAAGTGTAGTAAATAACCACACTGAATAACATCGAAATAAAATAAATCAGATAGCTTTTAAAATTGCCCTTTATATTTTTCATGGCTAGACTAAATAACGTCACTTGCACCACCTCCAAGAGCAGAGAGCACATCTAAAATCTTTTGGAAAAATGGCTTGCGCGAAGTATTTCCTTTAACGAGCTCCGTAAATAATTTTCCGTCTTTGATAAAAATCACGCGCTGACAATAGCTGGCCGCAAAGGCGTCATGAGTCACCATCAAAATCGTGGCTTTTTCCTGCTCACTTAAATCCGTCAAGCTCTCCATTAAGTCGGTTGCTGACTTGGAGTCCAGTGCACCTGTTGGTTCATCTGCGAGAATTAAGCTTGGATTGGCAACAATGGCCCGTGCCGCTGCCGTTCGCTGTTTTTGCCCGCCGGAAACCTGGTATGGATACTTTTCTAAAATCGAAGTAATTCCAAATTTTTCTGCAACATTTTGGACTCTTTGCTCCAATTCTTTCACATTCATTTTTGCTAGGGCTAAGGGCAAGAGAATATTCTCTTTCACCGTTAAGGTATCAAGCAAATTGTAATCCTGAAAAATAAACCCTAATTTATCACGTCTGAAGGAAGATAGCTGTTCTTCTTTCATATTAATAATACTTGTCCCCTCAATCGTTATATCTCCTGAGGTGGGCTGGTCAATGGTTGCAATCATATTGAGTAGGGTGGACTTTCCTGCACCTGATGGACCCATTATGCCGACAAATTCACCTTCATGGATAGTTAAATTAATATGATCAAGAGCCGTAAAGACAACTCCCTTTGCTCCATAAACTTTTTTCAATTGTTTCACTTCTACTATGGTTTTCATTCTTTTTCCCCCAAGAAATATTTACTTTTCTATGGTTTCATTTTAAAACAAGCAATCGGTTTTCAAACTTACAGTTTCTATATGCAATCTTACAATTTTGTCACGATGCTGCAAGAAAGCTTTCTAATCGATTAAGATAAAGAATAGAAACGAATCCTATTGAAGAAGTTCCTGGAGGGTTACAATGAAAATCATGATTATCGAAGACGATCCCACCATTAGAGAGATGCTCGGGGAAATGCTGGAAAAATGGAGCTTTGAACCTGTGATTCTCACAGAGTTCGATCAAGTCCTTCACGTTTTCTTGAAAGAAATCCCTCATCTCCTATTATTAGACATTAATCTGCCATCCTTTGATGGGTTTTACTGGTGTCAGAAAATTAGAGAGGTTTCAAAGGTACCCATCATCTTTATATCTTCACGCCATACGCCCATGGATATGGTTATGGCTATGAATATGGGTGGAGATGATTTTATCCAAAAGCCTTTTTATTCTGATGTATTGATGGCAAAAATTAATGCTCTCTTACGTCGCTCATACTCTTATGTTGATTCGCAGCCTCATGTTTTAGAACATGATGGTGTAATCCTAAACCTGAAAGATTGGGAGGTTTTATACGGTGAAGAAAGAATGGCAATCACTAAAACGGAATTTATTATTTTAAAACTTCTCATACAGCATAAAGGTTCCATTGTTAATCGGAATACACTAATGCGCCATTTATGGAAGGATGAGAGCTTCATCGACGACAATACACTTACCGTCAATGTCAATAGACTTCGCAAAAAACTGGCTGAGTTAGGAAAAGAAAATTTTATTACCACTAAAAAAGGAGAAGGGTACATCGTCCAATGAGCTTATTATCCTTTTTAAAAAACAAACGTTATTTTATCCTTTTCTATTGTGTGATATTATCCTTTTCTTCCTTAATCATCTTTTTTAGCGAAGGAAAAGGGATGGCAATTAGGAATATCCTCTATCTCAATTTTACTTGCCTCTTTTTTGTTTGTATTTATTTAGGAATGGGCTATGTTAATCACAGGCGATTTTCCCGTGAAATAAACGAAATACTCCGTAATACTCAGGATGATTGGATTGTATTACTTCCTGAGGCTCAAAATGAGCAACAAAAACTGTTTCTTCAAGTCATGAATAAATTGTATCAGGATCAGCAAATGCAATTAGCGAGATTACACGATGAAAAGCGTGATCAGCAGGAATTTATTATGTCATGGATTCATGAAATCAAGCTTCCGATTTCAGCAAGTCGTCTTCTAATGGAAAATAGTTCAGGAAAATCAATTGACTATCTTGTTGATAAATTCGAAGATGAAATGGATAAAATTGAGCAATATGTTGAGCAAGCCCTCTATTATTCAAGGATTGATTCCTTTTCACAGGATTACTTTATCTCTGAGCTTTCTGTTAGTAAAGTTATAAGAACAAGCGTGAAAAAGTATGCAAAAATATTTATTAATAAAGGCATTCACCTAAATATCGAAGAGGCTGATATTTTCGTTCATAGTGATAGCAAATGGCTTGGATTTATTATCGATCAAATCCTAGCTAACTCATTAAAATACACAGAAAAGGACGGGATGATTTCGATCTCTTTTACAAAAAATTTAAAGGAAAAGATTGTAACCATTGAGGATAACGGAGTTGGTATTTGTTCTGAGGATATTCCCCGTGTCTTTGACAAAGGGTTCACCGGTTCTATTGGTAGAATCAATATCAAATCAACAGGAATGGGACTTTATTTAGCCAAGCAATTAACTAAGAAATTAGGGCATGAAATTTCCATTGCCTCTGAGGAAGGACACTATACTAAGGTGAGCATTCATTTTCCTAAAAGAAAATAATGCAGGCACCACCAGGCACCACCTATATTGGATGGTGCCTTGACTGTCTATTTTTCCTTAATGAAAAATAACTCACACAAGACAGGAATTAACACTGCAATCGTTGCAAAGTCAGTCATTAAAATCGGCCTTAGCCGTGTTTTCTCTGACTTGATTAAGGACTCACGCAGGGTTAATTCTTTTTCTTCCCGATTTTTCGTGATTCGGTCTGTTAAGACAATTGCGTTCGTCACTACAATTCTCATGGATAATGGTTCTCTTCTACTTTTTTAGCAGTAAGCTGTAAATCATTCAGATTATAAGAATACAAACCAATCGTACTATTACATTACATCCCAAATATGAAATCTTTATATTTGCAAAAATTACTTTGACACATAGAGTAATAAGAGGTATTATTACTCTATCAGATAGAATAGATATACAAGGAAGTGTCATGATGATCAGAAGTGATATCATTCGCGGACATTTGGATTCAATTATCCTGCGCCTCATCCTAGAAGAAGATCGGTATGGTTATGAAATTTCAAAGGAAATAAGCGTTCGAACAGATAATCGATTTCAAATAAAAGAGGCAACACTCTATGCCGTGTTTCAGCGATTGGAAAAAAAGGAATTAATCGAGTCTTACTTTGGGGATATCTCCCATGGAGGAAAGCGAAAGTATTACCGCATTACTCCCCTCGGAAAGGCTTATTTAAAAGAAATGGTTGAAGAATGGCAAGAAACGAAAGCAATTATTGATTTGTTTATGGAGGGATTATTGTGAAAAAATTAATGAATCATGTTGATGAATTATTTAAAGATGTTCCTGAAAGTGCCGAAAAACAAGCCATCATGCAGGAAGTTTTACAAAACCTTGAAGAAAAGGTTTGGGATTTAATGGAACAAGGAAAGGAAGAGGAAGATGCCATCAATAAAGCCATTGTCGATTTTGGCGATATTGAAGATATCAAGAAAGAATTAGGCTTTAAGCAGCCGATGAAAAATCATTCAGCCAAATTAAATTTAGGATATTCCATCTGGGGAAGTCTTTTGATTATTGCCTTAATGATGTTTATCAATTTTTACTATTCACCACATATCATCTGGTTTGTTTATCCGACATTTGCCGTCCTATGGTGGCCATTAACGATGTATTTTAGATGGTTAAAATTGAGATAAGGAGGAAGAAACGATGAAAAATTATAATCTTGGATTTGCTGTTGCTGGCAGCATCATGACGATTGTTTTCTTAATAATTGTGAATTTAATAACAAGCTCTATGTATCTCTGGTTCTTCTATCCGATGTTTGCAATTCTTTTTTGGCCAATTGGTGTGTATTGTGCGAGAAAAGGAAGATTTGAGCTCTTATCTCTTTTATATAGTTTATTAATCATTGGATTTCTTGTAATAGAAAATATCGTCTATTCACCTGAACATCCTTGGTCCCTGTACACGATTCTACCCATTCTTTGGTGGCCCATTCTCATGTATTTAAAGGAATATGCCAGAACTCTTACCACAGCAATTATTGGAAGCATCAGCATCATTCTCTATTACACGATTCTAAATATGGCCATATCACCTGAATTCCCATGGGCCATCTTCCCAGCATTTGCCGTACTCTGGTGGCCGTTATCCTTATATCATGCACGAAAAAAGACGTTTGTGGCCTTTTCTGTATCTGCAAGTCTATTTATCAGCATATTTTTTATCATTGTAAATGCCGTAACCACTCCAAATGATATCTGGGCTGTGTATCCCATCTTCACAATTTTATGGTGGCCGCTAAGTATGTACTATTTCGTTTACAAAAGGAAAACAACCAGGTAACTCTTTTAAAGGGAGGGAATAGCAATGGACAGAAAAGTATATTTACTATTCACCGACACGGGGACCATTTTTACAAGAATGATAAAGCTTTATACGAAAAAGCCCTATAATCATGCATCTATCTCTTTGGACAATCAATTAAGATCTGTTTATAGTTTTGGTCGAAAAAACCCGAGTAACCCCTTTATTGGAGGATTCGTCAAAGAAAATCTTCAATCCAATCTTTTTCAGCATGCCAGTTGTGCAATTTATTGCTGCCGTGTTTCCGAGAAACAATTTGAGGAAACATGTCGGTACATTCAAAAGTTTGAAGAACAAGAACAGGATTATCGTTACAATCTATTAGGATTATTTGCTTTTCTATTTCGAATTAATCTTAATAGAAAAAACTGTTTCTTTTGTTCTCAATTTGTTGCAACAGTTTTAATGGAATGTGGCATTAGTCAGATAGAAAAACCCCTTTCCCTTGTCACACCGCATGATATACAAGAACTCCCTAGGTTTCAATTAATCTACCGCGGGAAAGTTGTCGACTATTTCAAGAAAAGAAAAAAGTTAGTTTCAGGATATTAATAAAAGGGTTTGAGGTACAATCCATCATGGATGATCCCTCAAACCCTATTAATTTAACTTTCTCTTTCTCACCATAAAGGCAATTAGAAATGCAACTATTCCCATCCCTAACACCAGATAAACAAAACGAGAGTAAATATCCATGAACTGAACAATTTCCTCCCACGACTCCCCAAAAGCAGCCCCGACAGTAACAAGAATGATATTCCAAACCAAAGTTCCAATTGTTGTAAAGAAAAGAAAAAGAGGAAATTTCATTCTTGACATCCCCGCAGGAATTGAAATCAGACTTCTTACTAACGGAATTAATCGGCAAATGAGAACCGTCCAATACCCATATTTCTCAAACCAACGAAAAGCCTTGTGAATATGTTCATGCCTAACTCTTAAAATCACTCCAAAACGATCAATTATTTTTTCTAATCTTCTTATATCCAGAAGATTTCCTATTTTATAAAGTATTACAGCACCCACAACTGATCCTAATGTTGCTGACAAAATGACTCCCGTAATTGTTAAATCTGATCTTGTCGTCATCATTCCCCCAAAAGTAAGAATTACCTCAGACGGAATCGGCGGAAACACATTCTCAAGGGCAATCAACAGGAAAACTCCGATATATCCATACTGTTCAATAAATTGTGTCAGTCTTGTCACTCTCCCCATTCATAATTTTTTACACACCGCTATCGCTTTTTATTCATAAGCTATATTAGAGCTCTTTTCAATTTATGCAGATACCTGTTTCGAATCACGAGAAAATAGAGTACTTGGGCAACAAAGAAGCTGACAAGCACAACAATCATGTCAGAAGCGATTGATAAGGTAAAATAGCTCTGCAGTGCCATGAACGCAAATGCACTATGAATGATGGCAACAAGAATGGGAACGAAAAATAATAGCATCAGCTGTCTTGTCACTATTTGACTCAATTCCTTATCCGTTAGCCCGACCTTCATAATTATTTCATATTGATGCAAGTCGTAATCTAAATCAGCATATAAGCGGAAATATAAAAAGCTGCCCGCAGCGATAAAGAACACCGCTCCAACCATTAAGGCAATAAAGAGCATCATACTAAATAAGCTCTTCTGTACTTTCAGTAATGTTCCACTGACCGCCATCGCATAATTTTGATCTTCGTCATACCAAATATGTCCATTATCCACTAAATTCTTAAACATCCCATTTGTTTTCACAAAATCCTTAATAAAAAAGCCGGTAAACTGATTCGTTTTCGTCCCCTTTATGTGTGCAAAGAGCTCATCACTGACAACGAGTCCTTCATTCCCAACCAATTCTCTTGGAATCACAACATGTTCTGTAAAAGCCTTTTGACGCAAAGAAAGATCGTTTTGTTTTAAAGTATAGGTTGCATCCTGTCCATCATTTTCAAAACGATGAGTGGTCATTCCTAATACTTTTTTTCCCTCTAAAGGTTTCTCTTTAAATGTAAATCCCGAATACTGGACAATTTTTTTATAATCTGAAAAAGAAATCAGCGGAATGATTGATACAGCATGAGAATCTGCAGCAGAAGTAATCTCGACATACTTAATTGGGAATTGATTGCTATGATAAGGAATCCCTTTCTGCTTTAAACCATGCTGAATCTCAGCTAAATGCTCCCCGTGAATAGGGTTCTTATCCTTGGCAACATAACTGATTGCGGCAGGATAATCCACTTCAAATTGTTTATTAATAACATTCATGGAAGCGAGAGTTCCAACTGCACAAAAAGCCACCGTGGAAACAATTGTCACCATAAAAAACATCCTCGCATTATCCTTTAAGCGATAAGAGAGACTTGATAATGTCACAATATTCGTCTTTTTCCAAAACCATAACCGATTTTTTTGTAGCCTTCTGACAATAAAAACGGATAATTGGGTAAAGAAAAAATAGGTCCCAATAATGGTCATCAAAATCACCGGTAAAATTCGATAGATCAAGGTCATCATCGTCGTCGTTGCTGCAAGATAATAGCTGGTGATCAGTAAAACCGCAGATAAGAGGGACAGCCATATAGAAACTTTCGGTTCCTTCTTCGGCCTTTGACCCGATTGGAATAAATCAAGTAGTTTATTAGTGCGAACCAAAAAGGTCGTGAACATTGAAATAAACAAGAATAAGAGAAAAAAGGCAATGATGGTTAATCCTAAAGCACCCCATGACAAATGAAAGCTAATTGCCTTCACATCAAGCATCTTTGACCCAATCATAAAAAACAGCTTTCCGGTAATCATGCCAAACAGAATTCCAAAAAGCATTGCCCCTGTACCAATCAACATATTTTCTAAAAAGACGAGCAAGTTCAACTGTCTTCTTGTCATCCCATGCATCATCAATATGCCGAATTCACGCTTTCTCGTTTTTAAGAATGAACCAACGGAATACAATACAAAGAAAAACGCAAAAAAATACATAATGACTTCAGCGGCAATCATTAATTGCACAGCAGCTATATTCGTCACACCCTTTTGAATATCCGGGTGAAAAATAAATTGCGCAAAGACAAAAAAAATCATCACAGAGAAAGCACTGCTGAAGAAATAAGCCGCATAGGTACGCTTGTTGCGCATTACATTTCTATAGGCGAATTGTCGAAAGGTCATGACTGTCTCCTCCTAATAAAGAAAGCATATCGATAATCTTTTGAAAAAACGCCTGACGCTGTTCACCACAATAAATTTCGTTATAGAGTCTGCCATCCTTTATAAAAATGACACGATGGCAAAAGCTTGCCGCAACCGGATCATGGGTAACCATTAATATCGTTGCTTGTTCATCTCGATTAATCTTTTCAAGAATCAACATGACATCCCTGGATGCTTTTGAATCCAGATTTCCGGTAGGTTCATCTGCTAAAATGAGTGATGGCTGATGAATAATTGCCCGTGCAATAGCCGTTCTTTGCATCTGTCCACCAGAGATTTCATAAGTCCGTTTTTTTAAGATTGTTTCTATCCCTAACTTCTTAGCAGCTAGAACAAGCCTTCTCTCCATCTCCTTAACATTCATGCCATCTAAGGTAAGCGGAAGAACGATATTTTCCTCCACAGTTAACGTATCCAGTAAATTAAAATGCTGAAAGACAAAACCAAGTTCAGCCCGTCGAAACAGAGCCGTCTCCTTGCGATTCAGTTGATGGGGATCCTTCTGATTAATCATAATCTCCCCCGAAGTTGGTTGGTCTATCGTAGCAATCATATTTAAAAGGGTAGTCTTTCCACTCCCAGAAGGACCCATAATTCCAACAAACTCACCTTGATTGATGGAAAAATTGATATCATCCAATGCCTTTTGTTTAATGCTTCCTTCATAAATTTTTGTTAAATGTTTAACTTGCAGGATTGCCATAAGCTCCCTCCTCGTTCATCGATATCCTTATCATAGCTTGAACGATAAAAACCAACCATTTCATTAAATTACAGTTAGCTTACGATTTTGTAAGGAAACTTACATGGAGAAAAAAATTTGCACCGTTGTCCCTTGTTCTAAGTCTGATTCAATTTTCACCTGATGACCTAACTTATCACATATTTGCTTCACCAAATAAAGCCCCATCCCTGTTGATTCCTGAAATTTCCTGCCATTCTCTCCTGTAAAATAGGGATCAAAAACACGTGGTAAGTCACTTGTCGGTATCCCAATTCCGTGATCCACAACCTCTAAAAGGATATGCCCATTTTTCTTTTGCACACGATAAAGAATTCGTTCACCCTTATTCGCTGTATACTTTACTGCATTGGTTGTCAGCTGAAGCAGAACAAAAGAAAGCCATTTTTCATCTGAAGTAATAACGATATTTGGATCTATGTCGATTTCCGGATAAACCCGATTGCGAATAAACAAACGTTTTTGTGTTGAAGTCATTGTTCGGACCAAGGATGAAAGCTGGATTGTTTCGACATGAAAATCTCTTTCGAAAGATTCTAACCTTGAATTATACAAGACCATCTCCAAACCTTTACGTAAACGATCCAGTTCTTCATCAATGGAATCCTTTACCTCATCCTCTAGATCTTGAATTAATAAATGGATGACCGAAATCGGCGTCTTCATTTGATGGACCCATTGATTCATGAATTGCGTATGATGATCAAGTTTATGCTTGTAATCATAAATTTCTTGCTCATAATGATGGATAAGATTTTTTTGCAAACGGTCAAAGCTCTCCGGGAGCGGGGCAGCTTGCTGCTTCATACTTAAATCATGGAGTGACAAAAGTGGAGTGGATAGCCGTTGATAGAAGGATTTATTGGCAAAATATCGAAAAAATAAATACCCCACATAGATGCAGGTGCTCAAGAAACAAGCATACCCAATCGTTGCTCCATTCTCTTTCCCATCCAAGCAAAACACAAGAATGACTGCTGCTAGCTGAAAAAAATAAATGAACGTGAGGGCTAAGTGATCACGAAAAAATAGCTTCATGATTCCTCACTCCAATTGGCTTTTAGCTGATAGCCCTTTCCCCTTACCGTTTGAATGGCATCTTGTATTTGCAAATGAGCAAGTTTTTTCCGTACTCGAGCGATATACACATTCAAGGTATTTTCATCTACAAATACCTCATCATCCCATATTTTCTCAAGAAGACGTTCTCGGCTTACCACCCGATCCACTTTGCTCATTAATTCTTCCAAAATTCTCGCTTCTGTATGACTCAAATCGATTTGCTGTTCTCCAAAAAGCAATTCCAGTCTTTCGATATCGAGTATTAAATCTTGAACTTCTATCTTTCTTTCCACTTGACTCAATGCATACGATCCATAGGCTCTTCTTAACTGACTTTTAATTTTGGCTAAGACAATTTCATAGTCAAAAGGTTTCGTAATATAGTCATCAGCCCCGTTTTCAAGTGCCATCACCTGATCCATTTTGGCGTCTCTTGCTGAAACAAAAAGAATCGGACAGGTCGAAAGATTTCTCACTTGCCGACACCAATAATAGCCATCAAACTTAGGTAAATTCACATCCATTAAAACGAGATGCGGATGAACCTGCTCAAATTGTGACAACACCTGATCAAAATCCTTCACAGCATAGGTTTCATATTCATATTTATTTAAAAAATCCTCTAATAGAGAAACTAGTTTTAAATCATCTTCCACTATAAAAATTTTTTCCATGGTTAGGACTCTCCTCATATGAACTATTAGTTGTATTGTAGCAAAAAAAAAGAACATCCCCAATAAAGTGAAACTAGCTGTCAGTAGGGATTTTTCTTCATCCTCACTGATGGTTAGTTCAACCACTTGGGGCTTTATTTACGGCCTGCCTTCTTTGTATACGCGAAAATCCTGAGGTGAAAGTGTTACTGCACTTTATGAGTAGGAATAAGAGTGAAACGCTTGTTTGGAGTATTTTTTTAAATGGGAAAAATGGCGGTTTAAAATTCTATCGGACACTTCCTCAAAAGCACGAAAAGGATTTTTGTCCCCGTTGAGTCTACTTGTAAATAAATGAAAAACCATTACTTGTCCTATGAAGCACTTTCTTATTTCCATTTCATTCACTTTTTTTCACAAAAATCCCTGCTATCTTTTATCCTGAATCACTATACGAGTAACGCCTGTTCCCTCTTCATCTTTTATTTCAACCTTCCATGAATCGGACTCTTTATCAAAGGTAACGCTTTTAATTACGGGAAGAAAAAAGTCTTTCACATTTTCCCTTTCAGAAGATAGAGCTTTTCTGATGACTTCTTCCTCTGATAAATCAGCTCCAATCTGATTATCTGCTATTACCGGTATTACCTTATCCGCCTTCGCTTGAGCCGGATAGGATTCCATAATTGGTCCATCAATCCATACCCGAACTTTTTGCCCTAATTCTACCTCATTAGTGATATCGGATACCCAAATGGCCTCATAGAATTCCTCCTTGCCCGAAGTAGAACTGAAATCTTTTGGTTGAGAGCGAACCACCAGAATCCGATCTCCCTGCTTTTTCATGATATATCCTTCAATGGAAAAATTTGTTACCCTTTCATCAATTGAACCAATTTTGTCTTCCTTTTCCTTGATGTCGCATCCAAATAGGATGATGGAAAACAGAGTGATGAGAGACGCCCTGAAAATCATTCTTTTCACTTTATCCCCTCCTTATCATAATGGACTGATGGGGAATTTAATTGGTTACAGTTTATGGAATTCTTTTTATATTTAAGGAGAAGGTTCTCTGAGAAACTAGTGAAGGATTTTGAAGGAATAGATCATCGGTAGAAGGCGTATTATTTTGCGAATTACAAATGAAATTTGAGAGAAAGAAAGTCTTCGTGAGTAAAATTCAAAAGCTGCGAATAAATGAAAGCAGCCGCGAATAAATTTTGAAAGTTGCAAATAAGTACTTTTCGCCGTCTTCTTTTCAGGAGAAATATGAATGAAATCGCGAATATTTTAAGAGAATCGCGAACAAATCGAAATTTTCGCGAGCAAATGAGTGGAATCGCGAATAAAAGGCTTATTATCGCGAATAAATTTCAAAAGTCGCGAATATTTTCCGGAAAGTCGCGAATAAATTTTGATTTTCGCGAATAAATATAATCTAGTGTTTTTTTTACTAATAGCAGATACAGAATTCCTTTTAAGGAAGGAAAAAATACCTTTTATCCAGTTATTTATCAAAAATTTTCCATCTAAAAGCCCTGCAAACCTATATTTTTGCAGGGCAAAGAACAATTTATTTTTGCGTTTGTGCCTGTTTGACAATCTCATCGAAATACTGCAAAGCAAGCATTTCCTCATCAACAAATTCATTACGCTTCCATGTTTCATTAAGGAATATCCTCGCAATGATTTCCTTTCGATCACCTCCGATGCTTGCATCCTTCAAGGCAATGACACTTTCATAAATCTTGGTCATTAGTTTTGCAATCCGTTTGCTATGGTAGGTTTGAACATCGCGATTTCCTTTCAGTAATGTGATCAGCTGATGCTTTAGTTGCACAATGCCTTTTTGAATTGGGGCGGTATATGGCTGCAAGTTCAATGGAAGTTCCTCTAACTCTTGGTCCATTTTCTCTAAAAACAATTGATGGACATTGAATTTTTCAATCAACCGCAAAACCTCTAGACCTAAAATATTGGCAGTTCCTTCCCATACAGTTAATACTTGGGCATCGCGCAGTAATCTTGGAGTAACAAAATCCTCCATATACCCATTGCCCCCGCGCATTTCAATCGCCTCATGAGCAAAATGTATGGCCACCTCTGCTGTTTCCATTTTTAATAGAGCAATGAGCAAGCGATTCATGGCTTCTTCTTTTATTGAAACATTTTCAGGATTAGCTGTCATTTCATCAAACAAAGAGATAAGTGAAAAGACGGCACTTGTCTCTACTTCTTGCTTGGCCGCCATCTTCACTAACGTTTCTTTGACCATTGGGAAATCAGCTAAATAATGGCCAAAGGTATGCCGAGTAACCGCATAATTTCGCGCTTCTAAGTAAGATCTTTGCATAATCCCTAAGGATGCCACAGCATTACAGATGCGTGATAAATTCAAGGCCTCCATCATATAATAGAACCCCTTTTTCGGATTTCCTACTAAATGGGCCTCTGCTCCATTGAATAAGACTTCCGCTGAAGGAACTGCTCTCACCCCAAGCTTATCTTTTAATCTTCGAATTTCAATATGATTAAGCTCAGATGTTCCTTCCTTTCGCCACGGAACAAGAAAAAGGCTCAATCCTTTCGTGCCATTTGGTGCTCCTTCTATTCTTGCTAAAATCATAGCTACCCCACATTGGCCAGCATTCGAGCCAAAATATTTTTCACCATAGATTCTATAGGTTCCATCCTCCTCTAGCACTGCCTTCACTTCATTTGCCCCAACATCAGAGCCGCCTTGTCGTTCTGATAAAAATGTCGCCCCTTCAAACATCTCCACTTCACCAGTTGAAACCACATGGGGCAAATATTTAGCCCTTAATGCATCATCTGCATAATGATCGATTAGATAAGCGGTTGCCATTGTTAATGTCACCGGACAGTAAAAACCCGGCTCTGCATGAGATAACAAATAGCCTTGGGCATAGGAATAGACGTAATTCCCCTTTCTCCCCAATTCAGAGATCTCTTTATGAACATAGCCAACAATTCCTGAATGGTATGTTTCTTCAACAGTCTTTTTATATCCTTCATTGACCCAAATCTGCGAAATATCATTGCCCATTTTGTCATATTTAATCAATCGCGGCTGTCCCTCTCGATCGGTATGAACAGCACGTTCATCAATTTTTGTTCCACAAAGGGCCCCAAATACATCAAGTTCTTTGTCGGCCCAAGCCAAAAATTCATCATCTAAATATTGCCTTAAAATAAATTTCAAGTTGGCATCTTCCTGGTAAAAATTCATTTCTAACCCCTCCTTTATACCGATTGTTCCTGTTTCCGCAGCACTTGCTTTAAAATTTTACCAGTTGCATTGCGTGGCAACTGATCCATCTCTTCAAACAGTTTTGGAATTTTATAGCTTGCAAGCTTGCCATAGAGATAACGCTTACATTCATCAGCAAGCTGATCTATCGATTCATTCAATACGACGAATGCCTTTACGGTCTCTCCCCACTCTGGATGCGGCACTCCAACAACAGCTACTTCTGCAATTTTCGGATGGGAAGAAAGGACCTCTTCAATCTCCTTCGGGTAAACATTCACTCCTCCAGAAATAATCATATCCTTCTTTCGATCCACTACCCATATATAGCTATCTTCGTCATATTTCGCCATATCACCAGTATAGAGCCAGCCATCCTTCAAGCTTTCCCTGGTTTTCTCATCATCCTTGTAATAGCCCTTCATAACTGCTTCGCCCTTTAAGACAATTTCACCGACGATATTTGGTTCTACTTTCTCTCCTTGATTATTGAAAATGGCAATTTCTGTACCTAAGGCAGCTCTTTTGCCAATACTGCCTGCTTTTGTATTATGCTCCTCTGGCAAAAGGATGGTTCCGCTTGGCCCTGCCTCGGTTAACCCATAAACACAGAAGAGGCGATCTGTTTTAAAGCTTTCTTTAACAAAGCGCACTTCCTTTTGACCAAGTGGTGCCCCACCGTAAACCCAATAGTTCATCGATGATAGATCGAAATCCTGAAGATTTGGCTGCTTTGCTGTCAATAAATAGGCAACAGGAGCTCCAAAAAAGTGAGTGGCTTTTTCCTCATGGATGAGTTGGAGTAATAGCTCAGGTGTAAAGGTTGGAGCGATGATGTGAGTGGCGCCAACATAGGTTCCCGCTACCAAAAACAAATGAAGGGGAGCGGAATGACTGAGGGGCATTAAATGGAGCATTCTACTTTCTGGCTTCATCGACATTTCCACCGCCATCATAATCGCTGATGTTAAAATGTTGCGATAAGTAAAGAGAACTCCCTTTGGTTTCCCAGTCGTTCCCGAGGTATAGAGAATGGTTGCTTCATCATCTTCCTTCAGCTGACAGACAATCTCCTCCTCACTCCCTGAAGCCACTAAATCCTCATAGCTTTCCCAAAACGGTTTCCTCTCTCCGGTTTTAACAAAAAGGAGATTGGCATTTTCCGTTAAGCCCTTTGCTTGCTCAAAAAGCCAATCATGGATAAAAATGGCCTTAGCGTCCGAGTGCTTAATAATATAAGACAATTCACTTTCCGTCAGTTTGGCATTTATGGGAACAATAATCGCTTCAATTCGTAGAACGGCAAAATACGTCATAATAAACTCTGAAGTGTTTGGCATGAAAAGAATCACTTTATCGCCTTTTCCAATTCCTTTTTTCCTTAAAGAATTCGCTAATTTATTGACGCATTTGTTTACTTCTTTATAGGATAATCGATCTGCACCTACCACAATCGCTTCTTGAAAAGGATATTTTCTCGCATTACGAGCCAATAATTCTGAAACATTCATTTCAATTATTTCCCTCCATTTTTAATTCGCTCTTCAAAATCACGCATCAATTTCTCCATTTCTTCCTTTAAAATCGTTAGTTCCTCGATTCGTTCATTCACCTCCTTAATTTTCTCTTTCCCAAAAGCAATCGTTTTTTCCAGTTGCTTAATTCCTGTTCGATCTTTATCAAAAAGCTCAATCATTTCTTCAATTTCCTCTAATTGAAAGCCATAACGTTTTCCACGAAAAATCAGCTTTAATCTTGCATAGTCCTTTCTTGAAAAAATTCTTTTTCCTGTTTCCGTTCTAATCGGTTTCAGCATCCCCAACTCTTCATAGTAGCGAATGGTTCTAGTGCTGACGTTGAACTCTGCAGCCAATGTAGAAATATCATATCTCATGAATGATCACCCATTTTTTTAATCTTCTGTTCATTTATTCTACCATTTACGTTAACGTCAACTTCAAGCATAAAAATAAAAAAGCTTGGGGTAATCTTAAGTCAAAAGATGCAAATATAAAACAGTGTATTTCCCAATGATTTAGCAGGTTCTGGAACAATTTTTCATCCTACTCCATTTTTTTGGTTGGTATCAAGCCATAAGCAATCAATAATGACTCTAAAACAACGAAAAACCTCCATTAGGACAATGAACATTCTTATATGGAAAAATACTTAATTAATTCTCAGCAAAAATAGAGACCGAATCAATAGATGATTCAGTCTCTGTTTTCCTATACAACTTCTAGTGTTTGTCACCTGTAATCTTTTATGGATTTCTCAATTATCCTCCGCCGTAACAGAAAATGCTCTAAAAGAAAGGAAATAAGTCACTAATAATCCCACTAAAAAAATAATCGAAAAACCCTAAATAAAATGGTAACCAGCAAGGCCTTCTAGCATTCCGAGACCGATAGAACCAATAGCCATTCCCAAGTCCATACAGGAGAAAAACATCGCGTTAGCCGTTCCTTGTTTTTCCCTTGCGACGAAACTAACGGCAAGTGCCTGAAGTGTTGGGGTTACCACCTATAGGCAATTCCCTAAAATACGGCTGCCAGCAGCAACGTAAACGCACCAGTGGTAATGGCTAATAAAAATAACCCAATCATCCCACTGATGACCGCCGGAATAATAATCACCTTATGGCCCAAGCGATCAAAGAATCTACCGGAAATAGGGCGAACCACAGTCATAACAATTGAAATGATTAGGAAAAAGAACGAAACCGCTCCTCCCAAGTTTGCTTCCTTTCCTAACTTTCTAGCTGTTTAATTCTTGTTGGATGACATCTATGCTATTTTCAAATAAGAGTAATGTTTCTTGGTAAATTTTTAACTTTTCAGATTCAATTCCATCGATAATCTTCTCGAACATCTCTTCAATATAAGGAATTAATATAATTTACGGGAAAGCTCGCTCCCTTTCTCCGTAATTGTAATCAGGTACGAACGACGGTCAGAAGGATTTGGCATACGTGATGCATATCCATGCTTTTCTAATAGATCCAATATTTTCGTCAAGGTCGCTTGGTCTTTATCTGCCCGTTCGGACAATTCCTTTTGGGAAATTTGATCTGCTTCATTCAATGTACGAAGCACACTCCACTGTTCAGTTGTAATCGAATATGGCTTCAAATAATGATTCAATATTCGAGTTAATTTTTTACTTAGTCGAACAGTACTCGATCCAATTGCTTTGTCTTTTGACATCATGAATGATGCTCTCCTTTCCATCACACCTATATTAATATACAAATTATATACGTGAATATAATTTGTATACAAACTAAACGTCTAACTGTACCATGAAAGATACTAGTCAGCGATAGCGTTCAAAAACCCAAATACAAATGGCGAGCCAGCAACCACTTGCCAAGTATCCCCCAAGAATATCGGTTGGATAATGCACGCCCAAATAAATTCGGCTCAAACCTATTCCAATAATCATGCAGCTACTAAAAATCACTAAGAAAATCCGCCCAAAACGGTTAGATATATGGCGCCATAGAAGATAGGTAATCATTCCATAAACCATAAAAGCACTCATCGCATGCCCACTTGGAAAGCTATATCCACCTATTTCAATCAAACGATGAAAGGCAGGACGAGCCCGATGGAAATAAACCTTTAAGAAGTGGTTTAGTAAAACAGAACCCATAAGTCCGCCGATAAAAAAGACTAATTCTCTGCGATGTTTTAAGACGGTATATAGAAAGATAATGACGAAAAACGAAATAACAATCACCGGAGTAGTAGAACCAATGAAGGTGAAAAACTTCATGATCTTGGTCAATATTGGGGTTTCAAATCCTTGGACGAAAGCGATGATATGTCGATCAAATTGAATAATGTCGCTGGCACTAACCCAAATTGCTATGGAGCTAAAGCCAATAAGAAAAAGCACACTTAACAGGAATGCGATAGAAAGCCGGAACTTTAAATTCAACAAATGAGACACCTCGGAAATTATTCTTCAAATAGAAAACCATTTTTACTACTATACCAAATTTATCACAAATAATTCTCATTCCATGATAAATGAGTCATGTATTTTTAGCCTACCAGTCAATATAGTAAGTTATATTTTACTTTGCCCAAATATCTAACTTGTTTTAGTTGTAAAATAGTAATAAAATAGCGACTACATTGAGAGGATGATGCCTCATGAAAGATGAAATTACAAAAGAATATATCTCTTTAATCCCGACGCTATTTAGTAGTTTCAGCGAATTAAACAAGGGTTCTGTTGAACTTTCTCATATGCAAAACCATGTCATTGAGTATATTTTTATGCAGCAAAGGGCCTTAAATATCAAGGAAATCAGTACTGGATTGAGGATAGCGAAGCAGCAATTAACCAACATGATCAGTGATTTAGAAGCTAGTGGCTATTGTAAAAAAGAACCAGATGTTCGAGATAAGCGTGCGGTCTTAGTCTCACTAACACCATTAGGCAATGAATTGATGAATCAAAAATGGATTAAGATCTATCAAAGGCTAGGTCAGCATTTAACGAAATTAAATGAAGAAGAGCTGATTGATTTACACTATGCCCTTCATAAAGCAAATTTTCTCCTAAAAAAAATGGAGGCCAAAGGCAGCGAAATGCCATCATCGTGATCGTGTCATGTAGAAATCGTTGACCTAATCTTTATTGATTTTCACAGATGTCTCTTCCCTGGTGCAGTTGCTGCTTTTAGCTATTACCATTATGTTAAACCAAAAAGAGTCCTCATAATAAAAGAATAGGTGCTTTTTAAGAATAGAGCCCAGGATTGCGGCTCTTTTTTATTCCTATTGATCGCCAGAGTGCATATTCCAATTTTTGTTTTTTTATCAAAAAATAGGTATAATGACTCTAGCAAGACACATGAAGAGTTTACAGAATGATAGTAAAACCAATCTATTTTAAAATTATTTATAGAAATGAGGTTTCTCATGAATGAAAGGATAACTCGCTCCAAAAAAATAAAAAAGAAACGAAGATTTTATAAACTATTATTCCCTCTATTCCTGATTATTTTAATATTTTCCAGCTATAGTATATGGCAATATTATTCTGGAAAACAGCTGGCCAAAAATGATAAGATCCTTCACCAAAGTACCTTCAACGGAGAGCAAGCAAAAAACGGAAAGGTTAATGTGCTACTTCTTGGAATAGATCAAAGGGAAGATGAAAAAACAGCCAATTCAGATACGATGATTGTTGCTCAATATGATACAAAAAATAACAAAATTAAGATGATTTCTTTAATGAGAGATATGTACGTAAGCATCCCAGGATATCAAGACTACAAAAAAATGAATTCGTCTTACCTCTTAGGCGGTCCGGAATTAGTGAGAAAAACGATTAAACAAAACTTCCATCTCGATATTCAATATTATGCACTGATAGACTTCAAAGGATTTGAACAAGTCATTGATACTCTAGCACCAGATGGAGTCGAGGTTAATGTGGAACATGCCATGAGTAAAAATATCGGTGTTTCCCTAAAGCCAGGGTTACAAAAGCTAAATGGCAAGGAATTATTAGGTTATGCCCGATTTAGGCATGATAGTCAGAACGATTTTGGAAGGGTAAAAAGACAGCAAGAGGTCATTAAAATCGTGTCCGACCAAGTATTGAGTACGAACGGTCTCCTTAAAGCTCCAAAATTACTTGGAATGATTGAGCCCTATCTTGAAACCAATATGAGCAGACTTAGTACCCTTAAATATATGAAGGACTTTTTACTAAAACAGCCAAGCATTTCGCAAACCATGTCTCTCCCGATTGAAAATACTTATACGAATGAGAGTGTTCCAGTTTTTGGTGAGGTTCTTAAGATAGATGAAGCAGCAAACCGCGAAGCCGTTGAGAAATTTCTAGAATAAAGGGTGTCCTCCTTTAAAATGTACCCTATAGAATAGACACTTAAAAAAGTGCTCTTTCTATAGGGTATTTTTTGTATAATTTAAAGAACAACATAGAGAAATACGCGGAGATGGAGAATTATGAGTAAAAAATTGTTTACAGAGAAAGACATCACAACACTATCTAAAAACCGATATGTTAAAACAGTCAGTTCAAAAGGTATTACATACTCTGATGAATTTAAACAACACTTTATTACTGAATATAGTGAGGGGAAGTTGCCAAGAGAAATTTTTGAAGAAGCAGGGTTTAATGTTGATGTTATTGGCATAAAGAGAGTTAAATCTGCTTCAGATCGTTGGAAAGCCGCTTATAAAGCCGAAGGAGTCTTGGGCCTTAAAGATACCAGAAAAGGCAATTCTGGTAGGCCACGGATTAAAGAATTGTCTATTGAGGAGGAGTATGCCAGATTGGAAGCGCAGATGAAGCTTGTACAGGCAGAAAACGAACTCTTAAAAAAGCTTTGTTTGTTGGAAAGGGGGCTAAAGAAGTAAAGCTGCCTGCCAGCCAAAAATATATTTTCATTCGTGAGGTCATTAAAAAATACAATCTTATCCAAATGGTGAAATTCCTTTGTGAAGTTGCCAGAGTTTCAAGAAGTGGTTACTATTATTATTTCTCAGCCAAGTCTATTGAACAAAGGAAACGCAAAGATAAGAAGGATGAAGAAACGAAAGAAATGATTCTGAAGGCTTTTAACTTCAAAGGCAGAAAGAAAGGGGCACGCCAAATTAAAATGACATTGGCAGGTCAATTTCAGTGTGTCTTCAACTTGAAGAAGATCCGTAGAATTATGAAAAAATACGATATCGTCTGCCCTATTAGGAAAGCAAATCCGTACCGGAGAATGATGAAAGCCACTCAAGAACACCGAGTGGTTCCGAACTTACTGAACCGCGAATTTAAACAGGAGAAACCTGGAAAAGTCCTCCTAACGGATATCACTTACCTGAACTATCATGGTGGACAAAGAGCCTATTTGTCCGTCATTAAAGATGGTTCTACAGGTGAAGTTTTGGCACATCACATGTCTAGTCGCATCACCATGGATTTGACCACAGATACCCTTACTAAATTAAAGAAGAACAGAAACTTTAAGAAAGCTAAAGAGGCCCTCATTCATTCTGATCAGGGTACCCATTACACACATCCAGATTTTCAGAAACAAGTAAAAAAACTTGGATTGCACCAATCCATGTCCAGGAGAGGAAACTGTTGGGATAACGCCCCTATTGAATCATTTTTTGGCCATCTCAAAGATGAAGTAGATATAAAATCATGTAAAACGTTTGGAGAGCTTCAACAAGAAATTGATAGGTATATCCGACACTATAACCATACTAGATACCAATGGAACCTAAAAAAGATGACTCCTGTACAGTACAGGAATCATCTTTTACAGATAGCCTAGGCCTTTTTTTTAAATGTCCTTTACAAAGGGTACACTTTAAACGTACCGACCATTTTTTTATCGGCTCGGAAGGACATCGATAGCAGGCTTAAAGGTTTAACGATAGGAGAAGATTATTTGGTAAAACCATATGATCCAAGAGAACTATTATTAAGAATCCAGAAACTGTTAAACTATAATTATGGTCACTATACACAAATCAAGCATCTGTACATTTATCCGGACAGAAGGCAGGTATTTAAAGATAGCCTTCATAGTGAAGTGGAATTTACTCCTATTGAGCGGAAAATCTTTTTTTATCTGTATGAAAACTGCAATAAGATCCTTACAAAAGACCACTTCTTCGAATATTTATGGCAGCTTGAAGATCGTAACCCAAATGTGATTAATGTTCATATTAAAAAGATAAGAGACAAAATTAATGATAGTAATGGGGAGATTATACAAAATGTTTATGGGGAAGGGCATCGTCTGAATACCCATATAAAGAAATGAAACTAAAGAAAAAATATCAGATAACTTTATTTACTGTTATTATAAGTGTGCCTGTTTCAGTACTGTTGATAAATTTCATAATGTTGGAGGTTTATAAGATTGCTTCCAAAATCAGAGGTACCCACTCTCCTTTTTATAAATCATTTGCTTATCCAACTATGCTTGTCCTATTTGTCATTTCCTTTTTTCTCTTGTCCCTTATTTTTTCTAAAACGATTCATTCACTTTTAAAAAAAATAAATACATTAAATCAAACTATTTGGGGGCTACTTAACGTTTACTTTGCAACTCTAAGTCCAAATAGTTTTTCTTGATTTTCTAATTGTGGATACATTGATTGTCCAGATACATTTATTGGCATCAATATGAATTTAAAAACGATAAAAATACCTATTATCCAGATTAGGAAAAACAAAATATCTTTTTTATAACTTTTTCGTTTGTTCATTCCTCCTCTCCCCACGATAAACTATATTCTTTTGTCGTAATATTTTAGAGCAAAATACTCTACAATATTACTAGACATTAGAACCAAAGCTATAATAAATAAAACAGTGGATAATGTAACTTTAATATTTAAGTCAACTACCGTTCCGAGAAGATAGCCTAACACAACTAACAAAGAAAATAATTTATAGAATTTGAGAGTAACATTATTCACTTTAATCAAAATCATTTGCCATCTTTCATCATTTTTGTAAGATGTTTGACTCTCTCTCCTTATGCGATCGTTTTTCAATATGAAAACCATTAAAGTAATCAAGACAGCTAAACCCAATAATTTAAAAGTCATTGTTCTTCCTCCTCAAATGAAAATACATCTACTAAACTTAAATCAAATGCTTTCCCTATTTTAAATGCAAGTTCAAGAGAAGGTGTGTATTT
This sequence comes from Cytobacillus sp. Hz8, assembly GCF_042263505.1. Lineage (NCBI taxonomy): Bacteria > Bacillati > Bacillota > Bacilli > Caryophanales > Bacillaceae > Cytobacillus > Cytobacillus sp. Hz8. The sequence continues at coordinate 51,107 of NZ_JBHKFI010000008.1, read as the reverse complement.
ATATTTTTCTATTGATATGACAGCTTGTCTTGAAATACCAACTTTTTCTGCTAAGGTTTCCTGTGTCCAATTTCTTTCAACTCGTAAAATCTTAATTCGGTTTTTGATCAAAAATAAACACCTCCAACGCAACCAACATCTTACATATATTGTAAACAATAAACCACTTTTTGTAAACAAGTGATTACATTTGTTTGTGTTCGATTTCTGTTCTAGTTATCCTACTAACTCACCTGTATTCTGAATATTGCTTTTTTTGATTTCCTTCATTGATTTGATAAAGTTTTTGGTAATATATATTTTCTTCTAGTAATTGTTTATGTGAACCGATACCTGCCACTTGCCCTTCATGCATCACAATAATCTTATCGAAATTTTCAATTGTAGATAAACGATGAGCAACAACTATAAGTGTAGCATCTAGTTTAAACAAAGTTTCCATTACGTATTAACTCCTACCTCCAATATTTTCCCTGCATTTTTTCCATTTATGCACTGCTCTCTTAAAGGACAGCTTCTGCATTTTTCCTTTTCAAAATAATATCGATAAGTTTGTTTTCCATTCTTACGTACCTTATGACCTTTTTTAACGGTTTGATTTCCCTGATCACAAAACCACTCATCTGAATCTTTGTTGTAGCTGTATATTTCTTCATCTACACGATAGACCATTTCACTTACAGGTATGTATGGCTTAGCTTCTATTTCTTTAATATTGTCTAAAATAGACTTTTTAAAATAGGCTTTATCTCTGTATACTTCTTTAATAATTACACCACTTTTTTTCGTTTGTTCCATTAGTTCATCGAATTGTGTTCCATCCACATAAGCTCCACTATTTACTCCTACAGCTGTGATAATTCGTTCCTCAATGGTCATCATAAATTCCGTTTTATATCCAAAAAAGTGATCAGTTTTACTCTTGTGTCCTACCCGTGCATCCTGATCAGCAATCGAACGTACGTACCCCTTTTTATTCAATAAGTTGGGGTCGGCTAATATTTGTTTTGCGCTTTCCTTGATTTCCCTGTGTCCTTTTTACAATATCGGTTGCAATACCATTCAAGCATAATCTTATTCACAAATTCAGCCTAAGATTAAAAGAAAAGCCCATTCTGAGATTTCTCCAGAATGAGCTTTCCTTTCAATCAGCACTTACGTACTGGGACAAGGAACCTGTCCCCTTGTCCCTATTACAAAGCTATATTTCGACATATTCCAAAAATTTCTTTATTAATCTGTATTGACTTCGATTTTTCAAATAAATTCCACCGACTAAAAGATTAAAGTTAAATGGGTAACCCAAGGGAATAGCACTAATCTTCCCACTTTCCAAATAGGGATCGTCTTTTAGCATTAAACTAGTCATCAAACCTATACCCAACCCCTCTGATACAGTTTTCTTAACTACCTCCGAGTTGGTTGTTTTAAAAATAATATTTAGTGGTCCATAATGTTTCTCAAAATCCTCAATTAAATTATTATATATACTTCTATCATAAATAACAAAGGGATAATCCTTAACATCCATTAGCTGTAATTCTTTGCTTAGAGCTAGCTCTGAGTTTTTTGGGACTATAATATTAATTTTCCCTTGATAATGAAATGATTGAAATGTAATATGTTCTGGCAACTTTTCTCCGACATTATTAAATAATGTAATTAATCCCACATCAACTTTGTCTTGCCCCACCTCTTTTATAACATCTTTACTTTCTATTTCTTTAATCATTACATTTATTTGTGGAAAATCTTTTCTAAATTTAGACAGTGTTCTAGGCAAAAATGTTATAAATATGCTTGGACTTGTAGCAATTTTTAATTCCCCGCTATAAGAAGATGTTATAGATTGAACTTCTTCTTTTAATTCATCAGCCTTTTTTAAGATTTCAAGTATTTTTCTAATAATTTTCTTCCCTTCTTCTGTTGGAATGGTCCCAAGCCGTGACCGTTTAAATATTTGGACTCCAAATTCTTTTTCTAATAAAGAAATCGATTGACTGATTGCTGATTGTGAAACGTGTAGATTATCCGCTGCAATAGACATTGATTTCGTTTCAATCACTTCCTTTATATACTCCAGCTGTTCAAAGTTCATTAAATCCCTTCTTGTATCAGTTTTGCTTATGTTATCATCACTAATTATAATTTTACATTAATATTAATTAACAATATAATCAAATATGTGATTCGATTAGGAGTGATGAAAATGAAACTTCAAACTTAAAACCCACTCATTTACTTTAATGAATAAAAATATTATATATGTAGAATTTTAATGTTTATACCAATATAAAATGGCCTCAAAAGAAGAACAGGTCAAATAATTAATGGTAGAAAAGAGAAAAGAGGTTCATGAAAATTGGATAAACCGAATTTATGGACAAAAGATTTTTTTATTGTATCTTTAACTAATTTTTTTCTTTATTTTATTTATTTTTTATTAGTTGCAAGTATTACTGCATTTACAGCAGATAAGTTTCATGCCTCTACAAGTATGAGTGGGTTGGCAGCAGGTATTTTTATAATAGGAATGCTTTTTGGCCGTCTTTATTCAGGTAAATATATAGACCTTATTGGATGGAAGAAGATGCTCTATATCGGAATTATTTTTTCGATTATAACGATACTCCTATATTTTACCGTTATAAACCTATCCATTCTTTTAATTGTCCGCTTTTTACACGGTATCGGATTTGGAATAGCCTCGACAGCAACAGGGACAATAGTTTCGAGCGTTATTCCAGATGAACGTAGAGGTGAAGGCACCGGTTACTATGCATTAAGTACAACCATTGCTTCCGCAATTGGTCCTTTTTTCGGTATATTTATTAATCAGCATATGGGATTTAAGATGAACTTTGTCGTGTGTACTGTGATAATTGTGTTAAGCTTCTTATCTTCCCTTTTTCTAAAAGTACCAAAAATGGAATTTAATCAAGAGCAATTAAACAACATGAAGGGCTTTAAGCTAAGTAACTTCTTCGAACTGAAGGCACTTCCAATTTCAATTGTAAGTATTTTCATTGGTATTGCTTATTCCAGTATTCTTTCGTATCTTAACTCATATGCGCAACAAATTCATTTAGTTGATGTCGCGAGTTTCTTCTTTATTGTTTATTCTATAGCTACTTTAGTATCAAGGCCATTCACAGGACGGTTGTTTGATCTTAAAGGAGAAAATTTTGTGATGTATCCCACTTTTATTATTTTTGCTATCGGTTTATTGATGGTAAGTCATGTTCATCATGGAGCTATGCTTTTGTTATCTGCCGTTTTTATCGGGCCAGGCTATGGGACATATCTTTCTAGCGCTCAAGCTATAGCTGTTAAGGTTTCACCTCATGATCGAATGGGCTTGGCAACATCCACATTCTTTATGTTTGCAGATTTTGGTGCAGGTTTCGGCCCGTTTTTACTTGGACTTTTAATCCCTGTCATAGGTTTTTCAAACTTATATGTAATAATGGCCATCGTAGTTTTAGCTGCTGCTATTTTATATTATTTCTTGCATGGAAGAAATAAAGGTTGTGTAACATCATTACGAGAAGAAACCTCAAGGTAAATAAATGATAACAGGTTTCCTAATTTTAGTAAGAATATCACCAACTAATTTTTCTTTTGGTGATGAAAATTCATCGATTTAAGAAAAAGCACTTCATAGTTAGAGTGCTTTTTACTTTGGAATAGGTGGATGAACTATCACTCATAAAATAAAACTAAAGAGTGTTCTCACTCTTTCGGTATCCTATACAATCTGGCTTGATTGTGGAAGACTGCTCTTATGGAAATCAATTAACCTTGTATAATAGCTAAAACATTTTTGATTATTTCAAATGTACGAAGTGGTAAGCTGTCTGTCATTCATTGGTACACTTTTTATCATACAGTGGTAAAAACTATGACAAGGATGGTACATTTCATTGGCCGTAATCAATTTGGGGCACGTTCAAACCTGTCCCTATGTCCCTTTGCGGGTTTGGTAGCTCTTCTAAATGTTCTGCAGGAATTAACAACTCGTCCAAATCCTCGTGATAAAATTCATAGGCTTCATAACTTACATCCTCCTTTTTTACTCGATATTAAAGGTAGTTTTCATTCTCACTACAAACCATTCAACATAAATCATCCAAAATCCCCCTCAAATAGAAATAGCCCTAACTCCGCAAAAAGGAATTAGGGCTGTTATTTATCTTACATGATTATAATATAAGCTTATCTTTCTATTTGATTTGGTTGCCAAGTTAAAAAGAAAAGCCCATTCTGAGATTTCTCTCGAATGAGCTTTTCTTCCAATCAACACTTACGTGCTGGGACGAGGAACCTGTCCCAGTGTCCCTTAATAATGCTATAATTGGGCTTAGAAGCAAATCGATAAATTAGAATTTGTAATGGAGATTATTTATATTTTGTGCGGAGCGCAACTTTGCAGAAAGCAAACATTAGGTGATAAAAGTCAAAGCGTCCATCCATTAAAATTTAATGTATACTTCAAAACGTGAGGTGAAGAAATCGTGACAGACAAAAAAATCACAGTACAATTTACGATGCTGACATTTTGCATAGCCTATCTTGTGTCAGGTACTTTGATTGTTCTTGGGCAATTCGGATATTCGGTTCACAATTGGGTTCACTCGTTACAGCAATTCGGGATGAATATCCCTTTTGCAATCTATATTTTGTCGCCCGCTATTGCTTCATATATCGTTCTGAAGAAAAATAACAAAATAGCCGGTTTCAAGGAATGGTTGAGAACTGTTTTTTATGCCAAAAATAGCATATCTCTCTATTTGTTCGTTGTTGCAGGACTTGCACTGTATTTTTTGATACATATTGCAGTTTCAGGCCGCACGGAAATGGTGCTTCCATTTTATACGTTCTTTCTTTCCCTGCTTGGTAATCTTATTATCGGTGGCTTGGAGGAAGCTGGCTGGATGTACATACTGCAGCCTGAGCTTGACAAAAAATACGGTTTTGTTTTGTCTTCTGTTTTTACTGGAATCATTTGGATTTTATGGCATATCCCTCTCTTCTTCATTCCGGGGACGAATCACGGAGAGGGACTCATTAACTTTTGGATGTTTGCAGTTCAACTCATTGCGTTTCGGTTTTTCAACGGGGCAATCTACAAAATATCAGGAAAAGGCCGTGTGTTTATGTGCGTATTATTCCACACCATGTTCAATGCGGCATCCCCCATCTTTGGCACCATGACTATGACTTGGGCGGGAACCATTGCCGCAAATGCTGTGATTGTTCTTGTTTCAATTGTAACCGTTGTGATATACAACAAAAAGAACAGGCGAATAGTATAAGCATAATCCGTGTTCGCCAAATTCCAGTTTGTTGAATATCAGTTTACATAATAAAAAGTTGTATTTAACGGTATAATTTACCTATCATATATTGAAGTTTGGCTTTATTTATAACAAGAAAGGATGGTTAGTAAAATGATACAATCTGTTGTTCATATCGCTCTGGTAGTTAAAGATTATGATGAAGCAATTGAGTTTTACACGAAGAAACTACATTTTTCGTTAATTGAAGATACATACCAACCCGAACAAAATAAACGTTGGGTAGTAATATCACCACCAAGCTCGTCTGGAACTACTATATTGCTTGCAAGGGCTTTAAATCCAGAGCAAATATCTTTCATTGGAAATCAAACTGGTGGAAGAGTCTTTCTCTTCCTCGGGACAGATGACTTTTGGAGAGATTATAATGAAATGGTAGCCAAAGGAATTGAATTTGTTAGAAAACCAAAGGAACAATCTTATGGTATTGTTGCAGTATTCAAAGATTTATACGGGAACTTATGGGATTTAGTTCAATTTAAAGAAAGCCATCAAATGTTTCAACGTGTAAAATAGACTAAACTAACAAGATAACCTTATTACATAAATTTATAGACAGGTTGTGGAGAATAGGGAAACCCAAGAGAATTGAGTTTCCTTTTTTTGTTTAGATTATCAACATTAAAATTTAACAGAGCCTATTAAAAAAGAACCCCAAACAACCCTTACGGGCAGTTTGAGGTTCTTCCTCATAACTTATTTTAAAACTATTAAGTTATTTACCAATAATAAATTATTGGATATTGAGGAGGGACAAGAAACCTGTCCACGTGTCCCTTTTGAATTTAGTTGCTAAAATTTTCTTCACATCTTATTCACACACTGATGGAGTTGGTACATGGCGATATAAATACTCAAGAATTATTGATATTTCTATGGCATTAAATCCTATTAAAGTATCAAAATATATGTCTGTGATTCATGGTGTCGCCACAAATACTGTAAATCCAGGACAAAATGTAAACTGTGTTTTAGGACCTACCGCAAATACAGAGTTTTTATTAGGAGGATGATTATATAATGGCTAAAAGTATTCTTGTAACAAATGAAGGTATTGTAATTGGGTATTCTGATAATTTACTAATAATTGATGAAAATACTGTAGCAATTTCCCCAAATAAGAGATTTGCAAAATCTGCTTATAGTGAAATTATAGAAATGAACGAAATACCTTTAGACTATCAAGATTATAAATATAAATATGATAAATTAAATGGCTTTATCCTAAATGAAAATAGTGTTGAGCCACAAGAAATAGTAGATCCTAATCAATTAAGAGAAGAAAACGTGGCTTTAAAACAGCAAGTGCAAGAATTAACAGAAAAACAAGCGTTAATGCAACAAGCCCTAGATGATTTAATTCTAGGAGGTACTTTATAATGGCAGATTATATGGGGCAAAGAATCATTGACGAAGCCTACACTTACGAATATGTCATATCCAAGCGCCCAGACCTTAAATCGGGTATTGACGTTTATTTAATGGAAAAGGAAAGACAGGATTTGATTACTCAGTAATTAATTTGCAGGAAATTCCCTCCTTTTGTCGAAATTAGTAGGCGAATGGAGGATTTGATTACACAATAAACAAACAATGTTTTTAATTGAAAATAATATTTTATTTGCCGATTAATATAGTAAAGATAATTTACTATTAGGGGTGGAAAAATGGGATTAAAGATGCCTGAAGCATTTTATAAAGTGGAAAATGAAAAAATAACAGTTGATGAAGCGAGAGAACGTGGTATTAAAAAGGATTTACAATGTATTTCCAAATGTTGCAGGGTTGAGCTTTCATATGTTGGTCCATATAAACGTAAGTATAGTGATAAGGTAGTCATCGTTAGAGATTATTTTAAATTGGCAAGTAACAAGCAACATGATGAAAATTGTAAATTTAATACAGAAGGTCAAGTGAAAATTATTGCTCGTAATTCTGATGGAATATTAACGAGTATAAATAACAAAGAATATAATTTTAGATTGAATTTGCTTGCGTCGTCTTTGAATAAAATTAAACAAAATCGCCAATTGGATAATAATACTATACTTGATGAAGCTATTAATAGTGGACAAAAAAACAAAACATATGAAAATCAGGGTAAACTTGATTCTTATTTATCAACGATGAATAAAATAATGAAATTACGATCCGAAATTGAAGAAAATAAGGAGTTAAGTGGTCTTGTTAAGTTAGAATTTGGTGATCAAAGTATTAACTGGAACAAGTTTTATTATTCAACCGAAGAGTATATTAAATGTTTTAATTACTTAAACAGGAATAAAATAAATCATCCAATTTGTATTGAAGGGAAAATAGGTGAAATTAAAAAACCATCTGCCAGTTATCCATATTACTCAATCGAACTAAAGAAACCATGGATCGAGGAAGCTGATCCAGATGGATTTATTAGAATACCTTCTGTTTCGATTACTGTATTTAATGAATCAATTGCCAAAGATATTATGAGCAAAATGGAAGAAGGAAATGAGTATATTGCATTTTATTCTTTCATAAAAGTAAATTCTAATAGTTATGGAGAAAGAACAAAATTTTTAAATATAAGAGGTTCTATTTATCATAGAAAACAGGTTCATGTTTTTTCCATCTAGCTAATATATCGTTATTGAACTATATTCGTTGAAAAGAGCGCTAATTGCGTTCTTTTTTAATTCATATCATGATACACATTAATACTTATTAATGTGTATTGATAAATATTTATCGTTGATGGACAATATTACCATACATAAATGGAGGTGGTAATGTTGGCATCAAAGCGACATAACATCACCTTAGATCCGGCTGTTTATGAAGAATTTTGTAAGTACGCCGGCAAGAAAGGTATTAAAGTTTCAACTTGGATTGCAGTAAAAATGAAGGAGTTCATTGAAGAAGAACAGATGATTGAAGAAATGAGGAAGAAGCGCTCTTGATAGAGTGCTTTTTTCATGGACTTTTTTATGTATGAACTAATACTTATAACCACCCTTGGAGGACTAAAAATGTAATTGTAGGGAATAATACACTTTAAAAGGAGGGTAAGGTATGAGGAAAAGGAGGGATAAAGTCATCTTGATTTTGTGTTTAATATTAACGACCTTATCGTTAATTGCATTCATACCTAAACATAAAATAAGAGAAGCTCAGGTAGCATTTCTATTTAAACAGGTTGTGACTTGGCTTTTTGGGCTGTTTGTTGTTGAAAAAAATCTTATTTCTTATCCAACTCGTCTCTTTTTTAAAAAGGCAAATAAATCAAGTTTTTCGTTTGAATACTATATCTACCCAGCACTTTGTGCATTGTTCAATGTTTATTATCCCGAAAAGAGTAATAAAACAATAAAGTTTCTTTATAACCTTCTTTACCCATCATTCATAACTATTTTTGAAATACTTGCTGTTAAATACACAAGTCTTATTCGCTATAATAAATGGAAATGGTATTGGAGTTTTATCACTCTTTGGATTACCAATTATATTTCACGGATTTACCATAGATGGTTTTTCAAAGTAGAATGCAACACATATCACACTTAAAAAATTAATAGCAGTGAGATTTCACTTTTCGAAATCTCTGCTTTCTTGTTTATAATTATCGCAAATGTCTTTTACTCTTCAAATACTAATTACGCAAAAGATATGGATTAGTTAATCCGTTTTTAGTCTTCCACCTCAAATAATCAATTTAATAATAATTCAGACTTAAATGCTATTACAGCGTTTCCTGAAACTTTAACTTCTTCAGGCTCATTATTTTCGATCTTAACTTCAACTTCAATAGTCCCTGGACGTTTAATAGCTTCTCCTTGTTTAGCTGTAAATTTAAACAATGAATTATTGTGATTTACCAGCTGATGATGAACCAAATAAGCTCCTAAAGGTCCATTAGCATTTCCAGTTACAGGATCTTCATTTATGCCTATAGCAGGAGCGAGCATTCGTCCGTGTACTAAAGTATTACTATCCTCAAAATCAACAGTGAAAACATAATACCCGTTACAGCCGATAATACTGCTTAGATTTGCTAAACCATTGAAATTGGGTTGTAATGTGTTCAAGCATTCAATACTTTTAATACCGAGCATTACCTTAGAATGACCAGTTGAAACGATCTGTATTGGATAATTTTCCAATAGGTCGTTATCGCTTATATTTAAGTAAGATACAAGACTATCTTTATGTATTCCATCAATTATATCGCCAAATTCAATTTTCCCCTGTGTCATAATAATTCGGTAATCACTCTGTTCCTTAATGATATCAACAGGTAAAATTCCAGCTCCAGTTTTTTGATAAACCCTGCAAGATTCTAGTTTGTTCTCAATCGCACGAGCATAATGTGCTGCTATAGTAGCGTGTCCACATATGGGAACTTCATTTGTTGGAGTGAAAAATCGTACATGAACATCATACATGCTATTATCTGAAGATAAAATAAAGGCTGTTTCAGAGTTGTTTAGTTCTCTGGCTATTTTCTGCATTTCATTTGATGTTAACCCATCAGCATTTGTGATTACTCCAGCTGGATTACCAGTAAGTTTCTCCTTTGTAAACGAATCAATTTGGTACAAATTGAATTTTTTCATTATATCGTCTCTCCCAACAACATTTTCTTAGAAAGATTATTCAGACGAATAACAGCAAGTTTTATATATAATTATGATATTTTCTTTAGAATTGTCTATAATCAAAATATTTTTATGACAAAACAATATTTTTCAATGAACAAATAATTTTGGCTTTTAACTCTTCATTGTACTTTCTTTTGAATTTATTTATTTAAATTTATCATAAAAACACACCAATTTCCTTCTTAAAGTATTCTGTCAGTTAGTTTAAGTTCAATCCTTCATCATCCTGTTGTATTTTTACATAAATATGGCAGTTTTCTTAAAGAAAGTTCTTCAATTAAATGGCCCTTTTCATGAAGAAAGACGCTTTTCTTATTTTAGAAACGCGCCCTATTCTTGAATTAGATACTTAATTATCCACAGAATACGGTTATTGGAAATATAGTCCAATTCTGATAAACTTCATGGGGGGGGGATAAATTTTGAACATCAATTGGGGCGATATACTTTTTCAGGCTTTTAGCTTAATATGGGTATTTTTTATTATTGTTCTAATGGTTTACGTAATAAGGTTTTTTAAGAATAAAAGACAAGAGAGCCAAAAAATTACGACCTTAGAAAAGAAACTTGATAGGATTATTGAATTACTCGAAAAGGATAAGAGCGAATAATAAAAAGGCGCAATTTCTTACTCCTGAGTTGCGCCCTTAAATGGAATAACTATGATATGGACTCAGCCTTAAAATCAAATAATTGTTCTTCTACTAACGCCCTTTAGCTTAATGAGAAGAAAGAGAAAAACCATTCAACTCTTGTTTCAAAGTGTTTAAGAACATAATGAAAGCCTCACATACTAATTAAAAAGTTCAAAACTATATACTTCTTCTTTACAATTTACGCAATATCCTTTTCCATTTGTTAATGGAACTGGGCAACCACAATCACAATACTTCAATTCTTTTCTATTGGTTTCTAAAGATAAAAATCTATTGCCGCAATATTTACATTTTGTTAAGTAGCTATTATTTTCTTTATTGCATTTAGAACATTTCAATTTTTATCTTCTTCCTCAACAATTCATTTTTTCCAAATACTACCTTATCCTTAGATTAGCATAACAACCCTATCACATCAATGAAAAGAGTATCTGCTGCTTATTGTAGATACGCGCCCTTTTATTGAATAAGAATTTTCTTCAAATCGAGACGGATTGGCATATAACGTTTTCGCATTCACAAACCCTTCGAGCCTTAGAACGAAGTTCTTAGGCTCGAAGGGTTGTCGCTTGAATCTGCTTCCCTGCTTCTTCTCCTGGCGACCAAGGGGCTCGGAAAGTCCCACAGCGTGAATGCTGTGTTATATGACGTACCCGACTTCTTCGAGTTACTTTCACACTGCTTTTCTGTTTCAATTTTTACTTCAGTAATGTATATTTCAGTAAAGGCTTTTTATAAAACGTCACTTACTTATTTGTTACCGAGTTGTTCCGCCAAACCGATTAGAAGTCCTTCGGTTCCACGAATGTAGCAGAGCCGATACGAGTCCTCGTACTGAACCACTTCGCCAACGAGCTGAGCACCATACTTAGTAAGTCTGGATACCATTTCGTCAATGTCTTCAACGGTGAACATGACACGTAGATAACCGAGGGCGTTTACAGGAGCAGTCCGGTGATCTGATATAGTAGGTGGGGTGAGAAATCGCGAAAGTTCAAGTCGGCTGTGGCCATCTGGGGTAACCATCGTAGCAATCTCTACGCACTGAGAACCCAGTCCGGTTACGCGACCAGCCCATTCACCTTCGACAGTGGCTCGCCCTTCGAGGTTCAAGCCAATCTCCTCGAAGAAAGAGATTGCGTCATCAAGGGATTCTACAACGATGCCGACATTGTCCATTCTTAGTAATTTGTTTTTTGCCATAGTTTTATCTCCTTATGTGTAAAAATTTATTACCTGATCATCTTCATAATTATTCTATTCAAAAATTACAAATTCCTTCCAAACAAAAAACACCTTGTCACAGTTCATGATAACAAAGAAAAGTCACAGTATAGGAAAATGTGAAATTGGATTTTCGGGTATGTCATATAACATCTTGTTAACGAACAACACTTCGTAAACCCTCTGCTATTGGATTATTCGCGAACCTAATTTCGTGAATGCCATCATGTTCAAATAGTTTCAAAAATTCAATACCGTAGTTGCTATTCGATAAAACAACTTGGACTTCCCCACAAAATATTCCTGCTCTGTACTCCATTAAATGGCCCTTTTCATGAAGAAAGACGCTTTTCTTATTTTAGAAACGCGCCCGATTGTTTAATATCATTATTTAAGATACGTTACGGTTCACTCCAATTAATCCTAAACAACCTTTATATGAATTACCAATAAATTTCTTGAACTCTTCCTCCACAATCTGGCTCTTTACATGAAGAAAGAGCACAATTCTTATTGCAGAATTGCGCCCTATTGCTGAAGACAATCTGAGAGCGCAAACATGATTATGAAATGGTTTGTAAAACTTTAGAAACCTCTTTTTCAATAACGGAATCATCTACGGTATCTAAATGTTCAGGCTTAAGCAATTGATATTGCTTCATTTTATAAAAATCTATAATCGCTTGTTTCAAGGTAACATCATACTGAATTGAAAATGAGGGTTCCATGAAACGCCGCAACACAGCGTCATCTTGAACCATAAACAACACCGCATTCAATTTGTTGAATATCTTCTGCTTCATCCCGGATTCAAAAAAGGTTTGTAATTTTTTAATTCGACTTTGTTGTGCAGCTGCAAGATCCTCAAAATGGTGCGGGTAAAATTCTTTGAGATCACTTAAGAACAAATCAGATATAAAAGTTACACATATCAACGATTGCAAAAACGTCATTTGAAAGCGTTCAACATAAGAGACGGAATCATCTTTTACAACGGTATCAGCCCCTTGCAAGTAATTAATATAATACATTACAACCCGTTGAATGATTTCATCTTTGGATGAAAAATGCTTATAAAGTGTCACTTTGCTGATATCCATATATTTTGCGATATCGTCTATTTTTAGTTGGCTGAATTTGTTTCTTCTTATAACGGGTTTTATTTTTTCAATATATTGATCGACGCTCACGGTTTTTCTCACGAAATGAAACCTCCTTTGACACTTATATTATACCGAAATCGCTTTGTTATCACAAACGCATTTTACGTGGATTATTAAATTAACTATTTTAATTAAAATAGTTTACTTTGTTAATTTGGTGTTGTATAATTTTTTTGTAACTGAACATTCTGATTGGAAATATCCAAAGGAGGTAAGAATATGCGTGTTTTTGTTACAGGAGCGACAGGCTTCATCGGAACTGCGGTTGTCCGTGAACTCATCGAGGCAGGGCATCAGGTCGTCGGCCTTGCTCGTTCAGACAAATCTGCCGATACATTAAAGGTTGCAGGGGCCAAGGTGCACCGCGGTTCCCTCGACGATCTTGACAGCCTTCGCAGCGGTGCCTCTGCTGCGGACGGCGTCATTCATCTAGCGTTTAAGCACGACTTCTCAGAATTCGACAAGGCGGTCGCAGACGATCTACGTGCCGTCAAGACAATGGGGGAAGTGCTTGAGGGTACGGGCAAACCGTTCGTGATCACCTCGGGAACATTGATGCTCACATACGTACTCCCGCCAGGGCAAATCGGGACGGAAAAGGATGTGGTCGACAACTCAGTGCCTCGGGGTGAAGCGGAGAACGTGGTTATCTCGCTGGCTGAGCGCGGGGTACGGTCAGCGTTCCTCCGTCTTCCACCTTCTGTGCACGGCGAGACAAGGGCTGGTTTCGTCTCAAGTCTGATCGACATTGCTCGTGACAAAGGCTTCTCGGCGTACATCGGTGACGGATCCAACCGCTGGCCAGCTGTGCACTACCTCGATGCGGCGCGTCTGTTCCGGTTGGCGTTGGAAGACGCCCCAGCGGGATCTATACTACATGGGGTTGGCGAAGAGGGTGTACCAGTCCGTGACATCGCCCAAGTTATCGGTCGCCACCTGGACCTACCGGTGGTTAATCTTTCCAAAGAAGAGGCAGCCGCCCACTTCGGCTTTTTCGGTGCCTTTGCATCGATCGACAACACAACGTCGAGTGCACTGACTCAGGAACGCTTTGGATGGCAGCCAGTGCATCCTAAGCTCATTCCAGACCTCGAAAAAGGACATTACTTCAGCAACTAAAGGTACAGAGGGCAGAAAAAAATCTGCCCTCTGTTTCATTAAAAGGAGATGATTCACCTTTCGCCTTATTCTATTAAATGGTCCTTTTCATGAAGAAAGACGCTTTTCTTATTTTAGAAACGCGCCCGATTCTGGAATACGCTACTACATATTATCATCGTACTGCGCAACATTTTACCTAAATTGCGTTTCTTACTTTGCTTTTACTACGCTCTCCAAGAGTCCCGGAAATCGTTGATTCATTTCTTTTTGCCGCAGTGTCATGTAACTATGACGCCCATCACGTTTTATATGTATAAGACCGCACTCCCTTAATGTACGGTAATGATGGGATAAATTACTCTTTTTTCCCAAGTCCTCAAATACAGCACAGCTTTGCTCTCCTGACTTATAAAGGCGCTTAACGACTGTTAAGCGAATGGGATCACTAAGAGCATATAAAACTTGTTCAACTTTAATGCCATCTAGATCAGGATGAAAAAACTCACGCATTGAATTATCTCCTCTATTACTTGATATTTGCATTCTACACAATTAACTCCTATACTTCAATTGTTCGATAATTTATAAACAATTGAAAGGATGATGTGACATGAATTCACTTGATACTTATTTTAGGTTATCTGACACCGCTGGTAGCAATAGTGATGACTTTAATAGCCTGATTGCTTTGTTTGATCCAAATGGAACTATTGAACCTGCAAGTGGTTCTTCATTTACTGGACGTGAAGAAATAACAAATTTCTTCCATGAATTTTTCGAAAAAAATGTAAAATTAAGACATGTTTGGATCACAACAAAACAAGAAGATGGCTACCAAACAATGTGGGCAGTTGCGGCGTTAGGAAAAGATGGTCATGTGTTTAGCCTGGAGGGAAATGATTATGCCAAATTGAATAAAGATGGTCTTATTTCTCACCTAAAAGTGGTCATTAAAAGTAATTAATTTGGGTCGTAAAAATATACTATTTCAACCTAGGGGTGCTAGATGGCATCCCTCTAATTATTATTAGCTACCTTCATTTAGTTTTTCTTCATCCCTTCCTCTCTTATTTCGCAATATATTTTCAAATGTGCAGTACTCTTGTTAAAGATGATAACTAAAAAGGACACAATCCCTTGCACCTGAAAAGCACCCTTTTATGGAATATGGTCTTAACCCAAAAATCATTTAATTCTTGTGTTGGTGCCTCCCGTGGGAGGTAAACCTCTATTAGTCTTACAAGAACCTTATTAACCGATAAAAATTTGCCTTGCATGATTAAATAATTCTTTATTAGTCTAGTGGCTATCCCTCCACGTTCATTACACGCTTCAACGGTACTGCCACCACTTTCACTGATATGAGGAAAAGTTATATAGTCGCTATTCTCACGATTATTTTCCTTTTCAACGCTTCACCGAGAGTAAGCTCTCCACGTTATCAGCTTACAACGTTGAGTTCCATCTATTATGGAACAAACTTAGGTGCTTCCTATGAGCCTGTTAGCATTACATGTGCCTGTAACACAAGATGGATTTTTATATTCTTGATTCTTACTCATCCACAGCTAACCCTACATTTAGTAGTAAATACATTTCTATATAACGCGCTTAAAGACCCGTACAATCAGAAGTTCGTCAGCAAAACATTATGTTATTATATTTCATTGCATTCTCACCATATTTGTTCAACCCAAGCACCATGATCTACACCACCCCATCGGGTAGGCTTTCGTCAACCGGACTGTTACGGTAAATTCTCATGCCTATTAGTCGAGCTTATAACACGATTTCCCCTACTAAACAGCGTGCTAATCGACGCAGGGGGGCCTTTCAGAGCGTTACCTCCTCATTCGATTCCTCGATATAACCCTTCAGTTTTAGGAATCTAAAACTGCCTGACCTTTACCGAAATTGCGTGACCACATTTCATTTGAGCCAGGAACATTTCGCACCAAGGATAGCGCCCGATTGTTGAAGATCGTTCTTGAAGTAAAGCCCCCGTTACATTTAAGTGTAATTCTTCACAATTAGTTCTCTTAAAAAAAGAAGCTGCCGTAGCAGCCACTTATGAAAACACTATTGTTTTTTTTGTTTAGTCCAATCTGAAAGGATTTCTTTAATAATTTCTGAAAGAACATCTACAGTTCTATATTCCTCATCCAATGTGTTTTCATGTCCACCAATTTCTAATAAAACAGAGTTACCAAATAGGTCTTGATTATAAGTATTTTGATTTGGTGGATTGTCTTTAACAAAAACTCCTCTTGATAAGTGAGGATATCTTTCTTCAATATATTTATGAAGCAGCTCAGCAAACTTTAAATTTACTTCGTAATTGACACTTGTTTTGGATACTATAAATGCAATCCTTGGATAATCTTTTCCATCCAAATTAATCGTGGTCTCACTTCTCTTTCGTGAATCCCTGTGTATATCAAAAACCATTTGAATCGTCTTGTTATTTGTTAAGGCTTCTTCCAGTGGCTCTCTAGAAACTTTATATGAATCCATGAATGGTAAGTTCTTTTCTTTTAGAATTCCCATTATGTTGGTATTATCATGGATGGAATTTATACCTCTATTTCTTAATGATTGGCTTAATCTCTCGCCAACTAATGTAATATTTTTCGTATCGTGAAACGCTTCAATAGGGTCATTTGTTTTAGATTCCGTGAAAAAAGATTCTAAATTGTGTGATTGATAAATAAAAACTAAAGGGTCTTGATTGTTTACAGTTGTTGTTGATGAATTTCTTTCCTGAAGGGTATTATGATTGTTGGAAATAACATCTTTTCCGCCTAAAAAGAAAAACCATGAAATAGCTACGACACATATTACAATACTGGTTGAAGTGAAAGAGAATTGTTTAATCCTTTTTTTTCTATTTATTTTCCTGGCAGTTTGTTTAAGATTAGTTGCTGTGGCTGAGACAAACTCCTCTCTAGGGTTGAGTGGATATGCTTCTTTAATTAAATCAAATAAGTCTTTATCAGTTTGCATTTCCAATAACCTCCTCTGCATCCAATTTCAATTTCTTTTTAAGTTCTTTTAAGGCTCTGTGATAATCTACCTTGACCTTAGACTCGCTATATTGAAGGATTTCGGATGTCTCCTTAATTGAGAATTCGTTTATACCTCTTAATATTACTACCGCCCTATAGTTTGGTTTTAACTTTGAAATTGCTCTGTGAACAAGCCTTTTCATTTCGTTTTGTTCATATACTTCATTTGGTTCTTTTTCAGTTGATACCATATATTTAAAAAATCCATCCGTGAAGAGGGAAGAAAATCTTCTTTTCCGATAATGGTCAATTGCAACATGCTTCGCGATTGAAAATATCCAAGTTTTTAAGTTAACAATACTGTTAATGTTAGACAGGTTATTTAGGACTCGAATAAACACTTCTTGGGTTAAATCCTCAGCATCGTTTTGATTACCAGAAAAACACATAAGAAACCGATACACTTCTAAATAATAGCGTTGATAGATAATATCAATCTGTGCCTCTAAATTTTTATTATCAAACAAAGCGTTCCCCCCTCGTTTTGGTTTACATATATTAATCGTTTGAGCCCCAAAAAAGGTTACAAGTATTTATTAACACCTATAAAAATAGACCGCCATTTTAAACGGTCTTTATGTAATATGTAAAAAGGAGCCATTTTAAGATTTCTCGAAAAGAAAGTATTTTACCTCTAATTTTTTTCCTCTTCTTGTTCCCTAACTTGCCCCATTAGTCAAGCGAAAACTTTCACAAACTCCATGCTGATGTTGATACAAATATCCATTTTTCTGGAGAGGCTTACTCCATTAAAGTGGCCCGATTGTGGAAGACTGCTCTTATGGAAATCAATTAACCTTGTATAACACCTAAAACATTTTTAATTATTTCAAATGTATGAAGTGGTAAGACAGTCTGTCATTCATTGGTACACTTTTTGTCATTCAGTGGTAAAAAATATGTCAAGGATGGTACATTTCATTGGCCGTTATCATAAGTTTTAATGTTAAATTGAATGTTACTTGTGAGACATTGTGTTTTGAAATTAATAAAATTATAATTAATATACATCAGATTAACTCGTATCTAGTATGATGAAAATTAATCTGATTTAAAAAGTTAGCTTTCCTCCGCTACCGTTTTGGGCAGGGCTGAGTTGATTTATGCCAATAATGTATTATTGGGTACTTTAGAGAGGGACATGGAATCTCTCCATGTCCCTTACATTTTATCCACTAAAAAGAAAAGCCCATTCTGAGCTTTCTCTCGAATGAGCATCAGCACTTACGTGTTGGGACGAAGAGCTGTCCCTGTGTCCCTTCTTGGATAAAGGGTTGTAATGTTGTAATCTATTGGATCGCCTATTCTAACCCGTATTAAAAGATTCTTTAGTTTAATAGATACTAAAGACTTCCACAATTCTTTATAGTTCAATATCTATATCATTCCATATGCAGTTGGTCTTGTATCTCCTACACCCCATTCCACTGTTGGCGCATTAGTAGAATCAGCAGCTTGGTCAGCTGTAGAATTGTCTAATACACTGTTTGAAGTTAATGATACTGATCCAGAGTTAGCTCCAAAATCGATTGTATAACTGAATGCATCTGATTTATTAGCGGTTTCAGCACGGTCAGACACCAATTCTGCTCCAAAAGAGAATGCTAACTTACCAGATGGTTTACCTGGAGTAGTTACGCTATAAGTAACTTCTTTATCTCCAGCAGTAACTGCATCTGAAGTTAAACCACCTAAGAATGATGAAACAAGAACCCCATTAGAATCTACAATAGTAGGGTTAGTAACTGCTCCAGCAGCAGCTTGAGCTAAGCCTTCACTAAATTCAACAACGATATCAGTTACATTACCTTGATTATTTTTTACTACCTTGTAGCCAGTAGCTACTGGTTTAGTAACATCTTTAGTCAAAGTTACTTTTTCTGTAGTTAATGGTAATGCATTTCCAAGACTATCTTCAATCTAAAGTCATATGCATTACATCCTGCTTTTTGTAATGACGATTTTTCCCCGTTTCGGCTGCCCTTCGCTTTTGCGGTACGCTTGGAACAGACCTTGAGCGCTAAAGGAATAGACCTCTTCGACATGGATATTCAACTTGTTCTCTCGCATGTGGCGAACAATGGCTTCGAAATCGGCCCGATTCGGTTTTGCCTCGAAGAAGTGCGCTTCAATGTCGCGAACCTGCGGAAATTGACCCGCGAAGGCCACCACGGAAACGTAGGTCCCGGCATCCTTGATGACCGAGTAGTTTTTCTCGCCGATTTCGCCCAATGCCCCTGTTCCGAATGTGGACGGGTTCATGGCGGTATCCAGCACGATATCTACGGGCTTGGCTATTTGAGCGGCGAAATCGACTTTCGTGTAGTCGATCACTTCGTCCGCACCGAGTCCTTTAACTAAATCGTGATTATCATCCCTCGCGGTTGCAATTACATACGCGCCATGCTGCTTGGCCAATTGGACTGCCGCATGTCCCACACCCCCGGCGCCGGCTTGAATGAGAATGCGTTGTCCCTGTTGAAGGCGGCCATGCTCGAACAACGCTTGCCAAGCCGTGAGAGCCACTGCGGGCGCGGCGCCTGCTTCTTCGAAGGAAAGACTTTCCGGAATGACGGCAAGATGATCTTCCTCCACCGCCACATAGTCCATATAGGACCCCATCGGAACTATGCCCATGACTCGATCTCCTGGCTTGAAATGGCGCACTTTGGCGCCAACCTGTTTAACGACGCCGGCCACATCGTAGCCAAGAACGAGCGGCAGCGGCACCTGAAATTTCTCGGCCATCGGGCTCTGAAGAATGGCTCCGCTGCGCAATAGACTGTCTGCGGGATTGATGGAAGAAGCGTGCATCTCGACGAGCACCTGGGTGTCGGTAAGCGCGGGAATGGGCATTTCCAACTCCTCCAGCGTTTCCGGGGTGCCAAAGCGGGTCAAAGCGATAGCTTTCATGATGATTCCTCCCATAATTTTGATCATATGTTGAATTTTAAACATATGTTTTATAAGATGAATATACTTGGGCAGCGGCACGTTTTCAATCGCTAAAATGAACGCCGTTGTTGATAAATCAACAAATGGTGTCGAAATGTCTATTCACATGGAGGCGAAATGGGGGATGAGCAAGATGGACAGGCGTATTCAAAAATCCCGGCAAGCAATCATGGACGCGTTCATGAAGCTGATGTCGGAACAGGATTTCGAAAAAATCACGATCAACAAAATCGCGGAGGAAGCGAACGTCAATCGCGGAACGGTGTATTTGCATTTTGCGGACAAGTACGATTTGCGCGATCAGTGCACAGACGCTCATTTGAACGAATTGATCCGCAACTGCATGCCCGAGGAGAAAGGCCAGTTGACTTCGAAAGCTGCGCTGCTGCGCACTTTTGAATATTTGCAGCGGCATGCTTCCTTCTATTCGATCATGTTGACAAGCCGGGGGAACCCCATTTTTCGAAATCGAATGGAGGAGGTGCTTCAACAAAGTCTGAGCGAACATCTGGATTCGATTGGTCTCAATCGAACGCTCTACAAAGACATTACGGTACAATTTCTCGTCTCGGCGGGGGTGGGCCTGCTGGAATGGTGGATCACCCGTTCGATGCCTTACCCGGCTTCGGTCATGGTCGAGCAATTTTGGCAGCTGTTGGAACGAGTACAATTGCAAGTCCCGGACGAAGGAGACAGGAAAGCTTGAATCAAGCTTTCTTCCATATACTATGCATGTTCTTAGAAATGTAATGGGTCACCCAGGTGTTGTACTTAAACAAAGTTTAATTGTTTTGAATAAAGTCGTACCATTTATAAAAAAGTTGCGATGTTTTGAAAAAAGTTTAACCGTTTTAGAAGGGTGATTTTAAAGGAAACATTGTTGTATCAAGTTTTATGGAAACTTTTGATTAAACTTTTTTTATATAAATTTGTACACTAATTCACAAGAATGAATCTATTTTGATCAATCTTTTTTCAAAATGGATTCTTTTCTTTTGTAGTAAAATATGGGTTTGTCGAACGTTTTTGCTCAAACTTTATTATTAAGCTACAACATAAAAATAATGTGCAATAAGTTTACCCTGTATTTTACTTATTTTTTGGGGTTGTATTTGTTAGCATATTCCTCTTTTGCTTTCTCTGTATATTTCAAAATAAAATTAGATTTAGCATCTGTATATCTATCTCGGTCATGTTCGTATTTTTCTAAAAGTCCTATTTTGAGTTTAGCATATTCTTTAGCAACTTCTTTATGTTCACTAAGATAGTCTCTAAAATACAATTCATTCCAGTTTTGGTAGTAGCGAACATGTAGATGATACACCTTTTCTGCAAATCCTTCTTTTGTATATCCTTTATTGAATGTCATTTTCATACATGGATTACTTTGGGATGACATCAATAACCAACCATTATGTAATAAAGTATTTGTTAATTGTTCAATATTACATCCATTATCTATTTCCAATAAAATATCGACTATTGGCTTGGCTATCAGTCCTTTAACAGATGTACTTCCTATATGACTAATACGTATAATACTTTTTTCATCAAAACAACTTAAAAGTTTCCGTTTTTCAATCTCATACCACTTTTTATAATTTGGATTATGTTCTTTCAAAATGATGGGGAATAATTCCCACAATTCTTCTTGCGTCATTTCAGACAATTCTTTACCCATATATAGTATCCTCTCCTTTACAAATAATCTCTACTTCGCATTTTACTACTAATGAAAAAACCTTGTTAAAGAATACTGTCCATTAGCTCAATAGAAAAAGGGCTTATTGCTGCCCCAGTTTTTCATCTTTCTTTTTTATTTCATCAGTAACAATTTTTAATGCTTTTGTATGTAATTCTAAAAAATCTGTATTAATTTCTTTTTCTATATTTTTTAGCTTAAAAATATTCGTTTTTACCGAATTTTGCTCGAATAAAAGTCCCTTTATTTTTTGTTCAAATGTTGCCTTTTCCTTAGCTGTATAGTTTTCTTCTGGTGAATGAACAAAACGGTTTCTTATTTGGTTATAAGCATATATCTTTTGCCATAATATTTCGGTATCGTTTATATTTAACCCAACCACTTTATGTAAGTAAAATAAATATTTTTTTACGCCATTATGCCTAATATCTTCAGGACTTATTGATAAATTATAAGTCCTTTCACATACTTTGGAAATTGTATTAAGTGTTTTTTCCAGATATGCATACTGTGATATTAAAGCTGACGTTCTCAATATCTTTGGGAAAGTCTCACTAATATTATAAAACCTATTCTCATACATATATTCAAAAATTTGTTCGTGATCCTCTGGTGGGTAATTTTTTATATATTCCTCATAAGATTTTTCTAGTTGTGACTGTTCCTTAATAATATTTTCTTCCATAAACTCAATATAATTATTAAAGTTTTCGTTTTCTAAATCAATCCTAAATTCAAGCCAAGATAATCTTCTCAGCATTAGTAATCCCCTATTATCTGTTAGTAATATAATAACACTGGAGAATGGAATTCTTGTTCAACTAAACTGCACCTATAGTTTTAGTACAATTCTTCACCATCTCTTCTTAAACTTTAATATCCATTATTATAAAAATAAGTTACTCCACAATCTGGCCCGATCGTATTATAAGGTCAGCCAGATATTTCTGGTTGAGAATTTTTTATATCGATATATGATTACTGTAGTCGGGGTAGAACGTATGGCCCGTGGGACCATGATCCCGTCCGCAAAACAGTTCACCCCCTACTTGTAGAAACATGTTTGAGGCTGGTTGGGACCTAGATCTCGTATAACAAGCGAAGCTATGACACTACATGAAGGATTAGGGGTACCGGTAATTATTTTTGGAGGAGGAATTTGAATGAATCCAGTCATTGGTCTGGATGTAGCGAAAGGTGAAAGTCAGGTTCAGGCATTCTTGGATAAAAAGAAACCATACAAAAAGAGTTTTAAAGTACAACATAACTTTGAAGGTTTAGCTAGTTTATTAGACTTTATTAAAGAGTTAGAGGATGTGGCAGGAGAACGACCTCCGATCGTATTAGAATCTACTGGACACTATCACAAACCCGTTGCTCAATATTTTGAGGACAGAGGATATTTAATCATTATGGTGAATCCACTTATATCTTATAAAGCAAAGAGTTCTAGTTTACAAAAGGTAAAAACAGATATAATAGATGCTGGTCACCTTTGCGAGCTGTACTATAAAGAGGATTTAGAGCCTTATAAAAAGAGAGGTATCCAATTATTGAATCTACGTAATCTTACAAGGCAGCACGATAATATTACACAAATAGTTGTAGAAACCAAACTTCAATTTCAGGCAGTTTTAGATCAAGTATTTCCTGAATACAGTAAGGTCTTTGGGACCTTATACTCAGATGTATCGTTACTAATTTTACAAGCTTATCCGACTTCAGAAGAAGTCTTGAAAGCTGATATAGAATTATTAGCGACTAAAATAAAGGAATTCTGTAACACTCGATCATTACAATGGGCATATAAACAAGCTGAAAAGTTACTAACCGCCGCAGCTCAAAACCCATTTCAGAAAAATTTGTATTCTAGTCTTACACTAAGTCTAGACATGTATATAAAAATGCTTCTTGCATACAAAAAACATCTATCCACGCTTGAAAATGAGATAGATGCTTTAGCGAAAAGTGTTGAAGAATATGAGATTATCCAATCAATACCTGGTATCGGTGAAAAAATCGCCGCCACGATTATTTCCGAAATTGGTGAGATTGAAAAATATAATCACCCTAAAAAACTAGTTGCATTTGCAGGCATTGATCCAACTGTCTTTGAATCTGGAACATTCAAAGGTACTCAAAATCGAATTACTAAAAGAGGATCCAGTAGACTAAGACAAGCCCTATATATGGCTGCGAAATGTGCCATTCGTGACTGTCGTAAACAAAAAACAACGGATGAAATCATCCCACGCAACAAGCGATTACGCGCCTTTTATGATAAGAAACGCGAAGAAGGAAAGCCTTATAAAGTAGCTTTAATTGCCTGTGCCAATAAACTCTTACATTGGATCTATGCACTATTAAGAAACAAAAATTCGTTCCAAAATTTAGCTTGATTTAATCACTTTACTAAATAAACTAAAACTTTCCAAACATAGTATTTGGAAGGTTATTTGGCATATACAAATTTAGTATAACATGAATTTTTTTAAGTTTTTATTAAAAAATGTTGACAACTATTGGCTGGTTTTGTTGAACAAGAAAAAATCCTGCATATCAACACAGGATTTAATCTATCTTTGTTTTAAATAATCAAACTTTGTTTTAAATGATCAATCTTTTTTATAAAACTACAGAACGCTGTCCCCTTGTCCCTTCAAAATATATTAAGGTAAATATAACCAATAAAACTAACACCAAATGCAGTTGCATATGCAAAATATGCAATTGTGCGAAATGGCTTTGATAGTTGATAGATTAAATGTAATACTACAATGCTCAACAATCCCAAAAGGCTAAATATTACTAGACATTTTAAAATCAACATAGTTTTCATCTCCTTTTTAATAAAAAAAGAACCTCAAACAACCCTTACGGGCAGTTTGAGGTTCTTCCTCATAACTAACTTTTTATCAATGACGTATTATTAGATATTTTTGTGGAACGAGGAACCTGTCCCCGTGTCCCTTTTTTAAAGCAGCCATCTACTCAATTAACTTACATATATTTTAAAAATACAGACAAAAGTCTCCATTTTCCAGTTGTAATCAGGGAAACGGAGACTTTTTAGTCCTCAAACAAGCGTACTTTTTCAGTGGTCTCTACCTCTCTCTGTGTCCCTAAAAAAGGGGCTCCAAAAATCAGCTTTCACTGACTTTTTGGACAGCCCCTTATCTTTCTATTTGATTCAGCTGCCAAGTCAAAAAGGAAAGCCCATTCTGAGATTTCTCCCGAATGAGCTTTCCTTCTAATCAGCACTTACATGCTGGGACGAGGTACCCTTGTCCCTTCTAATAGTTTTGTAATATTTTGAAGAGTCCTCTGAGATTATAGTGCCTGACACCATCCAACGCTGTTGGTT
Source organism: Cytobacillus sp. Hz8 (assembly GCF_042263505.1). Lineage (NCBI taxonomy): Bacteria > Bacillati > Bacillota > Bacilli > Caryophanales > Bacillaceae > Cytobacillus > Cytobacillus sp. Hz8. The sequence goes on along the minus strand of NZ_JBHKFI010000008.1, from coordinate 25,886 downwards.
TATGCTGAAAGGCCATATGGAATGAACAAAAAATGGAGCCAGATTCTAATGATGAATCTGACTCTATCAATTTAGATAGTGAAATACGATTATATATTTAGTTGAATTGACATCCTATGTTCGTAACCCTGATTTGTCAATCTGACTTTGTTTAGCAATATGATGCTACTCTTTTTCTTTACAAACTCTAATAGAAATATAGTAGTACAAGTAGAAGATGTTTGAATCTTCCTTCCAAATAAATGCAATAACTGAAGTTTATTACAAATAGACTATACAGTTAGTAAATACTCGCACTAGAATAATATGGTAATTTTCCTGTAATTACCTTATAATAGTAATATCTTACAAGAATAACTTTCATGTATACAAATTATATAGGAGGGAATTGTTATGTCTTTAAAAAAAATTGCTTTAAGCTCTAGCGTTGGGTTAGGAATATTCTTAAGTTCCATGCCGGTTTTTGCTGCTGAAGCAGAACCAACATTAATTGAATTTGGAGAGCCGGTAGAACAGTATCAACTTCCTTTAAACATGGAAGGGGTTTTATCCGCTCAAGCAACAATATCAGTTTCTTCAAATTTAGAATGTAAAGAACCTTTATTTTCTGGTAATTATGCTCTTGGATCTTCCTCAGCTACTGTAAAGGAAGATTCTATCTATGTTAAAGTTAGGACTTTCAATGGCGATGGTAGTTTAATTGACAGTGGTAGTGCGACTGAAAAAAGTTCAACATTTGTATCAGCAAAAGCTAATAGTTCTATCTTTTTTGGTGATGATTATGCGATTAGTAATCACACTTATAAAAAGAGTGGTTATGAGACTATAACTAGCGAACTAAAAGCTTATTGGTAATAAATATATTACATTCGAAAAGGCTAGAATAAATATTCTAGTCTTTTTTTGAAATGAGGACTAATTATGTCTTTGAAAAAAAATACAATTATTTTGCTAATATTGGCACTATTAATCATGGTAGTAATATATACAACATTTATTTATTATGATAATAAGAAACGGGATTCAACAGAACAAAATAAAGGTATTCACAAAAATGTGCAAGTGGATACACAAAATAATAGTAATAAAATATCATATGGATTGTATAATTCTAATGGGAACTTTATAACAGAGGGTTCAAATTTAAAATATGAAAAAGGTGTTTTGGAAACGACTATTTCAATTGGTCATTACATAAACGATAATAGAAATTATATGCTTCTGATAATGAAAGATTTTAAGCAGACTAAGTTTAAAGTATCAAAAAAGACTTACAGTTCATATCTGATAAATATAAAACCTAATTCTGAAAAAAATATTACTGTGCATGTTCCAATTACTAAATTAGATAAAGAGATTGATTTTATAATTGTAAAAAAACCTGAGTATTTAGTTGAAGATCAAGATCTTAATAAAGCTTCAATACTACAGGAGGTTCTTCCATTAAGATTTATGCTGAATAATACTCAAGAAGATATTAACCTTACATATGAAAAGCCTCAATACACATACAATCAAGGACCAATTGACAATGTATTTCTTAGTAAACAAAAAGATAAATTAAAAGTGTTATACTCAAATAAAGGAGATAAAGAAGTGTTTTTGTCGTTAGGTGCACCTGAAAATCAAAATATGGAATATGCTGCTATTGCTATGTTGAACTGGAATCAAGTTCCTCTAATAAATAATAATGTTGTAAATTATATGAAGATATCTCCTGGTAAAAGAGATGTCTTTAGGTTAATTTTACCAAATGTAAAAAAGAAGCAAAATTATCAAATTATTATATTTCCAAAACCATATCATGTTAATAAGAATGATTATGAAAGCCAAAGCTCTTATTGTTCGTTTAGAACCATAATTACACCTTAAAAATGACAGGGAGTGATCAAATAATGGAGGAGTTTCTTTCAAATATTGGCCTCCTTTTTATTTTATTTATTTTTTTTATCTTTGTAATGTTGTTTAGAAAGAAGTAATTTGAAATATAATCATAAATGGATTAATAATATTTAAATGTTCAGGATTCTAAAAAGGGGAATTAACATGAATTTCATGAGATGAAGCAATTTCATTTATGATCTTTTCTTCCTTTAGGACTTGACATGGAGCCTCTGCGGGCATGATTCTTCTGCCAAGAAGCCAGCTACTAGTACAGTTGGTATCGCCAAACAAGGCTATCATGCCCGCCATTCCAAATCAAGCTGGTGCTCGGACTTTATTAAGCCCATCTACACCCGAACTTCCTTTATCGTCAACGCCCCTTACTTTTCATAGAATTCTTTTGGTGATAAATCTTGAATACTGGAATGCATTTGGCGTTCATTAAAGAATTTCATAAACCATGCTATTTCTGAGTAACTTCCTCGTATGTTTGGAATTGAAATCTACTAAAACATTCATCTTCTAAAATTTGATGAAATGACTAAATATGAGAGTTCATATTTTAGGTTTTTATCACCACCAAGCTCGTCTGGAACTACTATATTGCTTGCAAGGGCTTCAAATCCAGAGCAAATATCTTTCATTGGAAATCAAACTGGTGGAATAGTCTTTCTCTTCCTCGGGACAGATGACTTTTGGAGAGATTATAATGAAATGGTAGCCAAAGGAATTGAATTTGTTAGAAAACCAAAGGAACAATCTTATGGTATTGTTGCAGTATTCAAAGATTTATACGGGAACTTATGGAATTTAGTTCAATTTAAAGAAAGCCATCAAATGTTTCAACGTGTAAAATAGACTAAACTAACAAGATAACCTTATTACATAAATTTATAGACAGGTTGTGGAGAATAGGGAAACCCAAGAGAATTGAGCTTCCTTTTTTTATTTAGATTATCAACATTAAAATTTAACAGAGCCTATTAAAAAAGAACCCCAAACAACCCTTACGGGCAGTTTGATGTTCTTCCTCATAACTAATTTTGAAACTATCTAATTTTTTATCAATGACGTATTATTAGATATTTTTGTGGAACAAGGAACCTGTCCCCGTGTCCCTAATTCAAAATCCTCCTCAAATAGAAATAGCCCTAACTCCACAGAAAGGAATTAGGGCTGTTATTTATCTTACACGATTATAATATAAGCCTATCTTTCTATTTGATTCGGCTGCCAGGTTAAAAAGAAAAGCCCAATCCAAGATTTCTCTCGAATGAGCTTTCCTTCCAATCAGTACTTACGTACTGGGACAAGGAACCTGTCCCCGTGTCCCTTTTAACATTCAAAAATTTACCTGACCTTCTATCTTTAATAACCATCCAAACTTTCACATTCCTAGTTTGCATTTCTCTTTCCTCCTATTTAATTATTTATAAAAAAAAGAACCTCAAACTAACCCTATTTTTCAAGGGCAGTTTGAGGTTCTTCCTCATAACTTATTTTAAAGCTATTAAGTTATTTACCAATAATAAATTATTGAATTTTAGTGGAACAAGGAACCAGTCCCCGCGTCCCTTTTTTAATAATTATTTATTAGAAACTGAAATTGCTTTTAATGTATTACTTGCTAAATCCTGTGCAAGACTTGCAGCATCTAATACTTTTACAGTAACAGTATCTGTAAGTGTAAATGCATTTGTTAAGTTTACTGTCATTGTAGTTGCGCCAACTGTATTGTCATCAGCTGCGTCAACACTTGTAACAGCTACTTTTGCACCATTTACATATACCTCAAAATCACCTTGAACATCTGTTGCAGTTGTAGCAATTGTACCATCAGATACTAGTTCATTGAAGGTAAGTGTTAAAGTTTTATCATCTACTACAGCTACTTTTGTTAGAGAAGCTTTAGTATTATCTTGAACATTTACAACTTGAGTTCTATCAGCAGTGTCTACTGAGTTTCCAGCTAAGTCAGTTACTGCCGGTTTAATAACTAATTGACGATCTCCAGTTGTAGCAATGCTATCAGCAGGTAATTCAACTCTAACTTTATTTTTTGCTCCATCAAAATATAAATCAGTTCCAGTTGGTAGAGCTGCACCAGAAAGAGTGTAGTTAGAAACTTGTAGAGCACTTGAGCTTACTTCTTCATCAAATAAGATAGTAAATCCAGTTCTATCTGGAGTTACAGAAGTGACATCTGGAACATTAGAATCTGATGATGATCCAGTTTCAGTATAAGTCAATACGCCAGATGATGAACCATTCGGAGTAGTAGCAGTATCTACAACATAGCCTCCTGGTAAAGTAACTTTAAAGGTACCATTATTAAGTTTAGTACCATCAGTCATATTTGTATTTCCTGTTAAGTCAATTTGAATGTACTCATTATCAACTACACCATCACCATCAGCATCATAAGCACCAGCAGTTGGAGTGAATGTATCTGAATAACGTAAACCGTCAGCAGTAGTATAGTCTACTGTTGCATTTCCTGTACCAGCAGCTACATCCTCATTAAACTTAACAATTAGTTTTCCGTCTTTAGCTGTAATTGATTGCGCAACAGGTTTAGTTTCATCAAGATTGAATGTTACAGATTTAGTATATTTCAATCCTGCATTATCTTGCATATCTTGGTATCCTGCAGCAACTTCAACATCAGTGTTAACAAATTTGCTTGTACCATAACCTACTTGTGCATTTGTGAATGTTGCGATGTAAGTTTTGTTTGTTTTATCATCAGAATCTTTAGTAGCTGTTACAGTTGTTGCTCCAATTTTCACTGAAGGCGCAGCATTTAATTCCTCAGAAAATACTACTTTTACTTTGTTTTCGCCAAGAACTGAAAGTGAAGTAACTGTTGGTGCAACATTGTCATCACCCACAACAAAAGTAGCTGATGTTGGATTTGGATCTAAAAGATTTAGAGAGTTGATATCTTTAGTACCAGTAAATGTTACAGTGTGGCTACCTGCAGCTAAACTTAATCCTGTAATCTCAACGTTTTTACCATCAATAGTAATGCCTGATGAAACTACATTTCCATCAATTGTAACTGATCCAGGAGCAGATAATTCTTCACTAAATTCAGCATTTAAAGTTGTAGGAGTTTTCATTGATGCTTTAATTAGTTTTGGTGCAACTGTATCTTTTACTAAAAACTTATCTTCGAATGATAATGCATTACCATAATTATCTTTTAAACCAGAGATTTTAATTTTTGAATATTGGTCATCTGTTGCGAATGCAGCAGCACCAAAATGTAATGTAACAGATTTACCGTCTTCTGATAATGTTGCTGAAGCATCAGGATCAATCTGATCTAAACGTTCAGCACTTGGAGTACCTGCTGCATATGCATTATCTTGGTTAAGATCAATAACATAATTTCTTGTATCTTCTGCAGTAGCTTTTGTGATTGCCTTGTTGAAAGAAACTACAACAGTTTTAGCGTTAATCGCACTTACACTATTAGTTTATTATTCTCAACAATTTTGGACTATTGTTTAACTGAAAAAATGATTAGTTAGCGGAAGGTTTTTTGTTTCTGGGTTGTGGTATTAAAGCAACTCTTTTTGGCAATAAATTACTAATGTATCTTATTGCAGAAGGAGGTGATTGTGATGAATGGAAGTAACAAAAAACAAACAGGAGATGTGAAAATGAAGAAGAACCTTCTTGGAAATTACTTGCGTAATCTTCGTGAGCAACATGGCATAACCCAACCTGTTTTAGCCGAACAGTTGGAAATCAGCAATGCGTTTATTAACTATATTGAACTTGGAAAGCGAACGCCAAGTGTTGAGACACTTGAGAAATTCTCGAAGTTCTTCAAAGTGGACCTTGATCACTTAAGAGATTTACTAGAAAAGCAAAAGCTGTTAAACAAACAGGTAAAGGGTGAGGCTACACCGGTTGAATTACCAGAGCCTGTTCAGAAACTAAATGAATTACTGCTGAAAATGGATCAACCCCTACTGGATGAGCTAATTTCGAGTTTTATGAATCAAGTAAATGAGCATTTAATTAAGATGACACCGAATTATTCACTTACCGACCTTCGCGAGAAGTATCAAAAGGTGTTGTCTTTTGAAAATAATCAGGAAAAGTCGGCTGTCTTGGAGGGATTTCTTAAACTCCCTGAAGACAATCAATTGTTCTTCAAATTTAACCGAGTGGAAGATTCACTTAAATTAGAATTGTTACAATCCGACCGGGGTAAAATTGATCTCTTTGAAAAATGGATTGGTCCCCATGTGTTTAGTAACTTATGTAACCTAACCGTCCCCCAGGTTCTTGAACCTCAAAGGGGAGTATCTTTTTGCTGGTTTTCACCAAGTATTACGATTCAGAATCAATATCAGTATTTACTGAATCAAAATCTTGATATTGATTCTGTTCTGTTAAATTCAAGTCAATTGGCCTGGTTTATTCAGCAAAATTATGAAGATCCAGAAATCGAGTATGATGCCGGATGATCTTCCAAGTAAAAAATAACTACGAGGTATTCGTTAAGAAATTTCTTATGTATTTATCTAGGAATGGATACTCCGAAGAAACCATAGTTGGTTACTCGAAAGATTTAGCTAAATTTAATCAACACTTAATTGATACTTATGGTTCACAGGTAACTGTTTTGGATATCACAAAAGAAGATATTCTTGATTATCAAGATGCTCTTACCCGAAATGGATATGCAAAGAATTCAATTGCCCGGCATATCTCAACTATTAAATCCTTTTCCAAATACCTGTTCAATGAGGTTGGGTGTGGTGATGACCCTGGAAGTAAAGTAAAAACACCAAAAGTTTATACACCCTTAACAACGGTTTTAACAGAAGAACAAATGAAGCAGTTGATTGAAACAGCTAAGAACTATTCACCGTTCTATCATGTATTGATTAGCTTCCTTTATTACACAGGAAGCCGAATCTCACCCGTTATTACCTTGTTAAAAGAACATGTTTACTTGAATGAGAAAAAGGTTTATTTTCCAAAAATCAAGGGCGGAAAGGATTTATATCTACCTTTACACGATCAATTAGTGAATTTACTGGAACAGCATATTTACTCGTATCGTAAGGAATCAAGGTATGTATTTCCTTCACCAAAGTTTTTAGATAAACCAATTAGTGCAGCCGATGTTAGGTTTCATTTAAAAAAGATCCAAAAGGCAGCAGGAATACAAGTTAAAATTACCCCGCATTTGATCCGACACTGTACAGCAACCCATTTAACTTTAAAGGGAGCTGACCAAAGATATCTCGCAGCTATTCTTGGCCATAGTGATTTGAGATCAACCATGCGGTATCAACACTTAAATGTTGATAATCTTAGGGATACCCTATCAACTTTGGATTAAATTTTCTACTGAGCACTGTCTTAGGCAGGGCTCTTTTTTTGTATAATTCTTTTTATTACTTCTGATAATTCCACATATCCCAGGATATGTGGAATTATCATGAGCTTACAAGATTATTATTGACAAGAAGAAAATCTGTTAAACATTAACTTTTCATTTATGTTATATTAGAGAATTATTTTGAAACTGTATATTAGATCATTTAAAACGCTGGTACAAGCACTGTTCTCATGGGTTATTTCCCACTATTCCCCAATCTCCTAAATAAAAACCTTATTAATTGTGTGTTCTCGAACCAAATTGTTTATTGTTCAACAAACAGCGAGAACTTGCAGAGATACTTAACAACAGCTAATTCATGACAATTTGGTTATTAAACAACCAGAGGTTTTCATGGAATTGGTGCGTACTGATTTTCTATTTTTACAGAGCCTACTTAGCTGTTAAAGGTTTAAAAAAATGAGAAGTTCAGTATAGTCAACTTCTCATTTTTTTAAACCTAGTATCAGTCTATTTTTTTCACTTTCTGTCCATAATGCTTTAAAGATAGGAGGTGAGACTGAATGAGTAAAGAAAATAAATGGATTGTTCATTTTTTAAACGAGGCAACAGATGAACAAATTTTAAACCTGTTCCAAACAGGAATTGAAGATTCTGTTCGTGAAGATATTGAAGGATTGCTGCTCGGTAGAAAAAATAGACAATCCGAAATTAACTTAGAGTAATTGCCCATCACTCTAGTCTTATTGTATCCTTGTTGATTTACAATAAAACCTTGCCACTACACTAATGGCAAGGTTTTGTTTTGTTCAAATATCACTTGTTGTTCTGGATTGTATAAAAACTGTAGATTTGTGGTTTTGATAAACCTTTGGAATTCTACTCTTTTTCCTTCTCTGTATAATCGAGTCAAATTCTGTATTGCATAAACCCCAGTATCCATATCCTCTTGCTCTAAAAATGACAGCTGTTCGTATAATCCCTTTCTTAAACGGTTGTATGTGGCCTCACTTATATTACAACGTGCAAAACGGATATTGATTTTTATTATCTCTTCAAGAATTTGTTCCTTTTTCCCCTCATAGCTAGATGATTTTTTATTTTTGCCCTCCATTAACTGTAAACACTCTAACCACATCTGATGAATCTCCTCTATTGGCATCTGCTTTTGGCAATTACATCTGTAAAATCATTTGTTGCCTCGAAATGGTTTCCTACAGATTTCACATTCAATCACATTTGCCAAAATATAATTCGCGTATGGTCTTTTAGTTGAGGTTTTATATTTTGATTCAATCTTCTCAATAACATGAAAAACTTGAAGAAACATTTCTTCACTAATAATAGGCTCATGTTGTTGTGGGGATATAAGTTCAAAATCCACTGTTCCATCCGACTTCCTTTCAAAAATGCAATCTTTCCCGATATATAATCCCTTTAATAAGGTATTTTTAATACTAATTATTGTTGTTATAGGAAAAGATGGATACTTGGCCTTAATCAATTCATAGGTCCTCGTGAAATTTTCCTCACGAATAAATGTTTCAAATAGTTCCTGTACGATAGGTGCTTCATGTGGATTAATTACGAGGTGGCGGTTTTCATTCAGTTGATATCCATACGGTACAAGTTGAATATTGAACTTTCCCAATTTCCGCACATGTTCTCTGCCTGTTTTTAATCGTTCAATGCGAAATTTATTTTCCATTTCAGCTTGGATTCCGGACATGGCTATTTGAATGGTTGACATATCTATACTGTTAGACCCTTGTGAAACACTAATAACACCAACACCTATTTTTTTCAGGGATACAATTGTTTTAGTAAACTCAAGTGAATCTCTACCGAAACGGTCGTAATTGCTGACAACAACTGTGTTTATATTTTCTTTCTCCAATGCATGTTTCATTTCTAAATATCCATCCCTTCCTTCCACCCTGGTACCCGTTTTACATTCATCCATATAGATTTTTCGTAAAATGATTTGATGATTTTGACAGTATTCCTTAATCGCGTTAATTTGATTGGGAATACTAGTCTTTGGATTTATTTCTCCAGAGGTTCTTGCATAGCCAACTGCGATTTTAAAGTCCATCTGCAGTTCCACCTTTCAGGATATCTTTTAGAAATAGGAGATCAAGTTTTTTATCAACTAAATCAATGATTGTAATAAACGGTAATTGAACAAGATTTTTAGTTGCCCTTTTTGAAAACTCTTTGTTAAGCTCTTCTGGATTTAAGGATTGAAAAAACAAAAGAATTCCTTTTGCAATTCCACTTTCCTTCATAATTTCTTTGATCAATTTGGAGTTTTCAATCATCATTTTTTCTCTGCTGCTTAAACCTACATCCATCATCCGAATCCGATTCTTCCTTTTCAACAGCTCCTTAAGCTTGGACTCCATCTTCCAGAATTTAATCTGATATTGTAAAATAATTTTATTTCTTAGACTTTCATTAACCTCCTGTTTAAACTTTTGTTTTGTATATCTTTCCAGTTCAATATGAATTGCTTGAATCACTGCTTCTACATCTTCAATGGTCACGCATCGTTTACATGAGATCCGCCCCTGGTTATACTCCATGGAATTACCACAAAATCTGCATAACATAAGAGCCGGTACATGTTGATTGTCTTTTCTTTTTCTGCCTGTGCTTTCATACTCTAATTTTTTCTGTACTAGAGCAAATACGACAGGGTCTATGAGAACTTCAACATTACTATCTTCTCTATAATAATGCTCCGTCCCCTCCAAAACTCCAGACAAGGCCCCAATGTAAGTAGAATTCTTCAAAATATATTGCACGGATTTATAATTCCATTCACATCCTCGCTTAGTAAATCCAAATCGATCATTTAAATCCTTGGCGATTTGCCGAAGTGATTTCCCAAACAAATATGAACGATAAATAGTTTCTAAAATGCTCAATTCTTGCCTTGCTAATTCATCTGTCGAATAGTTGTTTCTCTTGGCAACTAATCTTTTTGAAGGTGGTTCAACAGAGTACCCAAGCGGTGTATAATTACCATCAAAATTGCCGTGATTGAGAATCTTTGCCTTTCTTCCATCTTTAAGATTTCGCAACAAATTTTCACGATCACTCTGGGCTACTCCCGAATAAATTAGAAATAACGTGTTAAACCATTCTACACCGGTGGACAAAGACTCTCTAATAAAGGTTGCTTTTCCAGCCTTTTCAACAACTTTTGTTAATAACTCGATGTTAATCAGCGTATCTCTTCCAAACCGGTCGATAGAGTAAAATAAGATTTCTTGTATTTCCTCTCCACTTTGTTCCAAGTATTGAAACATCTTTAATAATTCCGGCCAATCATCAATTATTCCTGTTACTCCAACATCAATAAACTCTCTAACAATCAATAGTTCATGATCCTCTGCATATTCTCGGATCCTGCTTTTTTGGTACGCTACACTTTCTTCATCACTTTTCTTACCTTTAGGATTGGTTGATTTACGGTAATAGGCGATGACACTCTTCTTATTCAATAAGTTTAGACCTCCTCACCTTCAATTTTGTTAGCGGTTAACAAAAATAGTAGTTAAATAGAATCTTGTTAATCATTAACTAATATTCTGGTTGATTCCTTGATTCAAAGAGCATTACGATTATTTATATTTAACTTCCAGTAAAATTTTATACACAAAAGTTGGAAATTGAAGGTGAATTTCTTAGAGAATTTTATTAAATAAAAAAAGCCCTGCAGAGATTTCTCTCCACAAGACCCTCTCCTATTAAATAAAATTTTGGTGGTAGATGGAACCTTTTCCTTGTCCTTAACGGCTTCCAAGTAAAAAAGAAAAGCCCATTCTGAGATTTCTCCCGAATGAGCTTCCTTCCACTATCAGCACTTTCGTGCTGGGACAAGGAACCTGTCCCCGTGTCCCTTCTTGAATCTATTTATTATTTATCAATGACGTTTTATTTGATAATTTTTGTGGGATAAGGAACTTGTCCCTGTGTCCCTTTCTAAACCATCTATTATTTGCTAACGGTAAATGTGCCAGTAGCCCAAACGTTACCTAAAGTATCTTTAACATTTGAACCTTCAGTTCCTACAGTTAATGATTTACTTAAATCGCTAACAACACCAGATGCTAATTTAATATATACTGTATCTACTGAATCGCCAGCTGCAATAGGAGTTGTCATTGCTGCATCAGAATAAATACCTTCTACTTGTGGAGTTCCTGTCTCAGTTAATTCAGTTCCATCATACTTAACTGCTAAATCAGAAACAGTGATACCATCAGTAGCATCAGTAACATTTTCGTTAAATGTTACTTTAATGCTAGTACCTGATACTAATGCCGCTGTAAATGTAGGTGCAACATTTTCATCAAGATTTACAGTGCCAGCATAAGCTGAAGACATTGCAACTCCATCTTTAGTTTTAACTCCATTGATTGAAACATTTCTTTCACCAGTTAATGAATTTGAATTAGCTTGTAGAGTTAAGTAAACTGCATTAGTTTCACCAGCGCGTAATTCAGCTTTTTCTACTACAACACCATTGATGTTATAGTTTGAAGGGTTAGTAGCTGTTGCTCCATCTACATCTTGACCAAATATTACTTTAACTATACTTGGAGTTCCTACAACTTTATTGACACTTGTAACTGTTTGAGCAACTGTTAAAGTATCAGTTCCACGAACAAATTCAATTGAAGAAGTTCCAAGAGCTACGCTAGAAGTATCAGAGAATGCACCTGTTAAAGTAAGTGTGAATTTCGCACCAGTTGCTAAAGCATCAGCTGTAGCTGCACCAGTTGGATCAAATTCTACATCCGCTAATTTAACTTTATATTCTTTATTTCCAGTATTTGCTACAGGAGCAATTCCTGTTAAATCAATAGTACCAGTTGTAGTAACATAATCTTTAACTGAAGTAGCAGTTAAAGCGGTTACTGTTCCTGGATTTACTGCTTCATCAAAAGTTAAGTGAAGATACTCTAAACCATTTTCATCTTTCTTAATTTGTGAAGATACTAATTTTGGAGCAGTTGCATCTGCTTTAAAATCTAATACTTTTGAGAATACTGCACTTTGTTCACCAGATAAATCAGAAACTGCATTTACCGGAAGACCTACAGTATGAATCCCTGCAGATAAAGTTGTTCCTAATTCTACAGTATATTTAGTTTTATCAGTTGTATCGCGAGTTACTTTAGCCTCTCCAGCTTCTAAAGTAGCAGGTGTACCAGCAGAAACATCGTTCAATGCTGCCGCACCGTCGATACTGATATCAGAGCCGTCAAAACCTTGAACTTCTTCACTGAACTTCACTTCAAATTTATTTAATCCAAGTGAAGTAATAGAAGTTACAGTTGGTTTTGTTCCATCAAGTTGACCTTTAGTAATTTTTAAAGTATTTGGATTAGGATTTACTAAGTTACCAGCGAAATCTTTTGCACCAATAACTGTAGCAGTAATTTCTTTTCCAGATACAACACCAGGATCGATTGCTAAGTCAACATATCCTTCAGAAATCTTTAAAATACCTGGTACTACTGTTGCTGTAGTGCCATCAGCATATTTAAATGACCAAGTTCCACCGTTTGAAAGTGGTTCAGAGAAGTATACACGAACGTTTGAAGCATCAAGCTTTTCAACATTAGTAATTGTTGGTGCAACTGCATCAGTAGCTTCTAATACGTTAGAAACAAATTTAGGTACAAATTTACCTTCAGTTGTTTTAACAATATCTCCATTTACTGTTGCTACATATTTAAGGTTGTTGAAGGCCCCACCTGTTGCAGCAGTTACAGTTAAAGTTTTACCATCTTCACTTAAAGTTGCAAGAGAACCAGCATCAGTTACTGATACAGTGCCTAAGCCATCAACTTTAGCTACAGAAAGTACACCAGCTTTGATAGTTCCATCTGCATCAATTACTGAGTCTTTATCAATAGATTTGTTAAATTTAACTTCTAGTTGTGCACCGTTAATCGCACTTACAGATTGAACTGCAGGAGCAGCTAACTCTTCTTTAAGTGCAGCAACATCAGCAGCTAAATCTTCAGCTTGTTTAGCTAAAGGAGCATTGAATGCTTCTAATACATATTTCTCAGGAGCTGTTCCAACAACTTTAACCTTGATGTTGTAAGCTTGGTCATCAAGAGCTTTAGATAAAGCTGCTTGAGTTTCTTCAGCTTTTGCAAGATCTTTAGCAGCTACTGCAGCTTGACCTTGAGCGATTAAATCAAGGATGTCTAATTTTGCGTTATAAGCTTGTGTGATTCCTCTTTGATAGTTGATTGCATTGTAAACATAGTGTTTGTAATCTTTTGTAAGATCAGAAATCCATGCAAGTCTTTGGTTGTAGCTGTATTTTGATTTTTTTACAGCTGCTTTCGTATCTTCGTAAGCTTTTTTAGCTTTTTGGATAGGAGCTTCCATAGCCGCAGCTTTTACGTAATGAGGAGCATTATAGTATGCTACCATTGCGTTTCTCATTGTTGTTTTTGCGTTTTTCACTTGAGTGCTAATGCTTGTGCTTGCAGCGTCCGCATTGTGTGGAGCTGCTACAGCTGCGAATGAAGATGCAGCTACTGCAGAAGCAGCGATGACTTTAATTGCTTTCTTTTTCGTCATTGATTTGTTTCTCCTTTCGATATCTAAAGTAGTGCATTAGGATTAAATATGTATTTTTTTTTAATAGAATCCTAATGACTTACAAACTAACACTAATTGTACTAGATTAGTAAGGAAATGTAAAACATTATCTCCAATATATCCTAATTTATAGTACAATAATATGATAACCAAGAATAATCTAGATTTTTTCCCAAATCATTCTTGTAAACCTATAATAATACAAATCTCAACCAAATTCTAGCTTTTATTTGCTTGTTTTCGGCATAATTCCCAAAAAAATGGTCGAAAATATTGGTAATGTTTCTAGATATATCCCATCTACCCATGATATGGAAAAAACCACTTTATCTTTTTATGGTTTTTCTTGGTTTAATATTCCTATCTGTGGGAAATTCGACTCTAAAACTTCCGCCATATCAATTTCCTAACATATCCACGATTTTTACTAAAATATAGAATCTAACAGATTTTTACTGGAAAATCCTCTTATTTCATAAATGTTAAATATTTTTGAACTTTTCTTGAAACTGTTTAAAAAGGTAAGTTATCTTCGGGTTCTTAGTGAGCCTTTAGAATGATTCTCTATAAGCACCTGTTTCTACCTAATAATTAAATGAAAGTAGCTAATCCAATATTCCGATGAATTTTTACCTATTTTTCTACAAAATTCTCAAACCTTGACGAGAAATTATGATAAAATTGTAATCAGTGAAAATATTAACAATTAATCCGAATGAACGTCCTTTCAGCTGGAGTGAAAATAAAGTGAAACTTCCATCAGTGGGGGTTTTCGACGCACAGGACGTGCTAGTGCAGACGTTGTGATTAACGTCGCGATTTTAGTCTGCCATTCATCCCCCACTGATGGTTAGTTGAACTAATCGGACCTTTACGGACAGTTGATCTCCCACTTATCTTCTTCGTATTCTCAGAATCTGAAGTGGGAGTCAAAATGTCCGTTAAGAGTGGGATAAATAAAACCAGGAGGGTGACGAAACATGAAAAAGAAGGTCGCTTCACTCGCCGCGGTAGTCTTATTGTCGTCTGCAATCGCTTCGAATGCTTATGCAGCTACATATACCGTGAAAAAAGGAGATACTCTCTCAAAAATAGCGAATAAATATCATATTAGTATTAAAGATTTAAAATCTCTTAATCACTTAAAATCAGATGTGATCCGTATTAATCAAAAATTAACCGTAACAAAACCTACCACTTCCAAAAAAGCGGCCACAACGACAAAACAGAAAACCTATAAGGTGAAAAAAGGCGATTCCCTTAGCAAAATCGCAAAAACTTATAAGGTCACGGTTGCTCAGTTGAAATCTTGGAACAAACTAAAATCAGACGTCATCAAGGTGGGACAAACTCTTAAAGTATCCAAGCCAGCAAGCAGTACAGCTTCAGAAGCTGCCTCACCACAAGTCAAAACCTATACATACACAGTTGTCAGCGGAGACACATTAGGTGCAATTGCACAGAAATCTAACACTTCCGTTCAAAAGCTGAAGGAATTAAATAATCTGAAGTCGGATTTGATTTATGTTGGTCAGAAGCTGAAGGTGACTAGCCAAATCAAAGCGGGAAATGATGATAATAACAATGCTGTTAATGATGATCAAGCGGACTATTCTATGACGAAACTTGTATCTACCGCAAAAAGCTTAATCGGTGTTCCTTATCTGTATGCCGGGACGACGAGTAAGGGATTTGACTGCAGCGGCTTTATCTATTATGTCTTTAACCATGCAGGAAAGGATCTTGATCGTCTCTCCTCTACCGGCTATTATGACCATTCCACCAGCGTGAGTAAGTCTCAAGCACGAGTGGGCGATTTAGTATTCTTTAAAGATACAGATGATTCTTTCAAAGGGATCTCTCACTTAGGGATTTATTTAGGGAATAATGATTTCATTCATGCAAGCTCATCTGATGGGGTAACAATTTCTGATTTGGAGAGCAAATATTATCAAGATCATTATGCAGGTATTCGGAGATTAAAATAGGAAGATGTCAGCTTCATTATTTTGATGGGGCTGACTTTTTTTATTGGCTTCTTTTCAATCGATAAAAAGAGGTGCCCGTATCTTGAGCACCCCTCTATCCCATAATCCAATCATTGTCTAGCTAAAAAGCCTTTACACATATACCGCAAAATCTCCTTCTTTCGCATTCCATCCACCGCGGTCTTCTTATGTAACCTGCTCACCTTCAACGGAGTGAAATACTCGGAATTAACAACTAGCTTCTCTGGAGCATCCGCCACTATATCCCCTTTCTTCACGCCACTTGCTAGCCCTTGCCGATCGCTAAAGTGAATCCCTGTCTTGACCTTGCGCTTATCAACACTTCCATTTGCCCTCAATACATAAAGATAAGCTTTTTCTTCATTTTTATATTGAAGAACTCGTGCTGGAACAGTCAGGGATCCAGGCTCTTCCTTCGTAATGATATTTAACTGAACGTGAGAGCCATAGGCGAGTCCTTCTGCTTCCCCATTAAGCTTGACGACAAAGGGGTACTCACTTTCTGTCTTCACATCAGGATTTTCTTTTGGTAGAGCAGCAATACTTGAAATCGTTCCTTCTAATCTTTGTTTCGCACTCTCTGTATAGGCGTAAACCTTCATGTCCTTAGCAATCAGGCGGAGTTCTTTTTCACTCAACACTCCTTCAATTTGCTGTTCATTGGACGCGATGGTGATGACGGGATTTTTCAAGCTACTGCTAATCTCCTTCACGACTCCGGCGATTTCACTTGTTACCGTAAGATTCGTCAAGGAATCATCCTCTGCTGCGATCAGGTCATTATATTTATCTACTTCTGCTTGGAGTCTCGTCTTCTGTTCCTCTCTTGCTTGAATATCCTGTTCTAAAGAAAGCCTTAAGGCTTGATTGGATTCTTTGTCCTTTTTCGATTGCTCCGGTAGATCAGCCAATAAATCTTCCAGCTCGCTGATATGATCCTCAATCCCCGTTATTTCTTTTTCCAGCTTCGTCACTTCTGCTTCAAGCTGCGTCTTTCGCGCCTCTCCGTTTGCAGAAGAGTATTCGAATAGAGGAGTTCCCGCCTGCACCGTGTCGCCCTCTGCTACGAGGAATTTTCCGAATGAACCTACCTTTTCATCGAAATAGACATGCTTTTCTTCAGCTGGAGTAATGACTCCTTTTCCCTTCTTTGTTGAGACCAGGTCCTCCTGTTTGACAACCGTCCACTTATCAACGGCATTCGCCCGCTTGACCTTGCTGTCCGATCTAACAATTAAATAGGTGTTTCCTACAAAAAAAACGCAGATGGCTCCTGCTATCGTCCATTTCTTCCAATTCATCTCTGCTCATCCCCCTTAAATCAGCTTATCCAATGGAATCATCGAGAGGATTGCTGTAAAAATCCAGAAAAAGAGATTAATAGATAAAATAATGAATATAAGCTGCTTCGAGGTTCTATCTGTTAGGATTTTGAGATAATGATATTGCAAGAACATGATTCCCACTTTAAATAGCGTAATCGCCCCGAAAAAGCCGATAAGAAAACGATTGTTCGTTATGTATTGGGCCAGAACTCCTAAGGAAAATGGCGATGATTGCACGTCGATTCCAAGTTGATATTGAAACGGAAGAAGCACTAATTTTTCCAATAATAAAATGACCCCTGCAAAAAGCTGCAACACGAGAAGTTTCCGATATTCCAGATCGGTTAAGATCCAATAAAGAAGCGCGGGAAAAAAAAGAATAAAGCCTGTCCATATCACTCCCCACACAACCTGTCCTAATGCAAACCATAGCTTACGCGCCTCAAACTCCTCCGCTGACCAATTGTTTATCGTTTTGGAGATTGATTCATTTCCAATTCCGAAATAGGCGCTTAATGCAAATAGAAGGAGGCTTGAGAAAAAAAGCAACATCATCTTTTTCACTAGCGCTGAAATCTGTTCCGCCTTCTGTAGCTGGTATGCACTGATTTTGGGATGAATGATTCCGCGAAAAAGCTGCACATGATAATCCATAGGGCCCTCCTGTTTTTGACTATGCTAGATTGGAATAGTTCAAGGAATAGATTCTTACAAAAATCCATTTTTCTCCAAAAACGGAACCAATTCAAAAGATTCAAATTTTAATCGTCAGAATCCTGCCTTTTCCCCATTCCTTCGATGAACGTAGAAAAACTAATTGACAACATATGACAATATTATTGTACCCCATAATGCGGACTTTGCCCAAGAAATGTTATAATTGAATTTTAGAAATCGGATAATTAAATGAGGGGGTGCACACATATGCCTCAGGTTCCAGAGCAGACCGCAGAGCTATTGAGAGCTTCTGCTGAGCAGTGGAAAGAAACATTGCGGCCAGAGAAAGAAGAGGACGCTCGTCTTGTGCAAAAGGGGCTGCTTTTATATAGACAGGGGCTAGTTTCCAAGGCACGATTGGATAGCGAACAGATTACAGCTACGATTCAAGATGTGACGCCCGTTCACGTCGTGGTGGATTTGAATTTTTTGTCCATAAGTAAATGTACGTGTCCGACTGGGGAGCTTTGTCGGCATCAGCTTGCTGCTTTCTTCTTTGTATATGCAAATGTGGAAAGTGTTTCGGAATGGGTCGAGGATTGGCGAAAACCCATTCGCGAACGTCAGGCAGCCTCCAGATGGGGCATGGAACAGGCAAAGGGTTTGCTGAAGAATACGGGTGTGCTGCCGCCAGATTATGACCGTTGGATCGCGAGCTTCAAGGAGAGCTTTAAGACCATCATGCGTGGGAAAAAGTCTCTCAATCCATATATCGTCCCGGAACTTTTTCATATGTATCGAAGAAGACTGCATGCCGATGCCCCAAGGGAAGCGGAATGGAAGCAGCTCTATCTATTAATAAGTTCCATTTATTCTTTTCGCCTACTGTATCAATTGAGCCATGAGCTTGGTCATAGTGAGGAGGATATTAACCGCTATTACCACCATGCCTTTTTAAAACTAATGGATGATATTGAGGATAGCATTGATTCCCTGCATGTTCAGGCTTTACCCTTTGCCTTCGATCCATTTCTTGAAAGATTGCGGAAGGATTGTGCTGCGCTTTTAATGGAAAAGCAGGTATTGGAATTTGAAAGGGTCGATATTTATCGCATTCTCTGGACCTCCTTTTTTAAAAAGAAAATTTGGCGTGAGGAGGAGCTTGAGCACCTGCAGGAAAGGCTGCCAGCGGAAAAGGAGAATGCTTCTCTCTTGGTCGGAATCATGCATCAGCAAATTTTATTAGGGCAAGATGAGGATGCTTTATCCCTCATGAAGAGAATGGATACGCCTATCGCTCCCTACTTATTGTATTGGTTAAAATTATTGGAGTCGCAAAAAGAGTGGAAACGGATGGAACGCTATATTGACCAACTGATTGCCATCATCCGCCCTTATTTAGATGAACTATATGATCCGTATAGCTGCATTGATTTTAGCAAATGGGCTTTGAGTGCCATAAGCGAATATAGTGAAGGGAATCATGATACGGAACGTTGGGAGAAGCTGCTTGCGCAGACACTCCCCTACAGCGCGCGAAACTACGAATATTTTCTCATCGACCAGGGGAATTATTCCAGATGGAGTGAGTTGATTGCCTATTTAGGCTTTGATATCAGCTCGGTATCCAGTGATATTGTGAAACTAATCGCTAAAGAAAGACCAGCGGAACTCCTGCCGCTTTATCACCAATCGATCCAAAAAAATATCAATTTAAAAAATCGCGCGAATTACCGCGAGGCAGTCAAGCAAATGAAAAAGCTGCGGACACTTTATAAAAAAATGAAGCGGCTTGAGGAATGGAACACCTTCCTCACAGAATTATTACAATCCACTAAGCGATTGCGCGCATTTCAGGAAGAATGCAAAAGGGGTAAGCTGATCGATGCTTAAGACGAGAACAATTAAAATTAATATTCAACCGTTAAAGGACGAGTACTATATCACTGCGCAAAACCATAAGGAACAATTTATCGAACCGGGCGGATGGAGATATCTCCTTTTCTCTCGCCACGCAGAAAGCTTTTATGGCACGATGCTTTCGGAAACAAAGGTCAATGGTATTCCAGGTATTGCTGTTAATGGTTGGCAGCTTGTGACGATGCTTTCGAATGAGGAATTTAATACGTTCATTGATTGGCACTGGGACGAAAATGCCCATATTTGCTTATCCGCTGCTCCCGTGATTTATGAAGCAATTATCGAAAAAGACTGGCTTCCTGACTTTCATGCTTGGGAAGAAGGCAACTTT
The DNA here is from genome assembly GCF_042263505.1 of Cytobacillus sp. Hz8. NCBI lineage: Bacteria > Bacillati > Bacillota > Bacilli > Caryophanales > Bacillaceae > Cytobacillus > Cytobacillus sp. Hz8. Next base: position 5,756 of record NZ_JBHKFI010000008.1, on the reverse strand, counting down.
CGCTGGGCACTGCCTGAACGGGTGCAGCAAGAATTCGGCGCCTCCTTCTGGGAGCAAGCGATCGAAGCCACTGATGGCGAAATTTCCGTCCAAACCTTTGTTCATCAATGGTTCCATCATGCACTTCATTCCTATTTAGAGAGAAATAAAGAGCTGAAGGAGCATTTTGGCGATAAAATTGAAGCCCTGCAGCAGCAGCAACTGCCGCAGGAGGCATTAGCTGCCTATTTTGATGAGGAAACTTGGTCAGAGTGGCTTGGTTTAAAGGAAAACGCCACCCCATTTACGATTGGGCTTCGCTTAGAAGAGCCGGCGGAGATCGATGGCTCCTGGGATTTAGGAATCTTTTTACGAGGAAAAGCGGAGCCTGGCTTCGTTGTGGATGCAGGCAACGATTCCAATATGCCTTCTGATTGGCTGGATACCCTCGATGTTGTCGATCGCGAACAGGAGCGTTGGATTCGTCTCTTCCCTTGGCTTCGCGGGAAGCACGGGATTGCGAAGGAACTGACGGAAACAGAAGCATGGGAGTTTTTGACGGAGGCAAGTGAAATCCTGCTCGCATTAGGCGTGGAGATCCTTCTTCCCGCGTGGTGGCAGGCGATGAAGAGTGCTTCATTAAAGATTAAGGCACGCGTCAAAGGCAATAGTGCCAGCCATCGTCCGTCCTTTGTCGGGCTGCAGGCGGTTCTCGATTATGACTGGCGCTTCTCCATGAATGGTGTCGATCTTTCCGAGGATGAATTTTCACAGCTTGTTGAAGAAAAACGCCGACTCGTGTTTATTCACGGCCGCTGGATTAAACTCGATCCCGGATTTGTCAAGCAGATTCAAGACTTAATGAAGCAAGCCGAAAAAGAAGGACTGCATGTTCGGGATTTAATTGCCCAGGAGCTCATGAACGAAGAGGAAGTCGAAACCGATTCGCTCGATGATCCGAAAGCCTTTGCCCGGATTCAAATCGAAATGAATCGTTCGTGGAAGAAAATGGTCTCCCAACTCCGTGATATAAAGACCTTGCCAGAAGAACCAGTTTCTCAAAGCTTTCGCGGAGAGCTTCGCCCATATCAGGTTCTGGGAATGAGCTGGATGCTATTTTTGCGGAAGTATGGATTTGGGGCTGTGCTCGCAGATGATATGGGACTCGGTAAAACAATTCAGCTAATTTCCTACTTGCTCTCCGTGAAAGAACAAGGCGAAGCGGCAGGGCCCGCCTTGATTATTTGTCCGACCTCTGTTTTAGGGAACTGGCAGAAAGAGATCGAGCGCTTTGCCCCTTCGATGAAGACTCATCTTCATTATGGCTCGAATCGGCTAAAGGGAGAAGATTTCGCACGCGAGATTACCGAGGTGGATGTGGTTCTTACCTCTTATGGTCTAAGTCATCTTGATTTAAAGGATTTTGAAGCCATCACTTGGGGAACGATTGCGATCGATGAGGCGCAGAATATTAAAAATGCCCACACGAAGCAGTCCCGTGCGGTTCGTAAGCTGCGCGGCCAACATCACATCGCCTTAACCGGAACACCGATGGAAAATCGCTTGTCCGAGCTATGGTCCATTTTTGATTTTACCAACCATGGTTATCTCGGCAGCCTCGGACAATTCCAAAAGCGTTTTGTCCTTCCCATTGAAAAGGATGATGATAAGGAAAAGGTTCAAGAGCTCCAAGCCCTGATTCGCCCATTTTTACTGAGACGGTCGAAAAAGGATGAGGAAGTTGCTTTGAATTTACCTGATAAGCTGGAACAGAAAGAATATTGCCCATTAACGGTTGAACAGGCTTCCCTTTATGAGCAATTGGTGCGCGACACCTTTGACGGCCTGGAATCCCTATCAGGTTTTGAAAGAAAGGGCTTGATTTTACAAATGCTCGGCCGCTTAAAGCAGCTCTGCAATCACCCTGCTCTTTATTTAAAGGAAGAAAAGCCGCATCAGGTCTTGGAGCGTTCAACTAAGCTCGAAAAATTAAATGAGCTCGTCGAAGCTGTCCTCAACCAAGAGGAAAGCTGTTTAATTTTTACCCAATATATCGAAATGGGCAATATCATCAAGCGCATTCTTGAAAAAAAATACGGGATCACCGTTCCGTTTTTAAATGGCAGTGTGGCAAAAAGTCAGCGTGACTCGATGATTGCCTCCTTCCAAAACCGAGAGTTCCCCGTCTTTATTTTATCATTAAAGGCAGGCGGAACCGGCTTAAACCTAACGGCGGCCAACCATGTGATTCACTATGATCGCTGGTGGAACCCCGCTGTTGAAAATCAAGCAACCGACCGCGCCTATCGCATCGGTCAAGATCGCTTCGTCCACGTTCATAAATTCATCTCAACCGGAACGCTGGAGGAAAAAATCGATGCGATGCTTGAAAAGAAGCAGTCGCTGAATGATCAAATTATTCAGAGCGATAATTGGATTACCGAGCTGTCGACAGAGGACCTGCGGGAATTGGTGCTGTTGTCGTAAGATAAAGCAGAGAGGATTTTGGGATTTCTCTCTGCTTTTTTGTGCTTGTTTTCACTTTGGTTTTTTGCGTCTAACATTTGAGAAAGCTGATTGATTGTGTATTATCTCTCCGTCACAAAATAAAAGCTGAGATTTTTTATCAAAATCACAGCTTCTTTACCATATTCATCTCATCATCCTATTCATACCAGGATTGAACTTAATATTCTATTCGCTTTTCAAGATGAAACAGGCGCTTGTCCATTTCTGTTAATCTGTTATTGAGATATTCTACTTCAAAATCTGTTTTCTTTTTCTGTACCTTCAGTATACTGATAACATCTTCTGTTAGAGAAATTTCAATTCTATTTACAGTTTCTTTGATTTCTTGGATATCTGTATTTACTTTGGTGATATCCGTTTTTACCTCGGCCATATCCGCTTTTACTTTGGTGATATCCGTTTTTACTTCGGCCATATCCGCTTTTACTTTGGTGATATCCGTTTTTACTTCGGTCATATCCGTTTTTACTTCGGCCATATCCGCTTTTACTTCAGTCATATCCGTTTTTACTTCGGCCATATCCGCTTTTACTTTGGTGATATCCGTTTTTACTTCAGTCATATCCGCTTTTACTTTGGTGATATCCGTTTTTACTTCAGTCATATCCGTTTTTACTTCGGTCATATCCTTTTGAAGCTCCAATAAAATCGCTAAAATTTGTTTATCCATCCGTTCACCTTCCCTAGATTTATTATAAATTGATTAAATGATTTCAACCACTTTTCTTTTCCCTCAAAATTTGGGTAAAAAGACAGCAAAATCTCACTATCTCACTTAAATAGATCCGAATTGCAATCTCCTATTTCCTCTTTCTCTCCTTTTCCCCTGCAATAGGCGCCCATTGTTGGCAGAGGCTCCTTTTTCCTTCGTTTCGCTTTCAAATCATCCCGCCTCGGCTTTTGCGCCATATAAAGAACCTTATTGCCCCTTTTCATCATTAGATAGGAAAGCAGATGACACACTTGCTCGCTAGATGACTGATTTTCGACAACAATCGATTTTGAAGGCAGATTGAATGTCAGATTGATGGTATTTTGATTTAGAGAGGTCTGGTGGAGAAATTTGAGTGAGGTTTTCCTAGCCAGAGGGAGGATTTGAAATTGCGTTTTTCTGTTGGCTTCTGGCTTTAATGCTTGTAAAGCATCAAAAAATGTTGGTGATTCCTTAATTTCGATTTGCTGATCCATTTGTCGGTCATTGATGTAAAGTAAACATACTTCCCATTCCTTAGGGACTTCATGACCTTCCATTAACAGAACACTCCTTTTTAGTAAAATTGTACCATATTTTATTTTTCGACGATTTCCGTCAATTTCCTTCTATTATCTGGATTGTTCATAATATTCACAAATCTATTTGCTTGTATTATGCACACTAACCCCGTTTTACCTTGTTTCCCGTTAAGTTTATTCTTATTAATTACTTAACGGTGGTGCAAAGTGATGGCATTATCAGATAAGCTAAGACTGCTTCGGAATGAACGGAATTGGGTATAAAAAAATCCCGGCATGTGATTACCGGAATAGATGAGGATATATTGAGGATATCATTGATTCTCTCTAAGTGAAGGAATGTCATTTTACATGAAGGTTAATCGAAAACTGCCTTTCCCACTCCCCTTCCTTCGCTAAAAAATTTTCGTACCATCAACATAATGTAGTGCCCCTTTATTGGTGAATATGAATAGAAGAATGTCTGTGAATTTCCTGTGTGGCTGGTTGATTAGAAGTTGTAATGACGGTGTATGGCCGTTTCTTAGGGGCGTTTAATTGGACGGATTGGAGTACAATCAATTCAAGCTGACTTACCCGTTTACTGAGCTCGATGATTTTCTCATTGGATTTCCCCAACATTTTAATGAGATGTTCCGTTAATTGTTCCATGCTTTTTTCCCGACTGTTTAAATCGATCATCCAACACATACCTCCTTATCAAGGATAAAGTTCGCATACGCTTAATAGGTAAAAACTCATATCGATTGTTTATAATGTCCCCTCCTTTAACACGATTGGTTTCACGAAATAAAAGCCTCCTTATCCTGCTTATCTTGGTTATCTGCCTTTTTGGGACCTAAGAAACGAACAAATTCAGCGATAACTTCTGTGACATAAATCCTTTTGTTATTTGGATTCTCATAAAACCGCGTTTGAATTCTTCCCGTGATGCCAATTAATGAACCTCTTTTACAATACAGCGCTGTGTTCTCCGCATTTTTTCGCCATAAAGTACACTGAACAAAATCCGCTTCGATCTCCCCATTATGATTCCGAAAATGCCGATTAACAGCCAGTGTAATATTCACCACAGAATTCCCATCAGAAGTGATTTTCAGGTCGGGATCCCTCGTTAATCGGCCCACTAACGTGACTTGGTTGATCATACTCTCTCTCCTTTCATATGGGATAGGACTATCATACCAACTTAAAGCTAGGGTGGTAAACTTGCCAAATTTACATTTCTGGGTCTATTTAGTGTTGGGAAAAAGAAAAAAGGGACGTCTTTCCTCATTTATTTTTATAAAAAAGATAAGAAATTCTCTATTTTGCAAATTTCTACAGATTTTTTTCGACAAATGAAATTTCGCCCAGGTCCAATTCGCTTTCATTTCTTTCTATGATATAATTAAGCAAATGTTCGGAAAAATGGAGTGGGAGGGAAATAGGTGAAGACTTTCAAATTAGTCTCGTTACAGATCGAGGAGCAAGCCGGATTAAAAGATATCGTGCTTGAGGATGGATTAATTATTAATAAAGAAGACGAAAGCAATACTTGGTTAATTGAAGCTTATACCCTCGCGACCTATCATGATTATTTTCAGCAAATTGTCGAAAAAGCTCAAACCATCAACATTCAAGTCGTCATTACGAAGAAGGATAACTTCCCTGCCCCGTTCACAGCCACCATTCATTGCATTAAAAAATTGGACCAGCATATCAGCGTCATTTTAAAAGGAAATCTTCGGAGACTGAGAAGCGAATATGCAGAACTATTGCTTCAGGACCTTATGCAAAAAGGCTTATCCGGTGACGAGCTTTTAAAGGAATTTAAAGAAAAAATGCAAACGAAACCGCGCTTGTCTCGATGAGTGAGTCGGAATTCAAAAAAGAGGCTTACACAATGTAAAATGTACCCTATAGAATAGACACTTAAAAAAGTGCTCTTTCTATAGGGTATTTTTTGTATAATTTAAAGAACAACATAGAGAAATACGCGGAGATGGAGAATTATGAGTAAAAAATTGTTTACA